>CAVIGM010000005.1:14198-53176 GCA_963642455.1 Anaerovoracaceae bacterium | reverse complement strand
TGCTTCTTGAAGGGCCTTTGCTGACGTTCGTGCTTAGCGATTGGCCTACCTCTTGCCTGCACTCCGCGCGACGATTGTTGCTTGATGGATCTTTGGCGACGCCTGTACTTAGCGATTGGTCGAGGGCTCGTCCCTCGGACAGAGCTTAGTATCAGCTGCGTCGCCAACGAAGCGAGAGCGTGCCATCAAGCAACAGTTAGTCGCGCCTTTGCTTAGCATCGGCTACGTCAGCAACGGAGCGAGAGCGTGCCTTCAAGGAGCATTTGCGCGCCCCTCTGCGTCGCCAACGAAGCGAGAGCGTGCCATCAAGCAACAGTTAGTCGCGCCTTTGCTTAGCATCGGCTACGTCAGCAACGGAGCGAGAGCGTGCCTTCAAGGAGCATTTGCGCGCCCCTCTGCGTCGCCAACGAAGCGAGAGCGTGCCATCAAGCAACAGTTAGTCGCGCCTTTGCTTAGCATCGGCTACGTCAGCAACGGAGCGAGAGCGTGCCTTCAAGGAGCATTTGCGCGCCCCTCTGCGTCGCCAACGAAGCGAGAGCGTGCCATCAAGCAACAGTTAGTCGCGCCTTTGCTTAGCATCGGCTACGTCAGCAACGGAGCGAGAGCGTGCCTTCAAGGAGCATTTGCGCGCCCCTCTGCGTCGCCAACGAAGCGAGAGCGTGCCATCAAGCAACAGTTAGTCGCGCCTTTGCTTAGCATCGGCTACGTCAGCAACGGAGCGAGAGCGTGCCTTCAAGGAGCATTTGCGCGCCCCTCTGCGTCGACAAAGAAGCGAGGGCTTGCCTTCAAGCAAGCCCTCGTCCACACTATTCGTTTATAAGCTCATTCAACACAGCTTTTGCGACCGGGCCGGCAACGCTTGCGCCCGAGCTTCCGCCCTCAACCCATACAAAGAATGCATAAGGATGGCCTTCGTTATTTATGAAGCCCACAAAGAGCGAATTGCTGCTGCCGTCACCAACCTCTGCCGTTCCAGATTTCGCATAGAGGTCCAGGCCGTAATAATTAGATTCCCCATAGGTGGCCTGAACGTTATATTTCATCATCTCGCTGAGCTTAGCGGCTGTATCGCTGCTTAAATATTTGCCAAGAGATTTGCCGCCGCCTAAGTTCTCAAGGAAGTTCGAGCTCTTAATAAGCGTTGGCTGGATTGCCTCGCCGCCGTTGGCGATGGCACCCATATATACCATCATCGTGCAAGGATTGACTGAGTCGTGGTATTGTCCGATTCCTGCCCAGCTAAGGCCCACATCATTATCATCTGGGAAATCGAAAGTTCCCTTGGCCGTCTTGATGCCGTTGACATTTATCGACTTGGTCAAGCCCGCCTTCTTGACATATCTTTCAAGCGTGCCTGCTCCTACCTCCCTTGCCATTTCTCCGAAGGCTCCATTGCAGGATTTCGCCATGGCAGTCTCGAAGTTCACATTGCCGTGGGTGTAGCTGCAGGTGATTTTCTCGCCGTTATATTCGTTTGTTCCGTCGCAGGTAAAATCAAAATCCTCTATATCCGAGATTTTCTCGTAGGCAGCGCCTGCGGTTATGGTCTTGAAAGTTGAGCCCGGTGTTACCGTTCCGAGAAGGAAGGTGTTGAAATAAATTGACGATGACGGGTCAGATCCCGAATCATCGGCAGGATCGAAGCTTGGCTTGCTGACCATGCAGAGTATTTCGCCTGTTTCATAATTATATACTCCGACTGTTCCATTCCTGCTTCCGAGAGCGTTATAGGCCGCCCTATTTGCTTCAGAGGAAATAGTAAGAGTTAAGCTCTTGCCCTCTGCGCTTGTGTCGTAGGTTCCGTTGACGATGTCGTAGCCGATCAGCTGGTCCTTCCACATATTGATGGCTCCCGATGCGACATTTCCGTGTGTATCGCCTACCGCATGAACTGTCGCTCTTCTTATCGTCGAATCACCGTTATATGTAATTCCATCTGGTGAGCAGTCAAGCAGGAGAACTCCGTTTCTGTCATATATCGAGCCTCGATTGATTTCGCCATTTGTGTAAATTTGCGTATTTCCGTAGAAGCTTGCCCACTCGCCGCCATGCTTAACAAAGCGCACCGTAAATAATACGATGCCTCCGAAGAGCACCATCGCAAGCGCCATACATATCCAAGATCTTCTTTCTAATTTGCGCATCTATACTCCAATATCTATTTAATAGTCCCACTTGCTCTTGCGCTTAATCGCAAGGCTTGCATCCTGCCGCATATCCGCGGCTTTGAAATACGCGAGCATTCCCCAAGAACAGATCATGCTCGTTCCTCCCGTCGATACGAACGGGAAGGTAACTCCCGTCAGAGGGAAGAAGTCAACCGCTCCGAATATATTCAGAATCGTTTGGAAAATAAGCATGCTTGCAGCTCCGCAGGCTCCGATTGTATAGAAGGTCGAGCGCCCTGCGACAATGGAGCTAACCGCAAAGAACGAAAGCGTAATTATGCAAAGCACAAGCAAGATTGCAATAATAAGCCCCCACTCTTCCATTACGAAGCCAAATACAAGGTCGGTATTTGAAGCGCCAACGTATTTAAGCGAACCATTTCCGGCTCCAAGCCCGAGGAGTCCGCCACCTGCTCCATAGGACATCGTTCTTGTCTGCTGATAGCCCTCTGCATCCGCAAATTCCCATACGTGTCCCCAAGTCTCGAATCTCGTCGCAATATATGGCTTGAACCTTAGCACAAGCAAGCCCATCGCTCCTGCTCCTACTACGGTAAGCAGCATTTTGGAGAAATCTCCGCTTCGAAGGAAGGACACCACAATGTATGTAACAAAGAAGATCAGCGCTGTTCCGAAGTCTCCCATGAGAGCAAGGCAGCCAAGGCAGAAGAGCGAGAAAAGCGCATAGAAGAGGATGTTCTTCCTCTGGAAAAGTTCCTCTAAGGTCGCCGCACCTATGCAGATGAAGGCAAGCTTGACTATTTCCGATGGCTGAATTGTTAGGCTTCCTATGTATACCCAGTTGACAGCTCCGTATTTAGCCGTTCCGAAGATAAGGTTAAATGCAAGGAGCAGCACGGATAAGCCCGCGATAATTGGGCGAAGCTTCTTCGTTCTTTCGAGGTCTCGAAGGTATATGCACATGAATATCATCAGCGCCACACCGATTAGTATCGCGCAAAATTCCTTAAATGTGTTCTCAGGAACCGAGGAACTTGTGACGGCAAGGTTAATCGTAGACATGAAGAAGGCAATCATTTCCATCTCGAAGCCTTTACGGCCGAGGCCTTTGAATACCATTACATATATCCACATCAACGCCGACAAGAGAATGATTGAAAGAACTGCTCCTGCTGTCATTGCCGTTCCCATGCTAATGACAAGCTGAATTATGGTCATAATCTGGAAAACGGTAATCGCAAGAAGAATCTTCCAAGGGTCGACTGGCTCCTTGTCAAGCTTGCGCATTTCCTCGTTATTGAGATTCTCCTCAAGGCTCATTCCTATAAGTGTGGAACTAACGCCTCCCATTACAATCTCGTCTCCCGGCTCAATCAAATATCTTTTGCCTGGGACAAGGTCTACGCCGTTAACAGAGGTTCCGTTCTTTGAACCGACATCCTTGATTAGCCACTTATTGTTGTCCTTGCGCACAAGAATTGCATGATTATTTGAAATGGTCTTGAGAGGAATGTTAAGATCGGCGGATTTGGATCTTCCTATTACATTCTCCCAGTGGGTTATAGGCTGCCCAGTTGAATTCTGGACAGAAAGATAGCCCCACACCTCAGGGGTTGCTCTTGTTGAGAGCAGCGACATGATGGCGCGGAGCAAGATATACACCGCAAGTATTACAAACCCCCACCTAAAGACGGTGGTCACATGCTTAGCAAGTATCGGATTGTTCTCCGAGAATGTCAGTATTGCAGTGATTATTCCATTCATAAATTCTAATTTCTATAGCTGTTTCCGACGCTATTTGTAAAAGCCATTTGCGAAGCCATTTGCAAAGCTATTTGCAAGTGCTATTTCCAAGAGCTCTTCAGACCAACGATGCTGTTAAATACCTTCTCGTCGTCTGTTGTAAGCTTGGAGTCAGCTATATAATATCCCTTTCTGAAGAACTGGAAACGTTCCTCAGGCTTGCAGTCCATAATTGATGGCTCTGCGTAGCCCCAAGTCTCGATGAGTGAATCTGGATTGAATTCCATCTCGCCGTTCTCGTTCTCCCTATTCAGATATGAATATTCGCGTATCCTAATCTTTGCTGCGGTGCTTGCCTCAACAAAGTGAATTGTTCCCTTGACCTTGCGCTCGCAAGACGAGCCGCTCTTTGTCTCAGGGTCGTATGTGCAGTGAAGCTCCTTGATGCTTCCATCTTCGTTCTTCACAACCTCATTGCAGGTGATAAAATATGCGCCCTTAAGTCTTACTTCATTTCCTGGGAAAAGGCGGAAGTATTTCTTAACTGGTACTTCCATGAAGTCGTCTCCGTCGATCCAGAGTTCTCTTCCGAAAGGAATCTGTCTGCTTCCGAGTTCTTCGACCTTCGCGTTATTCTCGACTGTGCACATTTCGATCTCCCCAGCAGGATAATTATCGATAATCACTTTGATAGGATTTGTTACAACATTTCTTGCTTCGGTCTTATCCTGAAGGTCTTCTCTTACACACTGTTCAAGCTGTGCGATGTCAATAGTCGAATCAGCCTTAGATACTCCAATGTCATTGCAGAATTTGCGAAGAGCCTCAGGCGTATATCCGCGACGACGAACTCCTGCAAGTGTTGAAAGTCTTGGGTCATCCCAGCCCTCAACAAGGCCACCATCAACTAATTTCTTGATGAAACGCTTACTCATAATCATTGTTGTAATGTTAAGAGGAGCGAATTCGATCTGTCTTGGTGGATGCTCCCAGAAACCTACTTCACGAACAACCCAGTCATACAAAGGTCTGTGGTCCTCGAATTCAAGAGTGCAAATTGAATGTGTAATTCCCTCGATAGCATCCTCAATCGGATGAGCGAAGTCATACATTGGGTAGATGCACCATTTGTCGCCTGTATTATGATGTGTAGCATGAACGACTCTGTAAATTACAGGATCTCTCATATTTATATTAGGGGAGCTCATATCGATCTTTGCTCTTAGGCAAATCTTGCCATCTTCGAACTCTCCTGCCTTCATTCTTTCGAAAAGGTTCAAATTCTCTTCGACACTTCTATTTCTGTATGGGCTCTCCTTGCCAGGGCTTGTGAGGGTGCCTCTGTAATCCTTAATCTGCTCAGGTGTAAGCTCACATACGAAGGCCTTGCCTTTCTTAATCAGCTCAACAGCTGCATCATACATCGTATCGAAATAATCCGACGCCCATAGTCTCTGGTTCCACTCGAAACCCAGCCAGCGAACATCTCTTTCGATAGCGTTGATATATTCCATGTCCTCTTTAACAGGATTGGTATCATCATATCTGAGATTGCACTTGCCGCCGTATTTGAGGGCAGTTCCAAAATTCAGGCATAGGGACTTCGCATGTCCGATATGCAGATAGCCGTTAGGTTCCGGTGGGAATCTTGTAATGATACCTGTATGCTTACCTGTTGCTAAATCGTCCTCGATAATGTCGTGGATGAAATTGCTGGCCATTTCCTTATATTCTTCAACTGTAGCTTTTCCCATTTCTCGTTCTTCCTCCGAAGTATAATATTAAATCCCATGATATAAAATCATTATAGCATATTAAATGTCAGTTCGTGCCAAAATCTCTGCAGGTGTCTTTCTCATTGTTCTGAATACAGGCAGAAGCCCTGCAATCAGATTAAATATTATGAGAAGCACAAAGGATATTGCCGCGGTCAGCGGATTTATCATATAGAGAGATTCAAGGTAAGCTGTAATCTTAACAACATTTGACATGACATAATAAGCTAATGCGATGCCCGGTATTGCCGTGACTGTTGTGATTACAACGATCTCCCCTGCGAACATCCTGTAAATATCTTTTTTCTTGAGGCCGATAGCCCTCATTGTTCCGACCTCCTTGATTCTTGCAAGGAAGGAGGACCTGAGCATCAGATACATTTCGACAAGCGAAATAAGTAGCAGAACTCCGGCAACCGTGAGGGAGGCCTTAAGAGTGTTTTTCATCTGATCCTTATATTTCTGCTTATCTCTTGTTGCATTTATTTCTACGGAATAGCCTTCTTCTTGGAGCTTCTCGGACAGCTTGCTTACATCGCCCGAGGTATAGACGCTGCACTGCTTAACCTTGCCAAGATAATCAAGATATACGGTGTTAGATGTTACATAATATGTATCTTTCATGGAGTTGCTCTTATAAAAGCCTACCACTTTGAGGCTTACCCCGTTCATCTTCTTGGTGATGTTCTTGTTAAGCTCATATTCTCCGTAGTGCGAATAATTTGCAATTACCTCATAATCTGCGCTTGGCGCGCGGCCCTTCTTGATTTCGATAGACGAAGGTGCAAGTGAATAGGAAAGAATTGCCTCGCCTTGAGTCGCGTCTTCATATTCACCGCCAAAGCCATCATTTGTGCTCTCGGATTTCTTAGCGTTGGTGATTATGAGCTCGACTTGATTATCGTCCACATATACAGATGGCGATGTGGTATCGGAGATTCCGACAATCGTGTAGTCCGAAAGATTAGGAACCTTAAGTCTTCTTCCTTCGAATTTCTCGGCTGTAGTCAAGGCGATATCCGTGCCCTTCTTATCTTCGATGAATTTGTCGATAAGCATCTTGTCGATAACAAGCTCATGCTCGTTTTGCGGCATGCGCCCGATAACGAGCTTCGATTCGTCGATGGTGCTAAGCCGCGTAACAGACGCGTCGATACTTGCTGTCTTAGATGCCGTCTGGATATAGTCGTCCATAGGAAGTTCAAGCGAAACAGAAGATGTTCCTGGAATGACATAATCTACACCCTCGATTTCCTTGAGATTGTTAATTACATCTGCGCTATGCTTGCCGTTAGCTACCGTCAGATAATGGTCATTTGTTGTGAGATAGTCCTCAGGCTCTATGTCGAGAATTCCCATGATATTGCTCACTCCTACGAAGGCGAAGATTGCCGCAAAGGCAAAGCCTATAAGTAGGAATTTCTTGAGCTTCTTGAAGCCCTTAATCGTCTTGAAGCCATTCGAAAGAAGATTCCAAACTGTATATATCGAAGTATATTTAGCCTTGAAATTCTTCGGAAGATGAGCATCATATTCGAAGTTGTTATCGGCATAGATGCTCTCGTCCATTGCGCGATAATGGTCATCGATTAGCTCGACATTAGAGTCCTCGCCTACGATATTGAATTTGCCATCCGTATCAATATAGAGGTTCCCGCCTCTTATTACGATATTGATATTTGCTTCCCGCTCTTCATCTTGATAGACGCCGAGCTTGATGCCGTCCTGAGCAAAGCTCTTCGAGACAGGCATATCCTTAAGGTAAATCTTGTTCTCAAGCTGATAATCAAGATATTTAGAAGAGTCGTTAGTATACGCCTCAACAATCTTCCCGTCCTTGAGCTCGCAAATATAGTCCGAATAGAACTCAGCGATTTTTCTCTCGTGAGTAACAAGAATTACGATTCTTTCGCGAGAAATTTTCTTGATGACATTCATTACCTCGATTGTATTAGCACTATCGAGATTTCCTGTAGGCTCATCCGCAATAATAATTCTTGGGTTCTTGACAATCGCTCTTGCTATCGCAACTCTCTGCCTCTGTCCGCCGGAGAGCGCATTCGCATTCTTATTCCTATATTGATAAATGCCTACTGCTCGCAGGCAGTAGTTAACTCTTTCCTGAATGGTATGCTTGTCCTTGATGCCGACCATGCGCAGGGCTATCGCGACATTCTCGAAGACCGTTCTATCATCAAGAAGATTGAAGTTCTGGAAAATATATCCTATCTTCGCGTTACGTATATCGTCCTTCTTGTTTGCCCTTCCCTTTGTAATGCAATCATCGTCGATCATGATTGAGCCGCTGTCGATCTTGTCGAGGCCGCCTATCGCATTTAGAAGAGTTGTCTTGCCGCAGCCGGACGGGCCAAGCAAGGTCAGGATTCCCTTCTCCGGAATTACCATGGACGTATTGTCGATGACATGTATTTGATTAGGCTTGCCACGATAGAAATATTTGTTGACTTTATCTAATTTAATCATAGCTACGCCTCCTCTCTATATACGTTCATGGCGCTCTTGCCGAAGATTTTCCTTGAATAGCGCTTAGCGATAAGAAGCGACATTGCCACAAGAAGAACAACAAGCACGCCGTAATCAAGCGGCTTAAGATAGCTCAGCTGGTTCTTGAGCGTTGGAATATCAACTATATTCTTATTTATCAGCACAACGAGAATCATATCGACAGCACAAGCAATGAGCATCATTACAAGAAGCTCGATTCTGAGTATTGTATCGGTATTCTTTCTGTTAGCGCCAAGTATTCTAAGCGTCGAATAATAGCTATTCCTCGACTTCATAATCAGCTTGATTACCGCATAGGCGATATAGAAAAGTATTATGAATTCGATGATGAGTGCGCCCATCGACAGAAGCTCGAGTACGAAGCTGAAGCCACCTGTTATATCCGAGAGAACGTCCTTGATGAAGAGGCACTCATAGCCTTTACCATTCATAAGACTTTCGAGCGCGTCTGACTTATTCTCATCGTTCATGAAAATGCTTATCTGGTAATTGCCCTTGTCGTACAGGCTCGCGAAATCCGCAGGGTTGACGTAGACGTAGCTTGTAATAAGCTCATAATTACCCTTGCTGATTCCAAGGCTCTCTTCAATATTCTTCTTCGTTATTACCTTGCCGACCTTGAGCGATACGCTCTGGGTAAATCTTGAATTCTTCGCCGTAATCGAAAGAGGCTTATTTGAGGCCTTTCCCTCTTCATACATGCTCGATAGCTCCTCTGGGATATAGGCCTGTCCTGCCGGAACATTTGCGTTCGAATATACAATCTGGAATCCGCTATCATATTCCTGCGTCAAGCCGTTGAAATCCAAGCTTGTCTTAGACAGAGTCGACATTGCGGAAATAAGGAGCTTATTTGCAATCGCATCGCTTACATAGACCTTGTCATAGCCGGACCAATTTATATTCTCGGCATTGCCATCAAAGACTACACCGACAATTACAGCATCCTCTGGAACTACTCTCGTGCCTGTTCCGTAGAAGTCCATAAATGATGCTTTCATACCTATGATGGAATCTCCCAAGCCCTCTATGGTCTGCTCTGTTATGCTGTCTTTAATTGTATAGATTACAATCTCGTTATCAGCCTCAGGCATTCTTCCCATCGAGAGCATGGACTTCTTAAGCTGGCTGACAGGTGCCGCTGTTGCGCTTGTCATTTGGTCGCCGAAATATAGGTCGAATGGATAGTCGAGGCTCACATCGTTTCTTGCAACTGTGTCGACATTGTCTTGCTTCTCTATCCAAGCTATTTCTTCATCTGTAAAAGTCGTTCCGTCGCTCTTGCTCAGAATCGCCCTCTTCGCGCTCGTTTCCACGAAATAGCCGCTGTATCCGAGTATTTCCCTTTGGTGAAGATTGTTCTTCACGGATGCGTATTGCGAAATAATCGCACTCGATACGAAGAAGTAAACGATAAAGAGCAGCAGGAATTTGCTCGGAAGATTGAAGGTGTTCCTTATTCCAAGCCTCAGCTGCGAGCCCACAAGCATATCGTCTGTGATATAGTCCGCAGGCTCTGTATCTGCGTACGCGTCAGTATCTATGTCTGCGTCTTCGAAGGACTCCTGATCTTGATGCAAAACCTGCTTGTCCTCGATGATCCTTCCATCGTGCATCGTGATTTTTCTTGTAACATAAGGCTCGGCCTGCTCGTAATTATGTGTCACGATTACAACAAGCTTGTCCTTAGAAATCACAGACAGCGTATCCATAACGGTCTTTGCGGACTCGCTATCAAGATTTCCTGTTGGCTCGTCTGCAACGATAATCGGCGCATCTTTTGCAAGCGCACGGGCAATAGCAACTCGCTGCTTCTGTCCGCCCGACAGCTTAGACGCCTTCGTTCTGGCATATTCGCTAAGCCCTACAAGCTCAAGCAGTTCCTTGATTCTTCCCTTGCACTCGGAAGCCTTCTTGCCGCACATCAGCATTACCATCTCGATATTCTGATATACGCTATAGCTGTTGACAAGATTGAAATCCTGGAAAATATTGCCGATATAGGTCTTGCGATATCTCTCATAATCTTCGGTCTTATATGCAGTGGTGTCTTCTCCGCACACAAACATCTCGCCTTCGTCGTAATTGTCGAGGCCCGAAATGACGTTAAGCAGGGTGGATTTGCCGCTGCCGCTTTCGCCGGTGATGGCAACAAATTCGCCCATGTCGAGCTTCAAGTCAAGTCTTGCAAAGCCCATGCTGACTGAGTTCTCGTTGGCGTAATATTTGGATACTTTCTTAAGTTCAATTGTATGGCTCATAGTTCTTCCTTTGATTCGATTTTGTTCTTCGATAATGTGAGAATCGCGATGCCGCCGAGGATTGCGAGAATGCCTATGTAATCCGCCTTTGTAAAAGTCTGCTTAAGCCAGAGCACCGACGCAAGCGTAGCAACGACAGGCTCGAAAAGGCCATAGATGCCCGCTTTTACAGTGCCTATAATTGTCGCTCCGTAAAGATATAGCGCAAAGGCCAAGATAGCCCCAAAGACTACAATATAAATAAGTCCAAGCACAATTCCGGCATCATAGGTGGCAGGTGCATTCCACAGCTTGCATATAGGCGCGATTGCAATTCCGCCTATCGTAAGCCCCCAGCCAATTGTCTCGAAGGTGCCGTAACGGCTAATCAGTGGCGGTGGCAAGGTGATGTAGAGCGCACTTGTCACGGCCGAGCTGAGTCCGTAGACTAAGGCAAGCACAGGAATCGCAAGTGCATGGATGTCGCCGCCTGTCGCAAGCAGGAATGATCCGAAGATTACCATCACAAGCACTATTATTTCGGCAGGGCTTGGTCGTCTATGCTCTTTGATTACTGCAAAAGCAAGTACAAAAACAGGCGAGGTCTGCTGAAGGGCCGTCGCTATCGCAGCGTCGCAATATTCAATCGCAAGAAAATACGTAAGCTGGCAGACGCCGAAGGCAAGAAACGCAACCGCGAGCAGCCTTATAACGGATTTCCTATCCTTCCAGATTTCGAAGATTCCGCTCCAGCTGTTAGTCTTAAGCTTCACACTTATCGCAGCTATAAGAAGCATAATCACGCCCGCCGAAACCATTCGAAAATCCACAAGCCACATCGAGTCAAGGCCTTTGTCGTCCATCAGATATTTGCTTACAACAGCGCAAAGGCCCCAAAAGCCTGCGCCAAGCAGGGTGATTATCGTTCCTATTATTTGATTTTGCTTCTTGTTCGCTTCTTTCATTTGATGTAGAATAATTGTTGATAGTGAATGCGCAATATTGCTTATTGCAGTATTGCTTTATTATAGCAGTATAGGCGCAAGCTGTCGAATGAAAACGCGGGTGTAGTTTAATGGCAGAACGCGAGCTTCCCAAGCTTGCAGCGAGGGTTCAATTCCCTTCACCCGCTCCAAAAGATAGCAGCCACCCTTGTGGTGGCCGCTATCTTTTTGTTTGAATCGAGGGAATTGAACCCGAGCGTAAAAGCGAGGGGACGTATCCGAGTGTATGATTGCGGTCACACTCGGATCATGCCGCTGTCAAGGCCGCCGCAGGCGCCACGCAGTGGCTGTGGCCTTGATTGCGGCATCTTCCCTTCACCCATAAAAAACATCGGCCATCACAATGATGGCCGATATCTTACCAATTCTTCTGATCTTTCCTGCAATCCTCATTTGTTCTCCGCGACTTCACAGTGCTGTCGAACCATTCTACCATTTGCGGATCCTGATGATTGAAGAACAGGCTATCGCTTGTATCTAATTTATTGATATTCTCCATATCCTCTTTGGACAGTTCGAAATCAAATACATCGATATTTTGCTCCATTCTCTCCTTATGAGTTGACTTGCACGCAATAATTACTCCTCTTTGAATCAACCAGCGCAGCATAACCTGAGCCGAGCTCTTGCCATATTTTCTTCCGATCTCAACTAAAGTCTCGTTCTCGAAGAGGCCATTTCTTCCCTCGCCAAAAGGCGCCCATGCCTCCATATGCACACCGTATTTTTCCATATTCTCTTGTGCCTTGAATTGAGCATTTAACGGATTGGTTTCTACCTGATTTACCGCAGGAATTACCTTCCGCTCGAACAAGCATATATCGGAGAGCCTGTCTGGATAGAAGTTAGAGACGCCGATTGCCCTGATCTTCCCTTCTTCATATAAATCTTCCAAAGCTCTGTATGCTCCGTAATAGTCACCGAATGGTTGGTGAAGTAACATCAAGTCGATGTAGTCCGTTCTGAGTTTCTTCAAAGATTCCTCTACGGACTTCCGGCAATTCTCGTAGCCATAATTATCAATCCATACCTTTGTCGTGATAAATAATTCGTTTCTTGGCACGCCGCACTCGGAAATTGCTTCTCCGACCTCTGCCTCGTTGAAATAGCTCTGAGCCGTGTCAATGCTTCTGAAGCCAGCATCTATGGCATCAAGCACACATCTTCTGGTCTCCTCCTTAGGTATCTGATATACTCCAAATCCTAATATCGGCATTTCTACGCCATTGTTGAGTCTTACATATTCCATAATCAACCTTCCTTTCTTGATTGACAAAAGTATTTATTTACAATATATTTGTAAAGGTCGGGTGTATGACACGGTCAAGACTTTTTTGAAAAATTTTAATAAATGTGGGATATTTTCGGATATTTCCAGAAGGAGAATTTATATGGAAAAAAAGTTATATTCAATGAAGGAAGCATGCGAGGAGACGGGCTTAACCTATGATGCGCTGAAGTTCTATTGCAACAAGGGCTTAGTTCCTAATGTTAAAAGAGACAGCAACAATTATCGTGTATTCGACGATAACGATATAAATTGGATCAAGAGCCTCACCTGTCTTAAGAATTGCAATATGAGCATTTCTCAGATGAAGACGTATTTGGAGCTATGCCTGCAGGGTCAGAAATCCATTCCCGAAAGGCAGGTCATCTTAGATAATAAATTAGAAGAACTTGAAAATAAGAAGAAGGAAATACAGGAGGCAATTGAATATATCAATTGGAAGCAGAATTTCTACAACGATGTATTGTCTGGCAAAACCGAGTACTTCAGTTACCTGTTGCCGAAGAATCGTTAATGACGTATGTGATGCAGGGAGCGCGACAAATTGTTGCTTGAAGGCACGCTCTCTCTCCGTTGTCGATGCAGGGAGCGCGCAAATGCTCCTTCAAGCAGCAATAATCGCGCCCTCTGCTTAAATCCGAATGCCCAGTGTCTCCTTGGCATCGTCGCTCAGCTCGTCAACGATTTCCTTGATAACCACTCGTTCATCAAACGGATATCTTACCCCATTTATCTCCTGATAATCCTCATGACCTTTTCCAAGAATCATGATGACATCTCCGTCATGGGCATTCTCGATGCTATAGCGAATAGCATCCTTTCTGTTGTCGATGATTATATATTCGCCGTCTGTTTTCTTCATGCCAATTAGGATATCCTCGATAATCTTGCCATTGTCCTCGTATCTTGGATTATCCGCAGTCAGAATGCTAAGGTCGGAATATTTGCCACTTATCTCGCCGCAATCGAATCTTCTCTGCCTGCTGCGATTTCCTCCGCAGCCAAATACAGTAACGATTCTGCTTGGCTTGCTCTCGCGAACGGTCTTGAGAACATTCTCCATCGCGATTCCCTGATAAGCATAATCAATCAATACGCTGAATTTGTCGGAAACAGGAACGCTCTCCATTCTTCCTTTGACCTTAATAACTTCTAAGGCCTTCTTCATATCCTCGGCAGATACTCCAAGCAAGTCGCAGACGCTGATGGCAGATAGAGCGTTATAGGATGTAAAAGTACCAAGAATGCTGACCTTGAAGTTGTCCCGAAGTTTGCCGTCGGTCGCCATTTGTATTCCGGTAAAGCCGTCCTTAATTACATTGGTACACTCCACCAGGCGATAGTCAGCCTTGCTATCCTTACCATAGAAATATTTGTCGCAGGTAGCGCCTTCTGTCATATCAGCTGTATATTCGCTATCTATGTTAAAGATGCCAGTCTTACATTGTTTGAATAGCAAGCTCTTGCAATACTTATAATCTTCGAAGCTATCATGCTCATCCTCGCCAACATGGTCAAGGCTTAGATTAGTAAATATAGCATAGTCGAAAATAACATTTATCCATCTATTTAGTTTCAAGGATTGGCTCGATACTTCCATCACAAGATAAGACACTCCATGGTCGAGCATCTCTCTCATGTACTTGAATACATCATAGGATTCCGGCGAAGTATTTACCGTGTGATAGAATTTATCTAAGTAGAATACTCCCATCGTGCCAATCAGGCCGCATTCTCTTCCTGAGGCCTTCAGAATATGCTGAACCATTGTGCTTGAAGTCGTCTTGCCTTTGGTTCCTGTAAAAGCGATGGTTGTCATCTCCTTGTCCGGGTATCCGAACAGGGTGCGTGACAAGATAGACAAGTCGGTTCTTGTATCCTTAAGCTTAATAACGGTAATGTCGCTATCTACTATTACAGCCTTAGATACGGCAATGGCCTTGCAGCCGTTCTCTATCGCCTTGGAAATATAGTCATGCCCATCAGCACGAAAGCCCACCATAGCTACGAAGAGGAAGCCATCTTGTGCTTTTCTTGAATCATAAGCAATATCGCTTATTTCGACATCCAAATCCCCTTGTACTAATTCATAATCTACATCTTTAAGTAAATTACTTAACTTCATCTTTCTTCTCCATCCAATCCTTGCCATCCACAATTCTCGAAACGAGCATTGAAGAGCTTGTATCTCCGACAACATTTAAGACTGTTGCAGGAGCGTCAATGATTGTTGCGATAATCGTCAATATAGGCAGGCATGACATTGAATAGCCAAGCAAACTGATGATCAAGCTCTCCGAGATTGTTCCGCCTCCAATAGGAACCGCTGTTACCAGCAAAGTAGCAAGAAGCGCAATTCCTATTACCTTGAGAATCATATCTGTGCCGCCAATTCCTCCCTCGAAGAGGTATACAAGGAACATTATCTTAAATACGCTGCCGATGATAGAGCCATCCTTGTGGAAGCTTGTTCCCATCGGAATAAGTGTCTCAGCGATATCATCAGATACTCCGATATTCTTTGCAACTGTAACGTTAACAGGAATGCAAGCTGCCGATGAGCAAGTTGCAAGGGAAGTAAAGGTAGTTGGGAGAATATTCTTCCAGAAAACCTTTGCGCCCTTCTTTCCTCCTGCTAAGTAAGCATAGAATGTGTAGATGACAAAATAGAACACAAGTGCTACGAGCAGGTATACGACAAAGGTCTTCAAATATGCGGCTGCAATTGAAGCGCCAAGGGTTCCAACCAGCACCGCGAAATAGCAGCCTATACCGATTGGTGCATATAGCATGATCAATTCGACAAATTTGAGCACCACGTCGTTAAATGAGCATAGCACTTCAAGGGCTTTCTCGCCTTTCTCTCCGCTCCTCCTGATTGCAAGGCCAAAGAGAATAGAAAAGCAAACAAGAGCGATAATATTCTCTTTAGATAATAATTTATTGAAATCATCAACAGTAACAAGCTGAGCGGTCTTCTCTAAGACGTTCACACTTACATCCTCTTGTGTATCTTCGATGCTCAATGCGCTTTCGATTTCGGCCTTTGAAGATTTGTTAACCAAGCTAACCGTAGATGTGCTGATAATTCCGAAAATCGCAGCTACCAAGGATGTGAGGACGAAGATTAGAACGATTGTCCGCATGATTTTCCCTAATCTTTTCTTTTCCTTCATCTTTGCAACCGAAGTCGAAAGTGTAAGGAAAACAAGAGGAATAATTATTACAAGCAATAGATTCAAGAATACATCTCCAAATGGAGATAATACCTTTGTCTTCTCACCAAAGATTGCTCCTACAATTCCGCCTATGATAATAGCCAGAACCAGAATAATTGTTGATTTGTAGTTACTGAATAATTTTTTCATAACACACTCTTCCCCTTTTTGCCTTATTTATGACATGCACTCAACATTTTACTATCTGAAGTATTTGCAATTATAAACGTAATTTGTGATTACATTGTCGCTTTGATGATTTCTGGCAGGCGTCTGCATTCAGCCTCAGTGATTGAGGCAACGCTTACCCTAACACCGCCGTTAATTGGAACAAGGAAAACGCCTTTCTTCTCAAGCCTTGCGCAAAGAGCCTCTGGGTCATTGCAAGGAACAGTTACAAAGAAGCCCGCGTTAAAAGGCATGATCTTGAGGCCTGCTTTTTCGGCCTCTTCATTGAAAGCCTTGCCCCTTGCAAGCAGCATGTCCCTATCTTTCTTTCTCTCTGCCCTTGCCTCCTCAAGTAGCTTCTCATCCGCAAAGATTTTCTCGATAACGGTCTGAGGTGCTCTTGGCGAATTCGACCAACTTGCTCTTGATGAGTAAATGCATACCCTCGCAAATTCCTCGGCTACCTCTGGCGTATTCGCAAGGCAAATCATCGCCGCACATCTGAAGCCGTAGAGCGAGAAGGTCTTCGAAGCGCTAAATGCAATAATCGGCAGAATATTCCCGCGCATTTTATCAATAACCTGAATGAAGGCTCTTGTCTCCTCGTCTTCACCTGCGAAATCTATATATGCGACATCGCAGAGCAGCGCCACCTTCTTATCCATATCTACCTTATCGAGAACGGCCTTCACATTATACCAGTCATCTAATGACATATTATATCCGGTCGGATTGTTAGCAGGCGTATTTAGAATCACTACAAGGTGCTCCTGGCTTCTAAGCAGCTTGTTGACCTTGTATTCGAAATCAGCAATATTGAAATGTCCCTCTTCATCGAACATCTCGAAATATTCGAGGGATCTTCCCATTTCTCCCGCTATGCTCTTATATGTATTCCAATGCCAATTATGTGTGAGGACCTTATCTCCCGGGCAGGAATAATTTGCAATCGTATTTCTGATTGCGCCTGTGCCGCCTGGTGTTGCGACAGTCTCAACGAAGCTATTTACCTTATATGGTCCAAAAGCCGCACGGCAAATCGCCTTCTTGAAGCCCTCGGTTCCCTCGATTGGCGCATAAGCAGCAAATTCCGAGCCCGAAAGAGTCTTGATGGTTTTCTCTACAGACGACATAACAACAAGCTCGCCATTATCATCAAGAAGCGATCCGATTGTCGCGTTGATTACCGCGTCCTTGCCCTTCTCCTTAATCATTTTCTTGGCTCTGCCACTTGCAGCAAAGACCTTATCCTCGAGCGGAATCTCTCTGCCGTTATATGCTGCCATTGATTTAATCTGCGTCGCTTGTGTCACCTGTGTCATCTCCCTTCTTTCCTTCGCATCCTTCGCTCTGCCGAGCACAACCCTTTTAATCTTCTCTCCTTTGCCGGAGAACTTCGCTTCATATTCAGTCTCTATATTGTCTGGGCAATTCTCCGCATGAAGGTCCCTTGTTATTTCGAGAATTCTAAGGTCTGCCGCCTGAGCCTCCTGCATCGTAAATTCGAAAAGCCCTGTGTTGTCCGTCTTGAATGTTACTGTCCCGTCTTCCCTCAGCACCTTGAAGTATGAGAAAAGTTTCTCTCTATAGGTCAGACGCTTCTTGTACCAGTAGTTCTTAGGCAGGGGGTCACTGAAGTTCAAGTAAATGCCGTAGACCTCTCCGTCCGCGAACCAGTCTGACAAATCCTCGATGAAATGCGGTATGAAGATCACATTGTCGAGGCCTGCCTTTCCAATCTTCTCCATCGCCCTTAGCATTACGCTTCTGTTGCCTTCTATTGCAATATAGAAGCTATCTGGATTTCGAGCCGCCATCTCAGAAATGAATTTGCCCTTGCCGCAGCCTATCTCAAGGTAAATAGGCTTGCCGTCTGAGAGCTTGTCCCATTCGCCACGATGCTCGGCTGGCTCATATATAAGAATATCGCTGAACAGCTCATATTTATTCTCTAAATTCTTAACCTTGCGTTGTCTCATTTGCTGCCTCTTATCATCTTCTATATCAAGCTTGGCATAAATCTTGATGCAATAACAAGTCCAAGGAAGACCACCATAAGCACCGCTGCCGCCACATCAAGCCTTGTAAATCTTATTTCCTTCATTCTCGTTCTTCCGTTAGAGCCGCTATAGCATCTTGCCTCCATCGCAAGCGCAAGCTCCTGTGCTATTCTAAACGAGCTGATGAACAAAGGTATCAGAATCGGAATAAGGCTCTTCGCCCTATTGATGAGATTGCCGGATTCGAAGTCCGCACCTCTTGCCTGCTGCGCCTTAATTATCTTGTCGGTCTCCTCCATCAGAGTTGGAATGAACCTCAGCGCTATTGTCATCATCAATGCTATTTCGTGGCTTGGAACGCCTATCTTAGAAAGCGGCTTAAGCAGCTTCTCAAGTCCGTCTGTAAGTTCCATCGGCTTGGTGCACAGAGTCATCATAGATGAGCCTATGATCAGAAGAATCAGCCTGAATGCCATGAAAAAAGCTCTATTTATGCCTTCGTAGGTAATGGTGAAGATCCAGAAGTGGCAGAGCACTCGCCCATCCACCATGAACATATTTATAATAAATGTGAAGACTATTATAAGAAAAATCGCGCTGAGCCCTCTGAATATGAACTTCACAGGAACCTTAGAGATTGCGATTATCGCCGCCAGAACAGCAGTTGTAAGCACGAAACCCCAATAATTTGTTACAAGAAAAAGCTCCACAATATAGGCCATCGTTGCGATGATCTTTGTTCTGGCATCCAATCTATGTATTAAGGATTCTCCCGGGTAATATTGCCCCAGCGTAATATCGCGTATCATCCAAATTTCCTTTAATTTGCTCTTAATATATTTTCAAAAGCTGCGCAGCCTTGCATATCTTATCCCGCTCTTCTGCGCCTTCCTTATCTTCCTTATCTTCCTTGTCTTATCTTTCTTGTCTTATCTTGACTTGCTCTTAAGATATGCCGCAATCGCATCCGCCGCTTCGTCTGGCGTGATTGCATCGCTTCTAAAATCCTCAAGTCTTCCCTCAAGGACCTTCGTAATCTCCACAACAGGTGGCACATCAAGGCCGATAGATTGCAGATAATCTTTTCTCGCAAAAACCTCTTTTGGGCTGCCCTGCGCCACAATCTTTCCGCCATTTATTACAAGAACGCGATCCGACAGTTTTGCAATATCTGCCATATTATGCGATACGAAAATTATACTAATTCCCATATCCTCATGAATTCGCTCTATCATCTTGAGTATGTCGGCGTGTGCCTTAGGGTCGAGCCCAGCCGTTGGCTCATCAAGTATCAAGAGCTTAGGCTTCATGGCGATAACCCCAGCAATCGCAACCCTGCGTTTCTGTCCGCCGGATAGCTCGAACGGAGATTTGTCTTTAATATTCTCATAATCAAGCCCGACAAGGCAGATAGCCTCTCGAACTCTCTCATCGATTGTCTCTTCATCAAGGCCGAGGTTCTTTGGCCCGAAGGCAACATCCTTAGCGACCGTCTCCTCGAACAGCTGGTATTCGGGATACTGGAAAACAAGTCCCACTCGCCTTCTAACCTCAACCATTTTGCAGCTTCCGTCTGTGATGCACTGGCCATCAACGAATATGCTTCCCTCGCTTGGCTTAAGAAGTCCGTTCAAATGCTGCAAAAGCGTAGATTTGCCGGAGCCCGTATGGCCGATTACACCACAAATCTCTCCGTCCTCGATTGAGAAGGATACATCATCGAGCGCAAGGGTCTCCCCCGGCATTCCCGGCGAATATATGTATTTGAGATTCTTAACTTCTATTGACATATGTAATCCACCAAAGCTTCCTGCGTCATAATATTATTTGGTATCTGCACACCCCTTTGCTCGAGCCTCATTCGAAGGTCGACTGCGGGTGGCATTTCAAGTCCAGCGCCCATTATCAGCTCTTCATTGCTGAATAGCTCCGCTGGCGTTTCGTTGCAAAAAATCTTTCCTTCCTTCATGACAACTATCCTGTCCGCTTGGAAGGCTTCTTGCATGAAGTGAGTGATCAGCACGATCGTAATTCCCTGCTCGTTCAGTTCCTTAATAATCGCCATTACCTGCGAGCGGCCGAGTGGGTCGAGCATGGCCGTCGGCTCATCGAAGACAATGCAGTCAGGTCTCATCGCAACCGCACCAGCAATTGCAATTCTCTGCTTCTGTCCTCCAGATAGCATGTGGGCTCCTTTGCCTCTTAGCTCGTACATTCCGACCTTCTTAAGAGCCTCATCAACTCTCTGTCTTATTTCGAGTGGGTCAATGCCGAGGTTCTCAGGGCCAAAGGCGACATCGTCTTCTACGATGGAATTAACTATCTGGTTGTCCGGGTTCTGGAAAACCATTGCAATCCTGCTTCTAAGATCCCAGATAGTGCTATCATCTCTTGTATTCATATCGAATACAGTGACGTCTCCCTCGTTTGGCACAAGCAAGCCGTTCAGGCATTTGGCGAGCGTGGATTTGCCCGAGCCATTCTGCCCGACAATCGCAACAAAGCTGCCAGCCTCGATTTCGAGGCTGACACCATCTAATGCTCTTTGCTTGATTTCTGTTCCATCGTCAGAAATTCTGCTGTAGTCAAGTATTAAATTGTCTACTTTAATTATTGACATTTATGAATTTGTTTCTTGCGTTTACTTGTTTCTGTATACGGTTCCAGCGTAAAGATCGTCTTCGTTAACCTTATCCGCAATCTTCTCATTCCACTCTGCAGGAGCGTAGTCATGAATGGATACCGAAAGATGCTCTCTTGCGCATCCAAGTTCCTTCATCATTGTCTCTACTACTGCTTCAGCTACTTTCTTCTTTGTCTCGTCGTCTCTTCCGGCGAACATGTTGATGTCGATATGTGGCATTTCTCTTTTCTCCTTTTCTTTTTACTTATAAATAAATTTGTTAATAAAATTAATATCAGATATTGGTTATTAGATGTTCGATGTTCGATGTTCGATGTTTGGAATTTGGAATTATCGAAACTCAGCTCGAAGCTCATCTCCGAACTTCTGCCCAGAGCCTATTCCCAGCAAACTCCAATGCCCTCTTTTGAGGCTTTCTCAACAATCTTAGCTGCAGCCACAAGGTCGAGCGCACCGAAGCCTACATTCTCAAATACGATAATCTCATCATCCGACTCTCTACCTGGAATTCTTCCGAGGATATAATCGCCTATGTCTCCTGTGAACTGCTCCTTTGTAAGCGTTCCAGCGTCAAGAGGCTTGAGGATGTCTCCAGATTCTGACAGAACGGCTTCCATATTGTCGAAATAAATCTTGCCGCATTTGTCGAAAACCTTAGGGTCGAGCTCTTGCATCTCATACTGGTATGCGCCAACAGCACTGATTACGCAGCCTGGCTTGAAATATTCGGCGCTGCAAACAGGTGTATGGGATATTGTTACGAGCGTTACAAGGTCTGCATCCGTTACGGCTTCATTTGTATCTTCGCAAGCGATGATATTTGCGCCATAATCTGCAAGCTCCTTCTTTGCCTTCTCGACAAAGGCCTTGGTCTTCTCGAAATTTCTTGCTGCTACTCTTACCTCCTTGAGCTTCCTTGCCGAGAGCATCGCCTCAAGCTGACACATAGCTTGGCTGCCTGTTCCGATCATGGCGCCAATCTTTGCGTCCTTTAGTCCGAAGAGGTCAAAAGCTGCTCCGGAAGCTGCTGCTGTGCGAACCGCGGTAACGTAAGTACCATCAAGAAGCGCTTTTGCAACTCCTGTCTCACCATCAAAGAGCATCACCTGTCCGATTGAACCTGGAAGTCCCAGCGCACCATTACCCGGCATGATATTTACAATCTTGCAGGCAGCTGCGTTAAGATCCTCGCTGAACGAAGGCATGAAGCAGAAATTGCCCTTTGGGGCAGAGATTACAGGTCTTAGCGGAACTATAAATTTGCCTTCTGAATTCAAGGCGTAGCATTCCTTGTCAGCTTCGATGGCGTCCTTCATGCTGAAGACCTTCTTGATATCTTCTTTATTAAGTAGAATCATAGTCTGTCCTTTCTATCTTAACTTTCTTTGCTGTCTTTGCTGTCTTAATTATCGCAAAGCGCAATGCTTATCGTCGACAATTATCGTTGATAATTATGTTAGTTACTATAATAGCTCAAGTAGCTCGTCCTTTTGCATAAGGCCCGGCTGCTTATATGTTATCTCTTTATTCTTTACCACCATAATAGTTGGTATGCTCATTATTCCAAGCTTCATTGCAATCGGCATTGCTTCATCAATATTAAGCTTGCAGAATTTAACATCCTGTCTTTCGTTCGAAAGCTCTTCTACGATTGGTCCTTGCATCTGACATGGTCCGCACCAGTCAGCATAGAAATCCACAAGAACGGTTCCTTCTGCATTCATAACTTCCTGTTCATAGCTGTCAGCACTAAGCTTAATAACACTCATAGCTTAACCTCCTTATTTCAAATGCACAATTCAAATGCCTAATCCAATGTTTCAAATCAAGCTCTTAATTCAAGTCTGATTCGAGCTCAATTCGCATAGGCATTCATTGAATTATAACATAAAGAGCCCTGCTTTTGTGTATAAGATGTGGTTGTTTGCGCATGATTTGCATAGAGAAACCCCATCCTCTTAAGAGGATGGGGCCGAAGAAAGAATAGTATGTTATAAATTTCTTATTTCATTTGTTATTCTGCATCAGGTGCAGTTGCCTCGTCGAAGATAGCAAGTGCTTTCTCTGATGGCTCTCCTGTGAACATTGCTACCAATACTGCAACTAACATACTTGCGATGAAGCCAGGAACGATTTCGTATACGCCTGTTGATGCGGAAAGTCCTCCGAGGAGCCAACCAAGGTCAACAACGAATCCTACGATTACACCAGCAACAGCTCCCTTGAAGTTAAATCTTCTCCAGAAGAGTGAGAGCAGAATTGTTGGTCCGAATGCGGCACCGAATGCACCCCAAGCGTTCTCTACCATGTCCATAATGGCCTGTGCGCCCGAGCCCTTGCTTGTCGCAATCCAGTATGCGATCAGTGAAAGTACGAGTACGAGAACACGTCCTACCATCAGTGTTTCCTTCTCGCTTGCATCCTTTCTGATGAAAGGCTTGTAAAGGTCAGCTGTGAATGAGCTTGATGCTACAAGGAGCTGAGAGTCTGCTGTCGAAATTCCAGCAGCGATGATAGCTGCAAGAAGAAGTCCGCTGATTACAGGTGGGAAGAACTTTCTTGCCATTGCTATGAATACAAGCTTCTGTGATCCTGTTGAGAGAAGTTCCTCTGCCATGATAAGTCTTCCGTAGTAAGCGATAAGTACTGCAGAACCAAGTGAAATTACTACCCATACAATAGCAACTATTGATGATTTCTTAATCATTGATGGCTTCTCAATTGACATGAATCTTACAAGGATGTGAGGCATTCCGAAATATCCGAGACCCCAACCAAGTCCGCTAATTATATCCTGCCAGCTTGCATCAAATACTCCTGTACCGAAACCGCAATCTACAATAGCGCCGTTTGCATCTGTGTATTGGAATACGGTTGTGAGGTTCTCATAATTGAACATATCCGTATGTGCGATGCATACAACAATAGGAACTGCCATAAGAGCAAGCATCATCAGAAGTCCCTGGAAGAAGTCTGTCCAACATACAGCCTTGAAGCCTCCGAAGAATGTGTATCCTACTACGATTACAAGGAATACAAGCATTGCAAGCTTAGGCGATATTGATGGGAACAATGTCTCGAATACAGATGTACCTGCAACAAGTGCTGACGCAACATAGATTGTGTAGCAGAAGAGGAAAATAAGTGCGCAGATAAGCTGCATTATTCTCGAATCTGTTCCGAATCTATTTGTCAGGTACTGAGGAAGTGTGATAGCATCTCCCGCAGCCTTCGAGAAGGTTCTAAGTCTTCTTGCGCACAGAATCCAGTTAGCTGCTGTACCGAGTGCAAGACCGATACCGATCCACATCTGACCAAATCCAAATGCGAGGATTGAACCAGGAAGTCCCATCAGCAGCCAAGCCGACATATCTGATGCCTGTGCCGAAAGAGCTGTTACCCATGGTCCCATGGAACGACCTCCTAAGAAGAAGTCCTCCGAGTCTTTGTTTGATCCGTTGAAGTAGAACAACAGGGCTACTCCAAATAGAGCTCCAAAGTATACTATAAAAGTAAGTATTTCTCCGTTCATATAAATCTCTCTTTCCAATATTGAAATCTTTCGTGTTATTTACAATATTTTTCTTTCCAAGTTATATTTAACACCATGTATATTTTAGCCTTACGATATACTAAATAAAATACCGACTATTCTATATACTTTTGACATGATAATTCTGCACTAATATCGTCAATCATTTGAAATTTAAGGGATTATTCTTAGACTTTTTTATATACTTTTTCTGAAAAGAAATATTGTAACAACCATAGACCTGGTATATAATCTATACACAATTTAGATTTTATTCCTAATTCTCTTACCTATTTAAGAGAGGCTTCAAGATTTGCGAGGGAGGATTTATATATGTCTAAGACATCAAAGAACACAAGAGATCACATCCTGAATTGTGCTTGGAATCTGTTCTACAGGCAGGGTTACAACGATACAACCATCGACGATATTCTCGATGCTGCCAATATTTCGAAGGGAACCTTCTACCACTATTTCGATGGCAAGGAGGCATTAGTATTCGGAATGTCATATATGCTCGACAGCAAATACGAGGAGATTCTCGCAAGATTTGACGAATCGTTCAGTCCGCTCGACAAGCTCGTGCAACTTACACAAGAGATTTTCTTCATAATGGAAAACACAATTCCTGTATATCTTCTTACAAGGAATATGGCGGCTCAGCTCACTCATGCAGGAGATAAGCACATGCTCGATCCTGACAGAATATATTACAAGACTATTCGTAGGATTGTTATAGAGGGAAAAGATCAGCATCTCTTCAAGGACCACTATTCTGTGAACGAGATTGTAGTCTCCTATGCCCTTCTTGAAAGAGGCATTATGTATGACTGGTGCATTTCGAACGGAAATTATGCTCTGAGCCAGTATGCCGGAAAGATTATGCGTGTCTTCTTAACAGGCTTCACGATATAGATAGATAGATAAATAAATAGACAGGAAAAAACAAAGCGCAGCCAAGAATCGTTATCTTCGCTGCGTTTTTCTATACGAATTCCGTTTCGATGGTGAGGAAAATCTCACTATCGGGATATTGCTTCTTCATATAAGCAAGGAATTCTTCTCTCAGTGCATCCCAGTCCTTGAGCTCATAATCAACGACAAGGTCGCAGTAAATATTATCCGTTGCCGGCTCGATATATACCGCATGGAAATTCTTAACATGCCGCTTGTCCTGCACGAAGCTTCCTATATAATGTCTAAGCTGCTTCGATTCTTCATGGTCATCGTCTACAGCATAGATTCCGAAGACCATCATAACATCATATTCGCGCATGATGCGAAGCTGTAGCGCATGAATGAATTGATAGGCCTCCCCAACGGTGAGGTCGTGGTCGATTTCGACATTTACAGAGCCCGAATACGCCTCGGGTCCATAATTATGAAGCATCATATCCGCAGCGTTCAGGATTCCCGGGGTCGAGCGAATTTCTCTATAAAGATTAGTCGCAAGCTCTTTCTCGCCAGGCCTTCCTATAAGATCCGAAAGTGTATCCCAGAGAACAGCGCCTCCCGCCTTAATAATCAGAAGTGATGTGATGAAACCAGCGTATGCGTCGATATGCGCATCAAAGAGCAAGAAAGCAAGTGCCGACACTATCGTTACGCTTGATGCAAAGGCGTCATTTCGGCAGTCGATTCCAACTCCTACAAGCGCTCTTGAGTCCGCTTTTTCTCCCATCTTGATTGTGTATAGGCCAAGGAAAAATTTAATTACTGCGGTTGTTGCGACTATCCCGAGTGCAAGATACGAGATCTTAAGCTCCGCGGGATGTCTAATTAGGTCGACCGCGCTCTTAAGCATCTCGAAGCCCGTGACTATAATCACCACAGATACCGTAAGGCTTGTCAGATATTCAACTCTTCCGTGTCCGAACGGATGCTTGTCGTCGGGATGCTTGGCAGCAAGCTTGGTTCCGACAAGCGTAAGTAGCGAAGACAGAACATCGGTAGCGTTGTTAACGCCCTCTGATACGATGGCGATCGAAGACGAAAGGAAGCCTATTGCGATTTTTGCAGCTGAAATAAGGAGATTGGCAAGTATTCCAATTCCCGAGGTTGTCGCAATTATCCCCTCTCTTGTTTCCGGGTTCTGTCTGAATAATTTGTAGAATATCTTCATTCTTGCTTGCTTGTTTGCTGACTTGCTTAATCGCTTGATTTATCAGCTTCTGACTTGCTTATCTCACAATTATTTGATGTTGTGTCTGTTGTTCTTCATCAGAAGCATGAAGTAATACAGGCATAGCAGTGTGAGTGCAAGTCCTAATATTCTAAGTAAAATAGTCATTCTGTCCTCCTTATGTTACTCAACCTTCATTATATCCGCACCGAGGGCCTTGAATTTGCCAACGAAATTCTCATAGCCTCTCTCGATGTGATAAATATCGCTGATTTCTGTCGTTCCAGAAGCCACAAGTCCGGCAAGAACCATAGCGGCTCCAGCTCTTAAGTCGGTAGCTCTAACCTGCGCGCCATGGAGCTTCTTTCCGCCCGGAATAATGGCCTCTCTTGCTTCGGTGGTAATGTCCGCACCCATTCTGTTGAGCTCAACAACGTGCATGAATCTGTTCTCAAAGACAGTCTCTCTTACCGTGCTCTTGCCCTCAACTGTTGTCAGAAAAGCCATAAAAGGCGACTGGATGTCGGTTGGAAAGCCCGGGTATGGCAACGTCTTAATATCCGTTGCCACCAAATCACCCTTGCTTGCATCGACATAGATTCCCTCGTCTGTTATCTCAACACTTACTCCGCACTCTTTGAGCTTGGAAATTACAGGCCTTACATGTCCTGGAATTCCGTTCTTAACATGAACCTGTCCTCTTGTGATGGCTGCTGCAAGCATAAAAGTTCCGGTTTCGATTCTGTCAGGAATAACGCCATGAACAGCGCCTCCGAGTCGCTCTACACCCTCGATTCTTATCATGTCGGTGCCCGCGCTCTTAATCTTCGCTCCCATCTTGTTAAGAAGGTTCGCAAGGTCGATTATTTCCGGCTCCTTTGCTGCGTTCTCGATAATCGTCGTGCCCTTTGCAAGGCATGCGGCCATCAAAATATTCTCGGTCGCTCCGACACTTGGGAAGTCAAGATAAACAGCATCTCCTACAAGTCCGTCCGGGCCTATTTCTACAATCACCTTATCCTCGTCCTCGATGACGCTTGCGCCAAGAGCCTTGAAGCCCTTGAGGTGCAGGTCGATAGGCCTTTTACCTATGGTGCAGCCGCCTGGCATAGGCATAATCACCTTGCCGTTTCTTGCCAGCATAGGCCCCATGGTGAAAACAGAAGCCCTCATTTCCTGCACAAGATCCTTGTCGGCCTCGGCCGTCGCAATCTCCTCAACCTTAACCTTCAGAACGCCTTCTTCTGAGTCGTCAATGCTCGCTCCGTATTTGGTCAGCATTTCCTTCATTACTGTAACGTCTGCAAGATCAGGCACGCCTTCGATTGTGCATGTTTCTTTAGTTAAAAGTGTTGCCGCAAGAAGAGGGAGCACCGCGTTCTTTGCGCCGCTTATCTCCACCTCTCCATGCAGTGGTCCGTTGTTGTTGACAAGTATTTTTGCCATTTAACATTGCCTCCTCAGCAAAAAATTTAAATTTATTCTCGTTGCTTGCTTATCGCAGAACTATCTTGCCTTAGCAGCTGCACGAGCTTCCCTCTTAGCCTCTGCCTTAGCAACTTTTCTTGCCTTCTTGTTAGCCTTAACGACCTTTCTTGTTGCCTTCTTGACCGTCTTTGCTTCCTTCTCGAGAAGTCTTGCATTTCTTCTGTCAAGACGAGCTGAGAGTCTCTTGAAAATATGCAGCTTGGAAATCAGCCTTGCGCTGACAATTCCTCCTGCTACTCCTGTGGCAACTGAATTGATTGAATCCATCTTTGCCTCAACTGTACCCTTTGTCTTGTCAGCGATTTCCTTAATCTCTCCAATGAGACCCTTTGTGTCGCCGACAGCGACCTCTGCATTCTTCATAAGCTTAATTGCTCTGATAGCTATAGCTACAAGTGCTCCGGCCATGACTAACAGTGCAAGGATCAAGCCTGCAACCAGAAACTGATTAGTAGTGAAAGTCATAATGTCACCTCTCCTATATCTATCTTATCTTACGAATGGCAGCTTGTTGATGAGTGCTCTTGCGTCGTCTACGCCCTTGTGTGCAAGGTTGCTTACTTTGCTAGTCTTTTCTTTAACTCCGCCGAGCTTCTCGCCTACAACCTTCTTAACATCATGTACTGTGTACATACCCTCGTCAACCATATCGTTCACCTTATCGAGCATCTTGATAACTCTTGCGAGAACAACGATAAGGAAAATGACCGCAACAATGGATACCACCAGTAGAATTGATGTCAGTGCGCTCTCTGTGCTAATTGTAATCATAACTAAATCCTCCTCTCATAGATACGATTAATAATATTTGTGTAATTTTGTTCTTTATCATGTACGGGTATCTCGGGTAGAAGCTTGAGCTCTGCGCCACCTCCCTTAATCCCGTGAACAAGCATAATATTTGCCGCTTCGCCTTGTCTTGGTGTTACAAGTTGAAGCTCTTTGGGCTCAATCCCAAGTGCTCTCATTTCCGACAAGACATCCACCATTCTGTCAGGCCTATGAACCATATAGAGGCTTCCGTCGTCTTTGAGAAGTCTTGCAGCGGCCTTGAGAAAATCCTTAAGCTCTGCGCTTGTCTCGTGTCTTGCGATGTATTTGTCGCTTGTCGAGCTTGGAATTGCTGAGTTCTTCTTGAAGTACGGTGGGTTGCTGACAACTGCGTCGTATTTCGCAAAATGTTTCGCAAAAGGCTTCGCGGTCTTCTTCGCCGCAGCTTCTTCGTCAAAAGTCGCTGTCGTGTCGGCTGCAATATCTGCAACATCGATCTGCTCTATTGTGATTCGCTCGGCAAGCCCGCTTATCTCTACCGATCTTCTTGCTCTATCGCAGGCATCGTCTCGAATCTCGAAGCCGCATATCCTTGTATGCGGAATTTTGTGAGCTATGACCATGGCGACAATGCCGTTTCCTGTACCAAGGTCCGCAAGCTCGGCACCCTCCGATATAGCCTTAGCTCCTGTTTCTCCTGCCGCAAAAGCCGCAAGCAGTACGGCATCGACTCCATATCCAAGACCTGGCCTTTGTATTACTTTGATTTCACCGAAGCCTGTATCGCAGGCACGTTCCTCTTGGCCTACCATTCCTTGCTGAGACGGGCAAGTTCTTTTGCTGTCGCCTCATCCAGCTCCTCACCGTCAGACTGATTATTATTGTTCTTATTGATGCGCTTAATCTCTTCCTTTGAATAGGTGCCAAGTTCCTGCGCGAAATGCTCTTCTCCGTTTGATTCATCAACCGTAATGGCTCTTGTAATTACCTTGCCGTTGAAGTAGTCAACCTTAATGACCTTCGCAAGTCCGTCCGGCGTCATAACCCTCTCGTTGTCGTTAGGCATTCCCTTGCGCATTTCCTTGTATGTGGCATTCTCGAAATTGAGGCAGCACATAAGTCTTCCGCAGGTTCCCGAAATCTTGCTTGGGTTCAAAGAAAGGTTCTGCTGCTTAGCCATCTTGATGGATACGGTCTGAAAATCGCTTAGCCACTTGTTGCAGCAAAGCGGTCTTCCGCAAATTCCTATTCCTCCGAGCATCTTGGCCTCATCTCTGACGCCAATTTGCCTAAGTTCAATTCTGATTCTGAAATATGATGCGAGGTCCTTCGCAAGCTCTCGAAAATCGATTCTTCCATCTGCCGAGAAATAGAAAACAAGCTTGGAATTATCTATCATATACTCGGCGTCGATAAGCTTCATATCCAGGCCGTGCTTGGCTATCTTCTCTGCGCAGACTTTCATCGCGTCGTCTCTCTTGGCAAGGTTCTCCTTGTAAGTTGCAAGATCCTTGTCCGTTGCTTTTCTTGTTACAGGCTTAAGCGGTGCGACAAGTTCCTCTTCCTCCACCATGCTATTTGCAATCAGGACATGCCCAAGCTCGAGGCCTCTTGCAGTCTCTACGATGACCATATCGCCCTGCTCAAAAGCCTCTCCTGCGGGATCGAAATAATATATTTTTCCTGATTTTGCAAAGCCTATTCCAACAATCTCTGTCATAAATCCTCCTATTCGCTACCGGCCAAGCTCAAGATAGAGTCTCTTGAGTGCCTTGTCGAATTTCATTCCTTTATAAATATCTCTTCTTGTCTTCTCAATCAGCTCGATACCAGCCGCATAAGCAAGCGCTTGCTCCTCCGAGAGCATGGCCGCCCTGTAGTCATCTTCCATTGCGTTCAATAGCGCTATCGCAGCCTCACGCGATTGTATCTTCTTATCCACGGCATTTCTGTATGCATAGAAATAATCCGTATCGAAATCCGCTGTGTTAATCTCAGGTCCTGCCGCATGTTCGCCTTCAAGCTGCCCTGCCTTGGCATCCTCAATTCTCAGCTTCACGCATCTTGACCTTACCGTATGTAAAAGGTTCTCGGAGTTGGTGCAGGCAAGTAGGATTATCACGCCAGCTTCGGGTTCTTCGAGAGTCTTAAGAAGCTTGTTCTGAAGTATCTCGGAAAGAATGTCGGCTTCGTCAATTACGCCTACAAGATGAGGTCCGAAGGATCCCATGTGCATTCTTTGAATGAAAGCTATCACATCTTCCCTGCAATAACCGCCTTTGTTCGCAGTCTTATCCATATAGACTATATCAAGCTGATTGGCGGCGAAGTGATGTACCATGTCACTTACGAAGGCTTCTCGCATCTCGCCTTTGGGGCCTTCAATAATCCAAGAATGTGCATTACTTGAGCTTATCAAGCTTGGCGTAAATATCATCCCTCATCTCCTCTATCGAGCGACTTGCATCTATGCTTACTATTCTGTCTGGGTATGCCTTTGCAAGTGCCTTATATCCTTCATAGACTCTATAGTGGAAATCCATCTTCTCCTGTTCGAGCCTATCCATTTGCTCTTGTCCGTATCTGCTCTTGACGCGCTGTCTTCCGAGCTCGGGGTCAAGGTCAAGGAAAATCGTAAGATCCGGCATAACGCCTCCAACCGCATAGAGATTGACGCTCTCGACCATATCTCCAAGTCCTCTTCCGTATCCTTGATATGCAATGGAGCTGTCTATGAATCTATCGCAGATTACTACCTCTCCTCTTTCGAGAGCCGGCTTAATTACCTCTTCCACAAGCTGCGCTCTTGACGCTGCATATATCATCATCTCCGTGACAGGAGACATCTCGGTATTCGCTTTGTCGAGGAGTATGGTTCTAAGCTTCTCGCTAATCTTGGTACCGCCCGGTTCTCTTGTTGCAAGAATCGTCACGCCCTTGTTCTCGTAATATTTCTTTATGTTCTCAAGCTGCGTCGACTTGCCCGAACCGTCAGAGCCTTCGACTGAGATAAAGAGGCCTTTAGTCATTTGCTTTCCCTTTTTTCTATTTTTCTTTATTTCCCTTATTCTCGTTTTCTCTTATATATTCTGGTTGTTATCTATTGTTATTTATTCTTGTTGCGCCTTGAATCTTCAACATCCCCAGCACAGGCTCTGATAAGCATTAAGCACACCAACGCTATTGGCAAAACGAGAAGAGCAACGAATAAATATTTAATTACTACCATTGTGCTCCTCCTATGCATTCCTATCCATTTTGTCATACGAAGTTATTATAACATAAGCGGGCGCAGATAGTCACTTAAAGCTTGGTAAAATTGCAATATAATTTCCTTAAGTGTATAATTAGAGGGCTTGGGCGAACGCCATGGGATTGGCTATTATTGGCTAAGACCAGCTGAAATTGAACAAGATTTCTGAAGCCCAACTAAGTTCAAGAAATTGAGGAGTAGAATATGACTAATTTGGAGTTGAGCCAGCTCATTTATCCGGATATTACAAAGACGGCCGAGGACTACGAGGCGATGTATCCGGCAAGGGAGCTTCCTGAAGGTGCTAAAGTTACAAGGCTTGGACCAAGTCCAACGGGCTTCATCCACCTTGGGAATCTGTACGGTGCCTTCGTCGATGAGCGTCTCGCACATCAGAGCGACGGAGTTTTCTATCTTCGTATAGAGGATACTGACGACAAGCGTTTCGTTGAGAATGCAGTCGAGACAATCATCTCGTCACTTTCCTTCTTTGGAATTAAATTCGACGAGGGAGTGACCGCAGGCGGAGATATTGGTGACTATGGCGACTATACGCAGAGCCACAGAGGCGAAATCTATCGCTGCTATGCTAAGAAGTTGATTGCGGAGGGAAAGGCTTATCCTTGCTTCCTTAGCGAGGACGAGATTACGGCGATAAGAGAAGAGGAAGAGAAGCTTAAGCTTGCTCCTGGGATTTACGCCGGCCGCTCGAAATACAGGGAATGGGATAAGGACCCTGCTGTTGAGGCCGAGGTTCTTGCGAAGCTTAATGCCGGCGAGCCTTTTGTAATAAGACTTAAGTCTTCCGGAACACCTAACGCGCTTGGCGAGGACATCAAGAGAAATACCGTAGTTGACGCTATTCGCGGCGAGCTTCAGGTGCCTGAGAATTTCCAGGATATAGTAATTATAAAGACCACGGGAATTCCTACTTATCACTTCGCGCATGCAATTGACGATCATCTCATGAGAACCACGCATGTTGTAAGAGGCGAGGAGTGGCTTCCTTCCCTTCCGATTCATATCGAGTTATTTGACTATCTGGGCTTCGAGCTTCCTATATATTGCCATACATCTGTACTTATGAAAATCGACGAGACAGGCAATAAGCGCAAGCTCAGTAAGCGCAAGGACCCAGAGTTGTCTTTGGATTATTACAGAAATCAGGGCTATCATCCTGCAGCGGTTAGAGAGTATCTTATGACCGTACTTAACTCTAATTTCGAGGAATGGCGAGAGGCCAATCCTGATGCAGACATTGAGGAATTTGATTTTACAACAGAGAAAATGTCCTCTTCGGGAGCCTTGTTCGACCTTGACAAGCTCAACGATGTAAGCAAGAGCACTCTGCTTCACCTTCCAGCTTCGGAAATCGCGGGCTTCCTCAAGTCTTGGAGCGAGGAATTTGCGCCTGAATATTCTTATGTATTCAAGGACATGGCTAAGCTCGAGCAAATTCTTGATATAGGAAGACACGACGCAAGGCCAAGAGCCGACCTTGTATACGCAAGGCAGATAATGGATTATATCGCATACTTCTTTGACGAGGCCTTCGAAATCGTCGACGAATATCCTGCCGAGGCTGCGGCCGATGCGAAGCTTATTTTGCAGAAATATCTCGAGAGCTATGACCACCAAGACGATAACGAGCAGTGGTTCGCAAAGATAAGGGATATGGCGGTTGAGCTTGGCTATGCGGCTAAGCCTAAGGATTTCAAGAAGAATCCGGACGACTACAAGGGTCATGTCGGGCATGTAAGCTCAGTGATTAGAATCGCTATCGTTGGCAGAGCTCAGTCTCCTGATGTATGGACAATACAGCAGATTATGGGCGAGGATATAGTTAGAGAAAGAATAGAGAGGTGTATATAATGGAACCAATTCTTGTAATAATGGCAGCCGGCATGGGCAGCAGATACGGCGGAAACAAGCAGCTTGACCAAATTACCGAGCAGGGCGACATCATCATGGACTTTTCCCTCTACGATGCTTATCAGGCAGGTTTCAGAAGAGTTTGCTTCATCATCAAGCATGACTTCGAGGAAATTTTCCGCGAGCATATCGAGAAAGGTGCGGGCAAGGTCTACGAGACATATTATGCTTTCCAGGACATCAACGATCTTCCAGAGGGCTTCAGCGTTCCTGACGGCCGCACTAAGCCTTGGGGAACAGGCCATGCCGTTCTTTCCGCAAGCAAATTCATAGACGCGCCTTTTGCAGTAATAAATGCAGACGACTATTATGGCAAAGAAGGCTTCGAGAAAATCTATAATTTCCTTACAAGCAAGGCTGATGCAGCTCACAATTGCATGGTAGGCTTCCAGATTGAGAACACCCTGTCCGAGAATGGTACAGTATCTCGTGGAATTTGCTCATCAAAGGATGGCAAGCTTCTTGACATCGTAGAGCATCTCAAAGTCGGCAAGGAGAAGGAAGGCGAATACGAAGGACAGATTACAGATACACTTCCTGACGGAAGCAAGCTCGTAATTCCAAGCGACGCTCCTGTATCGATGAACCTCTGGGGTTTTGCCGCAGAATATATGCAGGTTCTTGAAGACGGCTTCAAGCAGGCTCTCGGCGACATCATTGAGAACAATCCTATGAAGGGCGAATATTATATTCAGAGCCCTATCAACAAGCAGATTGCAGAGGGTAGCTGTTCCTACGAAGTTCTTACTTCCGCTGATAAATGGTTCGGCGTAACATATAAGGAAGACAAGCCTGATGTCGTTGCTAAATTCGCAGAGCTCAAGGCGACAGGCAAATACCCAATGGAGCTTTTCTAAATTTTATATAACTAATGCAAAACAAAGGGCCTGACCTTATCGGTCAAGCCCTTTTCTATATGTGCTTTATTTGAGCCTGACAAGCACCAGCCCGTCAGGCATCTGCCTGTCAAACATCACACGGCTTAGCAGTCGATTACAATCTTGACTACATCAGGTGGGTTCTTGATTGCAAGTTCGAGAGCTTCCTTGTACTGCTCGAGTGGGAAGTGATGTGTTACGAAGCCGTCAACCTTGTATTTGCCGTCTCTCATCCACTCCTGAACGAGATCGAAGGTATACATTGTGCGGCCTTCCCATTCTTCGATTCCATGTGCGTCAATACCGATAAGGGTAAGCTCCTGCCACCATACTGGAGTCTCGTCATAATTGATTGGGCACATATGATGTCCAACCTTCATCAGAATTCCGCGAGGTGCAAGAAGTCTGCAGCCTGTAGTGTTGGCCCAGTCTCCGCCTATGCAGTCATATACCCTGTCGAAGCCTCCAAAGAAATAGCGGTTCTTATCGCTCATTCCCTTATAGACTTCGCTTCCGCCAGTTGCAGCGCTTGCAGCCTTAAGCGGATCGCCTTTGAGCACATGGTCTGCACCGAGCTTCATTGCGAAATCAATCTTAGACTGAACTCTTTCCATGATCCATACTTCCGAATCAGGCTGAACAATCTTGATAGCCTGAACAATTCCAAGACCGATTGTTCCGCAGCCCATAACCAGAATCTTCTCTCCTGCCTTAGGCTTGTCACGAAGTACCGCATGAACAGATACGCAAGATGGCTCTATCATGCAAGCGTCCTCGTCGTTAATTTCGTCCATGATTTTGTATAGCTGCTGCTGTGGTGCGATGAACTGATCGCCCCAGCCTGCGCCTGTCCAAGGAAGATCGAATCTTGGCTTTGCTCCGTAATTGAGGCAAAGATTGTAATTTCCCTCTTCGCAGTATTTGCAGCGAGGAAGATCCTTGGTGTCGCAACCAGCCATATAGGCTCTGATTCCTACCCTGTCACCGAGTTTGAAATCCGTAACAGCCGAGCCCACTTCCACAACAACGCCTACATTCTCGTGTCCGAGGAAGGTCTTCTTGCTTGCTGGAATTGGCTCAAGCGCTGACTTCGTTCCCGTTGTAGCCTTGAAGAAGGATACATCCGTTCCGCAAAGGCCGCAGGCAATATTCTTAACTCTTACCCAGTTATCTGCAGGAAGAGCAGGATCAGGAATTCCCGTCTCGAACTTAACAGGGCTGAAATTCTTGTACAGAAGTTCGTTCGCCTTCTTAACCTTCTTGCCAGCCATTACAATCCCCTTAGTCGCCAGCACGCGAGGGATGTCTTTATCAAAATATACAGTTCTCATTTCAAACTATTCCTTTCTACTTAGCGAGGCATTCTTACTTGAAGGGCTTTTGATGACGGCTTCATCTTGCTGCTACTATGCGAGGCAATCTTGCTTGAAGAGCCTTTGGCGACGCCTGTGCTTAGCGATTGGCCGGGGGCTTGTCCCTCGGACAGAGCTTAGCATCAGCTGCGTCGACAACGGAGCGAGAGCGTGTCTTCAGGCAAGCTTTGCCTCGCTCTTGCTTAGCATCGACTACGTCATCCGGGCCTTCACGCCAGCTTTGCCGAGCGCCTACATCATCATTCCTTGAATTACTGCCATATAGTCATTCAGATAGCAAGCATATTCAGGCGATCCAACCGTCTCAACATATCCCTTCTCAACGGCTTCAACGAATTCGCATTCGCCGCCGAGTTGCTTAAGCGCTCCGTCAATATTAAAGAAATGGAAGAGCACGAAAGGCGAACGGCGCTCATATACGCCATGTCCGGATTTGGATTTGCCCTCAGCAACTCTGAAGTAGCAAGCAACAATATCCTTCTCAGCACCGTCATCAACTCTGAACTGATAAATTCTCTCAGGCTGTCTGCGGCAGAACTCAACCATGTCAGGATCACCGAGCTTATTGTATTTAGACAGAGCTCTTGTAATCATGTAAAGAGACATCTTGATCTTGAGAATCTTCTCGTCTCTGTCCTTAAGCTTGTTATTAGGCTTAGTCATAATCTTAAGTCCCATAAGAAGACTCAGGAAATCAGGAGCAAGTGAGAGCTTGCCTCTAATCATTGGAATAGCAAGGCCGCCCTTGAGAAGAGCATTCATTCCCTTAACAGATCCGAATGTAAGTGTGAAATCAGGATTGTTTGCAGGTCCTTCTTCTACTGTAATCTTGCCATCCTTAACGTGCATATTGCAGCAGAGTAACTCGCCGCCGTTCTTTGCTCCGAACTGGAAAACCTTGTCATAATTCTTGAATTTTGCAAAGGATGGATCATCATCGAGCAAAACCTGAATTGTTGGAAAAGCTGCGGTAAAGAATAACCGAGCTGTCATGATATCTTTGGTGTTAGCACTCATTATTCATCCTCCCAGTCATCGTCAGCCTCATATTCTATGCCAAGGTATTCTCTTACGAGCTCGCAAATTCCGTTAGCATCGAATTTATAGTGTGCATACAGGTCTTCAGCATATCCAATCATGGAATATTCGTCCTGCATTCCGTGTTTCTTGAATTTAACCTTGAGTCCCTCTTCAGCGATTACGCTTGCAACGGATTCTCCAAGTCCGCCGACAACATTATGCTCCTCGATAGTGAGAATCTTGCCGGTCTTCTTAGCGGCATCTATGATAGCCTGTCTGTCGATAGGCTTGATTGTATGCATATTGATAACCTGCACCTCAACGCCGTCTCTTTCGGACAGTGTCTTTGCAGCATTAACGCTCTGGAGAACTCCGATTCCGCAAGTAATGATAGTAAGGTCCTTGCCGTCTCTCATTATCGTAGCCTTGCCGATTTCGAAATCATAATCTTCGTTCTCGTAGATAGGTGGCTCAAATCCACGGCCGATTCTCATGTATACAGGGCCCGGATAGTCCACGCAAGCGCGAACTGCCTTGGATGTCTCGATACCGTCAGCTGGGCAGATTACCGTCATATTTGCAAAAGATTTCATTATTGCAAAATCCTCTGTGCAGTGGTGGGTAGTTCCTGCGTGTCCGAAGGAAATTCCCGAGTGAGTAGCGATAATCTTAACAGGAAGATTCTGATAGCATACATCCGTTCTAATCTGCTCGCCGCTTCGCAGGCAGGTCATAATCGCAAAAGAGCTTGCAAAAGGAATAAGTCCGACCTTCGCCATTCCTGCGGCTATGCCGATCATATCCTGCTCTGCGATACCTACGTTAAAGAGTCTGTCAGGATGAACAACTCCGAATTTATTAAGCGCTGTGGATTTCTCCAAGTCAGCGGTAACTGCTACGATTCTGTCATCGGTCTTAGCCAGTTCAGCGAGTGTACGTCCGTAAATCTCGCGGGCTGTCATAGTTGAGGAGTCGTAACATGTCCAGTTAGTGCCTGTATTTACTTCTGCCATGATCTACACCTCCATTTTCATAATCGAAGCCTTTGCCTTAGCGCAGACCTCATCAGTACCGTTGCAATAATGATAAGGAACCTGTCCTTCCATGAAATCAACGCCCTTGCCCTTGATTGTATTAGCAAGTATAAGAGCAGGCTTCTCGCCTGGCTGCTTAGCCCAAGCTTTATCAAAGGCATCGCATATCTGGGTCATATTGTTTCCGTCGATTTCAATTACATCGAAGCCAAAAGCCGTCCACTTATCTGCAAAAGGCTCAAGAGCCATAACCTGCTCAGTGGTTCCGTCAATCTGTGCCTTGTTACGGTCAACGATTGTAATTACGTTGGTTGCATTGAAGTGTGAGATAGCCATTGCAGCCTCCCATACGCTGCCCTCCTGGCATTCACCATCTCCCATCATGCAGACAACCTTCTGATCCTTACCCTGGAATCTTAGGCCAAGCGCCATTCCAAGTGCGATAGGAAGTCCGTGACCAAGTGATCCTGCCGATGCATCGCATCCGAGAACCTTATTTGTGTCAGGGTGCATTGCAAAAGGGCTGCCGAAGTGGTTGAAAGACTTCAGCTGCTCCTCTGGGAAGTAACCTCTCTTCGCAAGTACAGGAATATATCCTGCTGCGGCATGACCTTTCGAAAGAATGAATCTGTCTCTTTCGTCCCAATCTGGATTCTTTGGATCAATCTTCAGATACTTGAAATAAAGTGCAGTCAGCATGTCCATGCAAGATAGTGAACCGCCAACATGCGCACCGCCTGACCATTTCATAACGTCGATAACGGTCAGGCGCAAGTCTTTTGCAGTCTGTTTAAGCTGCTTAAGCTCTTTTGCGTCTATGCTCATAGCATCCTCCTTTTC
>CAVIGM010000005.1:0-14154 GCA_963642455.1 Anaerovoracaceae bacterium | reverse complement strand
AAGTTCGTAATCTAATTTCTATATTAGCATAAACGCAATTTGCAAACTATTTAAAGATATTAAAGTTGCATTCTTTTGATGTTCTTTTTTTGCACAACCCTCCTGTTAGCAGAATTGCCGCTGCTCCAATTGCGAAATAGACAACAAGCGCATTCTCGTCACCTGTATCGACCGCTTCAAGCTTCTCGTCATAGGAGCTTAAGGTAACACTTCTCTCCTCCTCTTCATAACCTATGGTAAATTCCTGCACCTCGTTATCGACAGAATAGCCTTCAGGTGCCTGCACTTCCTTGAAAGTATAATCGCCTTCTGGAAGATTGCGCAGCACAGTCTTGCCGTTCCTCTCGGTGCCTACTTTGAGAACCGCACCCTCTTCATTTGCAATCTCGAAATATGCACCTTCTAATTTCTTATTTGTCTCCTCGTCATATTTGACAACAGTTACTTCGGTCTCCTGCGGCTCGTTTACCACATTGATGGTATGTCTAAGCTCGCTCTTCTTTGTTTCAACTCTAAGGTCATAGGTCTTTGCTTCTCTATCGATCTCGTAGCCTGGTGCTGTCTCAATCTCGCTGACAGTATATTTACCTGGTGGCAGACCTTCTGTCGATGCAATTCCATTCTCGTCAGTTACAATCTCTGCGACAACTTCGCCAGCGTCGTACATCACATTCCTTGTTCCCCATTCGAGAATCTTCGTTGCCGCCATGATTTCGAACTTAACTCCTTCAAGCGGCACCTCGCTCTTCTCGATTCTGCCTCCTGATATTTCGTTCTTCTTGCCAAGCTTATTTATTATGAGATAAACGCGCTGCTTCTCGTTCTCGAAATTCAGGCTGTGTTCTTTGAGCTCTCCTGTTACCTCGAAGCTCTGCTGCTCGGTATTAAGGCGATATGCGTATGGCGCATTTATTTCCTCAAGCGTGTAGGTTCTTCCGCATTGCAGTCTATCCTTGACAAGCACCGAGCCGTTATCGTTTGCTGTATATATATAGCCTTGCTTATCATCGACAACTTCCTTGCCGTTGATGTCGTATTCTCTTAGCTTGAAGATCGCACCGTTTACCCTGTCTCCGCTCTCGATGTCGGTCTTTGTTATGCGAAGGTCGAGCTTGCCTATCCACTCTATCTTAAGCTTGCTTGTCTCTGCTGTATCCTCAACGACCTCAAGCCTTGTAAGATCCTGCAGCGAGCCGCTTTCTGTTACGAAGACTATAGGCTTAAGCTTCGCATTTCTTCCCTTAATCTCTGTGAAATCAAGCGTGCTATATTCGCCGGCCGTCTTTATATAAAAGCTATCTCCTGCCGTAAGTGCAACGCTTCCGCTAAGCTCGGCTCCGCTCTTGTTATTGTGAAGCAGATAGCCTTCCGGAATCGTAACGGTGAGCTTACCCTCACTTCTTCCAAGCACCGTAATATTCTCTGTTCTCTCCGCATTCAGGACCTTGTCGTAATAAGCCTTAACCTCCTGTTTGTCGAAGCGTAGCTCGAGATCAGGTGCAGGCTGTGTTGCGAGATAATTTCTAAATGCCGCAAGGCCCCTAATCTCGTCATAGGTTCCCACCTTATGCGCAGTTGTATAGACCTCTGATAACATCAAGGACGTTACCATTACTCCGTTCTTCTGGCTTGTAAAGCCGCTCCACTGAGCGGGCCCTCCGTAACCGTAATACAGCACCTTCTGCACAGCTGCGTTGTCGTAGACCATCTCGCTTGTCTCAACTCCCGTCGAAGGTGTTGTCTTCGCATGCTCCATGCAGAAGGCCAGCTTGCCGTTAATCTCGAAATGCCCTACGCCAACAGGTCCAAAGGAGCAGTCCTCCCAGTAAGTCTCCACCAATCTGATGCTTGCCGCATTTGCGATTGATGCCGAGAATATCGAAAGAAGAAGGATGGCACAGAATACTGTGCCAATTCTCTTCGACCAATTCTTATTCATTATTAGTCCCAGACCTTGCTTAGAGCTTCGACCTACGCTTCGGCCTACGCCTCTTTCTTCATCTCTTCCGCTGATTCTTCTGTTGCTTCCTCGCATAATTCTTCCTCCTCATAAAGCTGCGTTGCGGTCGTTGCAGTCTCTTCAGCCTCCTCGCTCTCATTAACCTCCATCTTCTCTGCTACCTGCGAAATAGCCTGCTGTCTCTCCTTCTCAATCGCGTCAGCATTCTCAGCAGTATCCCATCCGCTACCCTTGAATGTCGTCTTGCCAAGTCTCTCGTTCAGAAGCTTCATAAGATTAACTGCCTCCTCTTCATGAAGAGTGATTCCTCTCGACATGCTCGTATGCTCAGGGTTCCAGTCACGGATATCATATTTGGATGCACCGCCATTCCACGCAATGATATTGAGCTCCTTTGTCCAGCCAGTAGAATAGGTCTGCAGGATTCCGATTCTGCTCTTTACCTCAAATTCGATTTCACCTTGTGATCTGTTTCTTGAATTACTCATTTGTACCTCCTTCTCCCGACATTCAAGAAGCTATCGGGCCTTAATTGTTACAATCTAAGACTAAGCGAAGCGCTTTTTTCCCTCAAACAAGAAAGTCCCTCTAAACGACATTTTTATCCCTATTTTGCAAAAGAACACGGTGGAACAATAATGTCGAATATGGTAGAATTATGTCGAATATGAATATCCGATCGAGGAAGGAGGAAGCCTATGTCCGCAACTAAATTACCCGCTCTTTGTGACTTGCATGTGCACTTCAGGGAGCCGGGTTTTTCTTATAAAGAGACGATTGCGACAGGTTGCGCGGCGGCGGCTCACGGAGGCTATACGGCGGTATGCACAATGCCTAATCTTAAGCCCGTAGCTGACAGCATTGAGCACCTCAAGTTGCAACTTGATTGCATAGCTAAGGACGCGAGCATCAAGGTCTACCCTTACGGCGCAATAAGCCTTGGGCAAGAGGGCAAGACTCTTTCCGATCTTGAGGGAATGGCACCTATGGTGATTGCTTTCTCGGACGATGGCAAGGGAGTGCAGAGTGACGAACTGATGCGCGAGGCGATGCTTAAGGCAAAAGCCCTTGGCCGAATTATCGTTGCGCATTGCGAGGTGAACGAGCTTCTTAACGGCGGTTACATCCACGACGGTGTCTATGCCAAAGAGCATAATCATAGAGGAATCTGCAGCAAGAGCGAGTGGGCTCAGGTGCAAAGAGATATAGAGCTTGCGAGAGAAACGGGCTGCTCCTATCATGTCTGCCACGTTTCGACGGCCGAGTCAGTAGAGCTTGTAAGGCAAGCTAAGGCGGACGGCCTTGATGTAAGCTGCGAGGTGACGCCTCATCACCTTCTTCTTGACGAGACAATGCTAAGAGAGGATGGCAATTTCAAGATGAATCCCCCTCTTCGAAGCAAGCAGGACCGCGAGGCTCTGATTGAAGGTATCAAGGACGGAACCATAGAGATAATCGCAACAGACCACGCACCGCACAGCTCAGAGGAGAAGTCGAGAGGCCTTGAAGGAAGCGCCTTTGGCATCGTGGGGCTCGAGACTGCTTTTCCACTTCTATATACGGAGCTTGTAAGGGGAGGCATAATTACTCTCGATGAGCTAATTGCTCTAATGTCAGTCAACCCGAGCAAACGCTTCGGCATAGACCTTGGCGATGATTATGCCGAGTGGGAGCTTGATACAGAATACGAAATTCACAGCAGAGACTTCCTTAGCAAAGGCAAATCAATGCCTTGGGAGGGCCGCAAGGTCTACGGGCTCTGCACTAAGACGGTCTGCAACGGCAAGACCGTGTACGAAAGATAAGGCAAGCAGAAATTAAGATAGATAAGGCTAAATAATAGGTTCTACCATGGAGCCTATATAGATAGATATTTCTCATGGAAAAGAAACGGAGGAAGAGATGGCAAAAAGAACAGATATCAAGAAAATCCTAATCATCGGATCCGGTCCTATAGTAATAGGTCAGGCAGCTGAATTCGATTATGCGGGCACTCAGGCTTGCATAGCACTCAAGGAAGAAGGCTACGAGGTAATCCTTTGTAATTCCAATCCGGCGACAATCATGACCGACACCCAGATTGCAGACAAGGTGTATATGGAGCCTCTGACTCTTGAATATATTGCCAAAATTCTCCGCTACGAGAGACCTGACGCCATCGTGCCAGGCATCGGCGGTCAGACCGGTCTTAACCTTGCGATGCAGCTTCAGAAGAAAGGCGTTCTCGACGAATGCGGAACCATTCTTCTTGGAACTTCAAGCGAGTCCATCGAAAAGGCCGAGGACAGAGAACTTTTCAAGGAAATGTGCCAGTCAATCGGCGAGCCTGTAATTCCATCAGAGATTACCTACAATCTTGAAGAGGCCAAGAGAGCTGCTCTCGACATCGGCTACCCTGTTGTCCTAAGACCTGCTTTTACACTTGGCGGAACAGGCGGCGGCTTCGCATATAACGAGGCTGAACTTGTAGACATAGGAACCAAGGCCTTCAACCTTTCTCCTGTTGGTCAGGTTCTTGTTGAGAAAAGCGTAAAGGGCTATAAAGAAATCGAATTCGAGGTAATGCGCGACAGCAACGACAAAGCCATTACAATCTGCGGCATGGAGAATGTCGACCCTGTCGGAGTTCATACAGGCGACTCCATTGTTGTAGCGCCTATCCTTTCCCTCTCGGACGAGGATATGAAGATGCTCAACGACAGTGCAATTAAGATTATCCGTGAGCTCAAGATTGAAGGCGGCTGCAATGTTCAGTTCGCTCTTAATCCATATTCAAGTGAATACTTCCTTATCGAGGTTAACCCAAGAGTTTCCCGTTCATCGGCACTCGCTTCTAAGGCAAGCGGCTATCCTATTGCAAGAGTTACCGCAAAGATTGCTGTCGGCATGAGTCTTGAGGAAATTCCTGTTGCAGGCGGAACTGCAGCGATTGAGCCTTCGCTTGATTATGTAGTTGCTAAATTCCCTCGCTTCCCATTCGACAAATTCGAGGATGCATCGAACGTTCTCGGAACTCAGATGAAGGCTACAGGCGAGGTTATGGGCATAGGCTCCTGCCTCGAAGAATGTATTCTCAAATCGGTCCGCTCTCTTGAGATTGGAACTGACCACCTCCACCTTGCCAAATTCGACAAGTTCGAGACGACAGCTCTCGCCGATTATGTTAGAGAATTCAGAGACGATAATATCTATGCAATAATGGAGCTCCTGAGAAGAGGCATTTCTATTGCTGACCTTCACAAGCTCACGATGATTACGCCACTTTTCCTTGAGGCCTTCAAGCGAATCGCTCAGATGGAAGTGCTTCTTAAGCAGAATATAAATTCGCTTAAGGTCCTTCATGCCGCTAAGCTCATGGGCTTTGGTGACTCGTACATCGCTAAGCTCTGGAATCTGACTGAAGTCGATGTATATCAGATGAGGAAGAAGTACGGAATACTGCCTGTATTCAGAATGGTAGATACCCTCCATACAGGTGCATATATTGCTTATCTTTATTCTTCCTATTATTCAAAGAACGACTCAAGGCTCACAGATAAGAAGAAAATCATCGTTCTCGGTGCGGGCCCTATCAGAATCGGCCAGGGTGTTGAATTCGACTATTCAACCGTACATGCCGTTCAGACTATCAAGCGTGCCGGCTATGAGGCAATTATCATAAATAACAATCCTGAGACTGTTTCGACAGACTATACGACGGGTGACAAGCTCTACTTCGAGCCTCTGACAGTTGAGAATGTAATGGCAATTATCGACTACGAGAAGCCTATTGGTGTTGTTGCATCGCTCGGCGGCCAGACAGCCATCAATCTCGCCCAGCCTCTTATGGAAAGGGGTGTCAAAATCATAGGCACAGATTGCGAGGCCATCGAGAAAGCCGAGAATAGAGACGCCTTCGAGAAGCTTCTTATCGAGCTTGGAATTCCACAGCCTAAGGGCAAGGCCGTTACCAATATCGAGGACGGTGTTGCAGCCGCAAATGAGATTGGCTATCCCGTTCTTGTAAGACCTTCCTTCGTGCTCGGCGGAAGAGCTATGCAGATTGTAGTTAACGAGGGCCAGCTAAGACACTATCTTAAGACGGCCGTAGAAATCGACATAGACAAGCCTGTTCTTGTTGACAAATATATTCAAGGCAAAGAGCTTGAGGTTGATGCTATCTGTGACGGAAGAGATGTATTCGTTCCTGGCATCATGGAGCTTGTCGAAAGAACCGGCGTGCACTCTGGTGACTCTATTAGCGTATATCCTACCTTCAGCGTGAGCGACAAGGTTAAAGGCATCATTTTGCAATATGCTAAGAAGCTTGGCCTTGGAATCGGAATCATTGGACTTTACAATATTCAGTTCATCGTTGATTCAGAGGACAAGGTATATATAATCGAAGTTAACCCACGTTCTTCGAGAACGGTTCCTTTCCTTTCGAAGGCGACAGGTTACTCGCTTGCTGACATAGCAACTGATGTTATCCTCGGCAAGACACTCAAGGAACAGGGAATTTTCGACCTTTATCCTGCAGAGAAGCCTCGCTATTATGTAAAAGCGCCTGTTTTCTCGTTCAACAAGATTAAGGGGCTTGATGCGTATCTCTCGCCTGAGATGAAGTCGACAGGAGAGGCTATCGGCTACGACAACAAGCTGAACCGTGCTCTGTATAAGGCACTGCAGGCGGCAGGCACCAAGATGAAGAATTACGGAACGGTCTTTGCAACTCTTGCAGGCTCGGATAAGCAGGAGGCTCTGCCACTGATTAGAAGATTCTATAATCTCGGATTCAATATTGAGGCAACCGAAGGAACGGCGCGCTTCCTCAAGGAAAACGGCATCAGAACGAGAGTTCTTGCCAAGATCAGCGACGGAAGCTCGGAAATTCTCGACAGAATTAGAAGCGGACAGATTGCGTATATTCTGAATACAAGAAATCTCGGCGACAACAATCAAGAGAGCGACGGACATATAATTCGTCAGTGCGCAACTGAGAATAACGCAACCATCTTCACCTCGCTTGATACGGTCAGCGTTCTTCTCGACGTGCTCGAAGAGACGACACTTACGATTTCAACAATCGACGCTTAGAAGACAAATGAAGCAAGTATATTTGACAATTACAGAGAATAGGAAGCTCGCTCGCGGCATCTATCTTATGAAGCTTAGCGGCGATGTAAGCGCGATTACAGCGCCTGGCAAATTCATCAACATCAAGCTTGATGGCCTTTACCTGAGGCGGCCTATTTCGGTATGCGACCTTAGCGAGGATTCCGTCACCATTATTTATAAAGTCCTCGGGCATGGAACAGAGCAGATGACCGAATATCCTGTCGGCAAGACTCTCGATGTTCTCACAGGGCTTGGCAACGGCTATGACCTCGACATCATTCCGGACGGTACTGTGCTTCTTCTCGGCGGCGGTGTCGGAATTCCGCCAATGTATTACCTCGCCAAGAAGCTTCTTGCCGAAGGTCGCAAGATTTGCATTTGCCTTGGCTACAATACAAAGGATGAGGTCTTCTTCGTCGATGAATTCAAAGCTCTCGGCGCTGAAGTTGGAACGGAAGTCGGAACTCAAGCCGAAGTCGAAGTTCGAATCGCAACGGCCGACGGAAGCTTTGGTACAAAGGGCTTCGTAACCGACATACTCCCTGCGGACTATTCGTATTTCTGCAGCTGCGGGCCTGAGCCTATGCTCAAGGCTGTTTACGAGAAAACAAATACCGATGGCCAGATGAGCTTCGAGGAAAGAATGGGCTGCGGCTTCGGTGCTTGCATGGGATGCTCATGCAAAACAGTCACGGGCAACAAGAGAATTTGCAAGGATGGCCCAGTTCTTCGCAAGGAGGATTTGCTATGGTAGATATGAGCAAGGCGTCAAATTTGAATACGCAGAATGCATCGGCTATGTCGAATGAACTGAATACACGAATTACCCTTTGCGGAATCGAGCTTGACAATCCTGTCATCGCAGCATCGGGAACCTTCGGCTACGGCTATGAATTCGCTGAGCTATATGACATCAACTGCCTCGGAAGCCTAAGCTTCAAAGGCACAACCTTAGAGCCTCGCTTCGGAAATGATACACCTCGAATTGCCGAATGTCCTTCCGGCATGCTAAATGCCGTAGGTCTTCAGAATCCTGGTGTTGACGCAGTAATTAGAGAAGAACTTCCCAAGCTTAGCAAGGTCTTCGATAAGCCTATAATGGCGAACATCAGCGGCTTTGCCATCGATGAATATGTCGAGGTAGCAAGAAGGCTTGATGCAATCCCTCAGATTGGCTGGCTCGAGGTCAATATAAGCTGCCCTAATGTTCATGGTGGCGGAATGAGCTTCGGCACCGATCCTAAGGCTGCGGCATCTGTTACTGAGGCCGTAAAGGCGGTGACAACTAAGCCTGTTATAATCAAGCTTACGCCTAATGTCACAGACATCGCTTCTATTGCGAAGGCTTGCGAGCAGGCAGGCGCGGACGGGCTTAGCCTTATCAATACCCTGCTTGGAATGAGGTTCAATCTGAAGACAAGAAAACCTCTTCTCGCCAATGTTACGGGTGGCTACTCGGGGCCTGCGATTTTCCCTGTTGCACTTCGCTGTGTATATCAGGCTGCAAATGCCGTAGATATTCCTATAATCGGAATGGGCGGCATCTCAAGTGCCGAGGATGTTCTCGAAATGATGATGGCGGGAGCTACCGCAGTCGAGGTCGGCGCGGCCAATCTTGTGGACCCTTTCGCTTGCAAGACAATCATCGACGAGCTTCCGTCTGCAATGGAGAAATATGGGATTACCGATTTGAACATAATTTGAACTTAAACATTTGAGCTTAGAACAGAGCTAAGCATATAAGAAAGGAGACTTGATATGGCTAAAGATGTAATAATCGCATGTGATTTCGGATCTGCCGAGGAGACCCTTGCTTTTCTCGAGAAATTCGGGGACCGCAGACCTTTTGTAAAGATCGGCATGGAGCTTTTCTACGCAGAGGGCCCTTCCATCGTCGAGCAACTCAAGGAACGCGGACACAAGATTTTCCTCGACCTTAAGGTCCACGATATACCTAATACTGTCAGAAGAGCCATGGCTGTTCTCGCAAGACTCGATGTTGATATCGTCAACGTGCACGCTGCAGGCTCAAGGAAAATGATGCAGGCGGCTTACGAGGGTCTCAACACGGCATCAATGTCTATGGGTTGCGATTTCTCGGGCGCATCAAGGCCTCTAATCGTTGCGGTAACGCAGCTCACCTCGACAGACCAGACGACGCTCGAGGAGGAGCTTATGATTGAAGCGCCTATCAAGGATGTATGCATGCATTATGCTCTTAATGCAAAAATGTCAAACCTCGATGGGGTTGTATGTTCAGCTCACGAGGTCGAGAAGATTCATGCTATATGCGGCGATTCCTTCATCACTATCACACCGGGCATCAGACTCGAAGGCGATGAGAGAGGCGACCAGAAGCGCGTGATGACACCAGCGCAGGCAAGGGCTGCCGGCTCAGACTATATCGTTGTCGGAAGACCTATCACAAAGGTTGAGGATCCCGTTGCAGCTTACGACCGCTTCGTCAAGGAATTCCTCGGCTAAGCGCGCAAGGCGATATCGCGCGATTCAGCAATCAGATACCGCGGCAATCTAATAATTAAATCATCACGAAGAACAGGAAATTAAGACATGAATAGAGAAACACTAATCGCCAAAGACCTGCTTTCAATCGAAGCCGTATTCTTCCGCCCACACGAACCTTTTACATGGGCAAGCGGAATCAAGAGCCCTGTCTACACAGACAACAGGCTCACGCTCACTGACGTCAAGATAAGAACCGACGTCGAGAACGGCCTCGCAGAAATCATCAAAGAATACTATCCGGAGGCTGAGGTTCTTATGGGAACTTCAACTGCGGGAATCGCACATGCCGCAATAACAGGCCACATCTTAGGGCTTCCAATGGGCTACGTTCGTTCAAGCGCAAAAGACCACGGCAGACAAAACAGAATCGAGGGAAGACTTCTTCCAGGGCAGAAGGTTGTTGTGGTGGAGGATCTCATTTCCACAGGTGGCAGCGTTATCGAGGTTGTCGAAGCGCTTCGCGAAGCAGGAGCCGAGGTTCTTGGCATAGCTTCGATTTTTACCTACGGACTTGCCAAGGCTAAGAGCCGCCTCAGCGAAGCATCCGTTGAGAACCACTCTCTGACAAATTTCGATGTAATCGCTAAGGTTGCAGCCGACGAAGGCTATATCGCAAAGGAGGATCTTGACAGAGTTCTCGCCTTCCGCGACAATCCGTCGGACGAATCCTGGATTAAATAAATGAGAAGACAAGGAGACTAAATGAGCAGTCTGATAGACATCAAAGATTTTGATATAAGTGAAATTGAAGAGCTTATCGCAACAGCCGAGGACATTATCGCTAACCCAGCCAAATACTCCGAGCGCTGCAAGGGCAAGAAGCTTGCGACACTTTTCTATGAGCCTTCGACAAGAACGCGCCTGAGCTTCGAAGCCGCCATGCTCGAACTTGGAGGGAATGTTCTGTCTGTGGCTGACGCAGGTAATTCTTCAGCCGCAAAAGGCGAGTCCGTTGCAGATACGGCAAGGATTCTAAGTTGCTATGCGGACATAATCGCAATTAGGCATCCAAAAGAGGGTGCGGCTCTTGTTGCAGCTAACAGCACATCGACTCCTGTCATCAATGCCGGAGACGGTGGCCACTGCCATCCAACACAGACGCTCGCAGACCTTTTTACAATCTATAGAGAGAAGAAAAGGCTCAATAATCTGACGATAGGAATATGCGGAGACCTCAAATACGGTAGAACTGTGCACTCGCTAATTAATGCTTTGTCAAGATACGAGGGTATCAGATTCGTGCTTATCTCGCCGCCGGAGCTTAGACTACCGAGATATATCAAGGACGATGTTCTTAATGCCAGCGGCATTCCTTATGTGGAGACCTTCAGCCTCAAGGAAGCAATTCCTGTGCTTGACGTTTTATATATGACGAGAATTCAGGGCGAGCGCTTCGACAACAAGGCAGAATACGAAAGGCTCAAGGATGCATATATCTTGACGCCCGAGCTTCTTGCAAATGCAGATAGACAGATGAAGATTCTGCATCCTCTTCCAAGGGTTAACGAAATAAGCCCCGAGGTCGACAGCGATCCGAGAGCCTGCTATTTCAAGCAAGCCTTGAATGGCAAATATATGCGCATGGCTCTCATTCTCAAGCTCCTGTTCGAAATGCCTAAATCCTATTGGTATACAGAGCCGTCGCTTCCGATAATCGAGGGCAAGTGCAAGAATCCTCGCTGCATCACATCTTGCGAGAACGGTATTCACCACGAATTCAAGCTCACAGGCGATGGCAGCTACAGATGCATATATTGCGAAGCCGCCCTTGAAGGATAATTTTTAATGCTTGATGGATATTTTTAACGCTCGAGGAATCACTTTAGCACTCGAGTGTCGCCTTAATAAGTAAAGCAAAAGCCGCCACTAAGGCGGCTTTTTGGCGGGTAATCAAAGCTTCTTATGGAAGCTTGGTAGCGCTTTAAGCTATTTATTTACGCATTTCTTCTTCTTTTCTATTACTACGCTCAAAGCCGCGCCGACTGCCATTAAGGCTAGCCAGCCTGCAAGATCGCTGTCATCTGATGTTGCAGGAGAGTTAGAATTTGATTTAGAAGCAGATGTAGAGTTAGAGATAGAATCCGACTTGTTTTCATCAGCTGGGAGCTTCGGAATTATAACATCTTCCCTTTTCACTTCCCTTTTCACTTCGTTTTCATCTTCGCCTTCCACTTCGCCTTCCACTTCGCTTTCATCCGCAGCCTTTCCTATGGTGTAATATTTGCCACAGCCGTCACAATACCAACATTCAAGGTTGCCCTCTTCCTTAGTGGTGGCTTCCTTTGCTGGTAGATACTGCAAATTGCTGTGATTATTAGGATTACGCTCTCCGTTTTCGACTTCCTTCCCGCAATTACTGCAGCTTGGTGCACTCTTGCAAGTGGCTTCAACGCTGTAATCATGCTCGACTACATTCACAACTTTATTGTCACCAGCATAATAGTTCGTATCTTCATCCAAGAACAACCACAGTGAAATGTAAAATCCTGAAATTTCATCACCCCCCAAATAAGATATCGCACTTATATAACGATAATAATCAGCATTCACTATGCCTTTGTAGGTTCCGTTTGCATCCTTAACCAAATTCACATATTCAGGTGGAACTAAGAAATAGTCATTATATGCAATGAACCTAATGGCTTCCACCGTGTTTTTTTCATAGCCTTTTGGAGGAGTAAAGCTGAAAGTATAGTCCACATCATTACATACTTTGTCGCTTCCTATAATTTCAATATCTGGAATGCTCTTTCTTTCGCTTATGTATCCGCAGCCTTCTCTTGTGCATTTCTTCCAATATTCCTTGGTGTTTTTATCCTCTTCTGCTTCAAAATCATGGCCCAGCTTTTCAATAGGCTCTGTTTTGGTTCGTGTCGTTGCCCAATCCACATCGAAAGTAGCGGTATAGGTTCTTACTCCATCTGTAGTGCATGTGGCAGCGGTGGTTTCGCTGCTGCTTATCGTGGCTTTGGCTGTTTCCACATGCTTAGAATTTCTTTTGCAAACCCTGGTGGCGGTGCAGGTTAACACATCATCGCCTTCCTCTTCGTCGTATTCTTCTTTCCACTCATAGGTTGTATCATTCCAAAGGTGCCCAAGCTCGCTTCCTTCATCCCTATAATCGCACAAACTGCAAACCTTCGGCTCTGTGCAGGTAGCCTCGCCATAGCTGTGCTCAGCCAGAACCAACACATTTTTCTGTGCTGCAATTTTGGTGCCGTCTGCCAGGCTATAATAAACCTCCAGCTTGAAGCTTTCATCATCATCCACATACGTGAAACCGCTTGATGATATGCTTCCGGTGTAAACCTCTCCGCTTTTGGTTAATTCAACTCCATCGCCGCTCTTTGCAAATGCAAATGTTGCTGTAGGCTCATAGCCAGCGGGGCAGCTTACAGTGAAGGTGTAGTTTGAGCTTTTGCAAACCTTATCTTCCCCTGTTATCACAATGCTTTGAGAAGCTGCGCTCTTTGCGGTTTGATAATCACATCCCTCTCTTTCGCATTTGTAATAATATTGCCCGTCCTCCTCCACTTCCTTCAGGGAGTGGCCAAGGGCATTAACTTTTATGTTTTTCCTAACGCTGGTCATATCCAGTGCCCAAGATTTAGTAAAGCTGGCGGTTAAGTCGCAAAGTCCGTCGGTGGTGCAGGTAGGTTGGGTAGTTATGGTACGGGTTATAGTGGCATTGTCTGTTTCCACCACGCCTCCGCAGTCATGACACCACTTTTGGGCGGTGCAGCTGGAATAGTCAGTTGCCCAGACTGTTCTAAAACTCACCCCATGTCCGGACTTGTGCTGGCTTACTTTTGGGGGATCCTCCCCATTTGTAATGGTTTTTGTTTGGGTTCTAGCCCAGTCCACGCTGAAGGTGGCAGTGTAGGTTAATGTGCCATATTCTGTTAGGGTGGCAGCAGTGGATGAAGTTTGCTCAACTGTGCCCTCAGCAGTGTCTACATGAAAACACTTCACGCATTCTCTCTTCGCAGTGCATTTAGCGGCATCTACACTCCAGGTGTATTCTGTAAGCTCATTTCCGGAAGGATAAAGGTGTCTTCCAGCCGGAAGTGTCCTTCCGCAGCGAATGCATGGCCCAATCGCTTCGCAACTGGTCTCGCTGTCTTTGTTACAAGCAATTAAACTGGTGCCCTTTGCTCCGCATTTTGAACACACCTGCATATCCATGTTGTACTCCGTTGAATACGTCCATTTCCATTCATGGGTGCAATTCTCTGCAAAAACACCCTGGCAGCAGGAAAAAAGCATCAAAGCAGTCAAAATGAGGCTAACTAATTTTCTTCTCATCATATTCCCCCCTTTCTTTAAAATAATACAAAAGCTTAAGCAGTTGTCATTTTAAAGCCTAAGAATCAAGAAGTTATAACACTCAATTCTTGTTCCTATCTCTATACAAACATATATTTTAGAAAATAGCAAACAAATTCTGCCTTAGCTATAAGGATTTATTGTTCTATTTTTATACATAAGCCAACGCCCGATGCAACCGATGCAACTAAAAAAAGGCTCGCAGCTGATGCTGCGGGCCTTTCATTACTTAATTCAGCGAATTT
>CAVIGM010000004.1:40934-65733 GCA_963642455.1 Anaerovoracaceae bacterium | reverse complement strand
GCAACCGGCTGTTAACCGGTAGGTTGTGGGTTCGAGCCCCACCCTCGGAGCCATTTATTTATGCCGGAATGGCGGAATTGGCAGACGCAGGGGACTTAAAATCCCCCGATCCAAAAGATCGTATCGGTTCGACCCCGATTTCCGGCACCAATTTAATATCGCGGGGTAGAGCAGTTGGTAGCTCGTCGGGCTCATAACCCGGAGGTCGCAGGTTCAAGTCCTGCCCCCGCAACCATATCGAGTATTCATAAGGGATTTGACCTATGAATACTCTTTTTTTATTCAAATTTTTGGCAAGCCTTACGAGATATTTTGCAATGGATTTCAACAGTGCATTCTCCTCAATATTTGTTGCCAATAAATTGTTTTTTTAATATAATTATCTAAATTAGGGGGACGTGAATATTTACACCATTTATCCCCCTCGAATCGTAGACGGAGGACTTTATAGTGGCAAGAACATTGGTCAAGGAATTCAAGAAATTCAAAGGGCACAGAATGTTCGATGCGTTCAGAAGGCTGTCAATTATATTAACAGCCTTTCTTCTTATGCTTTGCCTTGCTTCCTGCGACAAGAGCAGCGATACGAAGACCGAAAGCGACCGCCCATATATCACCATAGGCGGCGAGGACTACCCTCCTTTTACAGATCTTGACAACAACGGCGATCCAACCGGTCTTGATATAGACATTCTCAAAGAAGCCTTTGACCGCATCGGCTATGACATCAAATTTGTCGAAATTGAATGGGAAGATAAGGACGAACTTCTGGCATCCGGAGAAGTCGACTGTGTAGCAGGAGGCTTCACCATAGAAGGCCGAGAGGACGAGTATCTTTGGATAGGCCCATATATGTATAGCAATCAAGTTGTGGTTGTTAATAATACAGAAGGTATTAAGAGCTTGCAGGATTTGGAAGGCAAGACTATTTCCCTCCAGTCAAGTTCCATTGCAGAAGACATATTGCTTGAGCATATGAATCCTAATATCCCTGCAAATGTTCAGATATATAGCTATGAGGATAATGCTCATCCTTTTGCCGCTCTGGGCAGCGACTATACAGATGCTATTGTGGCTGACGAGCCTGTTGCCATCCAGTATATGAAAGATTATGACGTAGTCTTTACAATTCTGGATGAGCCTGTCATGTATGCAAGCGTAGGTACAGCGTTTGCAAAGGACGGCGACGCTAAGTTATGCGCGAAGGTTAATGACGCAATTGAACAGATGCGCAAAGACGGAACTCTCAAGAAGATTATAAGCCGCTATCTCGATGATGCGGATAGATATCTGGTGGGAGGTGACGATATTGAAGAATAAGCACCTCGACCTTGGCAAGCTTGTGAGCAACAAGCACATAAGATTGGCAGTAGTAGCAGGCTTGGTAGTAGTTGCTGTAGTCTCCATTATTGTTACGCATATAGAGAAGAGTAACTGCGATGCCAGACTTGCTACGGAGATAGAATACCTCAAAAGCCAATATAACAATTTTATCGAATTCAACGACACCGAGGCCGCTAAGAGTCTTATACGAAAGGCTGAGAGCGCGAAGCTTATAGTGGATTGCGACGAAGCTACCACAACGAATGAGCTGAAGCGGCACGCAGATGAATTGGCGGCTACCGGCATAAGCATAATAAATAGCAACTTCAATACGACCGCAGAATATACCAAGGACGGTGTAGGCTTCGAACAATTCCGTAACGTACTGAACGAAGAGACGATTCTGAAGGTTATGCAGTATGATAATTACACTTATATGAAGCGCATCAAGCTTGAAGATAGCTCTTACCTTGACCTTGCCATTAAGCAATGTGAAGGTGGTGCCCTGCTTGTATATCGTCATACCGACAGGAAATTTGCTATCAAGTCAATGCTGTCCGTGCAGGATATTCTGGACGGTTTTGATCCAGAGCAGAACGGAACCTTTGTAATTACGGACGGCAAACAAATCATCGCGTCCAATAATGAAGACTTCGATCCAGACAATATATCCGAAGAGAATTATAAGCTCGTATACAATTTCCGACACAGCGCTAAGGCGGATAAGATGTTCACTCTGAAGAAAGACGGCGAGCCTATGCATTACTTCGGCAGATATAGTCATGGACGTGAATACTACATCTGCGCATTCTTATCCGAGCGCCAAGTATACAAGAACACGCTTCCGATAGTGGCTATAACGATTGTTATCTATATACTCTCCATTGCCGTTGTGCAATTCATGAGACTGCGCACAACTAACAGATTGATTTCCGAGCAAAAGGAACAAGAGCATTTATATCAGCTTGAGCTCGAGAAGAAGAATATCGAGCTGACAAAGGCTGTAGATACTGCAGAAGCGGCTAACCGTTCTAAGCGTGCCTTCTTATTTAATATGTCTCACGATATCCGCACGCCTATGAATGCCATCATCGGTTTTACCAATCTGGCGGAGCAGAATATCAATGACAAGAAGAAGCTAAGCGACTACCTTGACAAGATTATGGTATCAAGCAAGCACCTGCTCGCCCTTATTAACGATATCCTCGATATGAGCCGCATAGAAAGTGGCAAGGTCAATATAGAGGCTGTTCCAGTATGCATATTAGATCAGTTGCAGCTTGTAATGGATGTTATTCATTCGGATATTGAGGCTCACGGGCTTAACTATGTCGAGCAAAGAGTTGATCTTGACGATATCTATGTATATGCTGATGCCCTTCACGTAAATAGAGTTCTTATAAATATTCTTTCAAACGCAGTCAAGTTCACGCCGGAAGGTGGCACGATAACATTGACTTTGCGCGAGAGGAAATCCGAGCACGAGGGTCATGCATATTATGATTTCATAATCGAAGATACAGGTATCGGTATGAGCGAGGAATTCCAGAAGCGCATATTCGAGCAGTTCGCAAGAGAAAAGACTTCGACCGTAAGCCGCACTCAAGGCACGGGCTTGGGAATGTCCATAACAAAGAGCCTTGTGGATCTTATGAATGGAGATATCACGGTAGAAAGTGAGCTCGGCAAGGGTACTGTATTTACAGTAAGCTTAGAATTCATGCTGACGACAGAGAATATGGTTCTCGGAAGCGCAGTCGAGCAAGAGATTCATACGAAAGAAGATATAGCTGGCAAACGCGTACTGCTTGCCGAGGATAACGAGCTTAATATGGAAATAGCAATCTCTATTCTCGAAGCAATGGGCCTCGAAGTAGATACCGCAATAGATGGTAGTGTTGCATTAGATAAGATTGAATCCCAGCCAGCAGGATTCTATGATCTTGTTCTCATGGATATCCAAATGCCGATGATGAACGGATATGAATCAACAAAGGCTATAAGAACACTTGATGATCCAAAGAAGGCAAATATACCGATTGTCGCTATGACCGCAAATGCCTTTGAAGAAGATAAGAAGGCAGCCTTTGCCGTAGGTATGAACGATCATATCGCTAAGCCTTTGGATGTTGATGTAATAACTCAGGTCATCACCGAACAGTTGAAGCAGCATTCGGAGCGCGACAGCGCAGAAGAAATTGCAGAAGAGATTTCCGAGGATAAAGACTTAGAGAAGATTCAGGAATAATCTGCTTCAATCAATCTGCTTCAATCAAATTAAGCTTATTACAAGTTTATCTTAATTCACTATAAAAGGGCTTTTGGCAGGATATCGCCAAAGGCCCTATTTATGTATCTTTGCTACGCCTCTGTCAAAGGCTTATGTCAAGGCTTCTGTTGGAGCTTCTATCAGAGCGGCATAATCGAATAAGAAAGCCCGAAGACTGCAATAATTGCAAGTACAAAAGCCGCAATTCCGATAATCAATATAATTCTCTTACTTAATCTCTTATTCGCGGCTTTGCATATTAGAAAAGCACAGGCTATGCTAATGGCCGAAGCCACAAGCGCTATTCCGAGCATTTCCCAGAGCCACGAGAGTTCATAAATTATTCTCATTCAACGTCCTTCTGTGCCTGCGACTCCTCTTGCATTTGCTTCTTTTCGTCCTCGAGATTTTGCTTAATTATCTCGATTTTGCGCTCGTACTTCTGGATATTCTCTGCATCTCCGAGAGCCTTGTAGACTTCAAGAAGCTCGCCCATTACCTCAAGATTGCTTGGTGACAATCTGAGTGCCGTCTTGAAGCAGTCAATCGCCCTTTGTCCATCGCCAAGTCCCGAGTATGCCCCTGCAAGATAGTACCAAAGAGGCCACCACTCGGCATATTTACCCGCGCCATGCTTCTCAAGAATATCTCGGCCCTTGATATAGTCGCCTGTAAGAACGGCATTTATTCCGCTCTCGATTTCTATAGGGGCAATGAGATTATCGAGACGAATTGCAATATCCAGTCTGAAATCCGCTAAGGCATCCTCTTCAAGCGAGGTATCGAAGCCTATAGCCTTCTTCATATCTTGCGTCATTTCCATGAATTGATCCCAGGTCAGCTTGGCCTTCGTATACAGTCCAAGATTGAGATAGGCATATCCAAGGAAATAATATCCCATCGGGAAGTTCGGATGCAGCATAGTCAGAAGTTCGAAGAGCTCCAATGACTCAGCCTTGAAAGAGCCTATGTAATTCTCATCGTCTTCTTCCTGCTGATAAGCATCCTGACAAGCTCTTGCATATAGATAAAGAGCATCTACTGATTTAGGATCTATGAAAAGCGCCGTGCGAAGATACATGCAGGCTATCTCGTATTCCTTCTCGTTCGCGCACTTCGCGGCTTCGCTGATAAGCACCTTAACCGCAACATCACCGAGAGTTCTTTTGATATATTCCATATATTTGTCGGCATATCTGAAGTTGTTGTCCGCTCCGATAATTCTTGCCATGCCAAGTGCTATGGAAATATTGCTGAGGCCCTCGTCATCTACTGCGATTGGAACTGGTACGCCTGCGAGCAGGTCGTAAATTCCGGCTTCCTTCATGAAATCCTCAGATAGCTCATCAAATAGCATTTCATGATTTAATTCTTCAAGATAAGCTCCGATACGGTCTTTTTTCTCAGCCATTATCTTTCTATATCCCATCCTTTGCGTTCAAATTTCTTCACAGCATCTGACGAAAGATTTCTCTCAAGGTCGCTGTGAATTACATCCATCAGCATCTGCAGCTTGAGGGTATCATTCATCTCGTCATACAGGCCAATCGCAAATGCATAGAGAATTCTATAAAGGTTCTCTCTCTTGTTCATCTTGCCCTTCAAGCCGTTACTATAGATATATTCTGCAAGCTTCTTGAACATATCATAAGGCTTGATTCCTGTATCCGAAAGAATTCTGTCAAGAGACTTCGAGAAGCCACCGTCCTTAAGGAAGACATCCGTAATCTTCATAACACTTCTGATTCTAATCATATCTGGTGCATGCAGGAAGTCAGACGCGATTACCTCGTAAGGCGGAATGCTGTTATATTGATATCCGTATATAGCCGCATCCTGTCTGATTGCAGAACCCTTAGGAAGTCTGAGAACCGACACATCGATTGCATCTGCGCCAAGCTCATATACCTTATTAAATGACCTTGCGAAGAGCTCCTCTGTTTCGAAAGGCATACCAATCTTAAGTGTGACAGTAAGCTTAACCCTTCCCTGCATGAGCTTGCTCAAATTATACATGAGCTGATAAATATTCTCTTTTCTTCCGACAGCAGCAAGTGGCTCAGGATTTGTACTCTCTATATCTATCTTGAATTCAAACAGGCCCTCTCTTGCTGTATTAAGAAGTCTTATCGTCTGCTCGTCGAGCGCATCACCGTTAACATCGAAGGTGAAAGTCGTTGTTCCATTGTCGTTGTTAATAAGATATTCCCATATCCTATAAGCTCTTTCGGTATTGTAATTGAAATATTTATCAAGAAATACTACCTTCTCTACACCTTTAGCGAGGAAATATCTTAGCTCTGTGCATACTCTATTCAAGGAAAGTGCTCTTATTCTTGCATCAGGAAGATACTGAGAATATGCGCATCTGTCCGATGTGCCTCTGATTGACTCGTAATATACTACTCCGCCCTCAGCATTTAGCTTCTCATATGGAAAAGGCAGATCCTCCATTTGCACGGGAGCGTCAAGAGGATTGCAATGCACCACGTCGTCCTCTCTATAAGCAAGGCCGGCAATTCCCGCAAAATCAAATTCGTATGTAATGAGAGTCTTAATGAAGTTGAAGATGACCTTCTCCCCTTCGCCTCTAATAATGAAGTCTATGCAAGGATTGTCCTTCATGATCTTTCTTGTATCAAAGGTAACCTGCATGCCTCCGAGTATAATTGCGCAGGTAGGTACGGCCTTCTTGACCATTTCGGCGATATTATAGATTCTTGCGTCATTCTGCTCATCAACATGGAAATAGCAAGCTTCATAATTGCCCCTTATAATGTCCTCGTATATCTCGCTGCTTAATTCCTTAGCGTCGTATGCGTTCTCAAAAAGCTCTATTGGAGCATCCGCAAGAACACTATAAAGATACTTAAGTGCAAGCGCCGACTTAGGGCAGTCCGATTTAATTGTTGCTAAAAGTACTCTCATTTTCTTCACCTACATTCTCTCTGGTGCCTTAATTCCAAGAATTCCCAGACAATTTGCAATAACGACTTTAGCAGTTCTGACAAGTGCCAGCTTAGCGAGCCTCTCGCCCTCATCATCTACAAGAATATGCTCGTCATGATAGAATTTATTGAAAGCCTGTGCTATATCGACAAGATGTCTTGTCAGCATCGAAGGCTCGTATTTATCTGCGGCATCACCGATTACCTCAGGCACTCTGTATATAAGTTTAATTAAGCTGTATGCGCTATCACTCGTCAAGAAAGATGCGTCATAATCGCCTGCTTCTATCTTGGCAAGCTCAGCCTCGCTTGCATTTCTCATAACGCTCGATGCTCTTGCATGTGTATATTGCACATAAGGTCCAGTCTCACCGTCGAAGTTAAGCACCTTATCCCAAGAGAAAACATAATCCTTGATTCTGTTATTAGAAAGCTCCTGGAAAATTACAGCTCCTATTCCGACTTCCTTGGCAATCTCGTCAATGCCCTCGGCATTCGGGTTCTTCTCGAGCATAATCTCTTTGGTTTTCTCAACGGCATTATTCAAAACATCTTCAAGGAAAACCACCCTGCCCGCTCTTGTGGACATTGTTCCGTCCTCGAGGCTTACAAGTCCGAAAGGTATGTGTATGCAGTCCTTCTGCCAATCATAGCCCATCAGCTCAAGAACCTTCTTCCATTGTTTGAAGTGAAGATTCTGCTGCGATGCCACTACATAAATGCATTTGTCGAAGTCATAGGTCTTCTTCCTGTAAACAGCGGCCGCAATATCTCTTGTTGCATAAAGGCTCGAGCCGTCAGACTTAAGAATTATTGCAGGAGGCATTCCGTAAGCCTCAAGGTCAACAATCTGTGCCCCTTGAGATTCAACAAGAAGCCCTTTTGCCCTCATCTCATCTACGATTGCAGGCATCTTGTCCGTGAAGAAGCTCTCTCCTGTATATGAATCGAATTTGATACCGAGCATATCATATACTCTGTTGAATTCCGTTAAGCTGTATTCTCTGAACTTCTCCCACAGCTCAAGCTCTGCCTTCTCGCCTGCCTCAAGTCTTGCAAAAGTTTCCCTTGCCTCGTCATTGAGCTCGGGATGAGACTCTGCTTCTGCATGGAACTTAGTATAATATCCAAGGAGTGTCTTGATAGGATCCTTCTTAAGTTCCTCTTCATCGCCCCACTTGCGATAAGCCACGATCATCTTTCCGAACTGCGTTCCGTAATCTCCAAGATGATTGATTCTGATTGTTTTATATCCAAGCTCTGTATAGAGATTGTAAATAGCATTTCCGATTACTGTACTTCTTATATGTCCTATATGGAAAGGCTTCGCGATATTTGGCGAGGAATATTCGACTATTACAGTCTTGCCATTTCCAATATCACTCTTACCATAATCAGCACCCTCGCGAACAACCTCTCTTACAAGCTCGCCTGCGAAGAATGCCCTCTTAATAAAGATATTTACATAAGCATTGACCTGCTCTACCTTCTCGAAGCACTCAGCTTGGCCGATTCTATTTGCAATATCTGCTGCTATCATCTGAGGTGCCTTGCGCATTGTCTTGGCAAGTCTGAAACAAGGGAAAGCGAAATCCCCCATATTCTCATCGGCAGGAATCTCGAGCATGGATATGATGTCTTCCTTGCTAAGCCCGAGAGCCTCGTCGAATATTTCTTCAGCAATTACATTCTTTAAATCTATCATTTGGTAAATATCTCCCTTATGTTATTCTCGTTTGCTATTTCGATTCCCAGCTCGCGCAGTCTCCCTGCAAAAATCCCGTCTCCTTCTACGATGGTATGGGAAAAGCTTCCGTCGTATATTGCGCCTGCTCCGCACGAAGGGCTGTTCGCCTTGAGAATCGCTCCTTCTATGGTCTCGCCCCTATCCTCGGCTGCCCGAATTGAGCTGTTGAGTTCTTGTGCAGCACCGCTGATGAACTTATCCGTTAAGTCCTTGCCGGATGCGTCAACCACACGAAATGAGCCATCCTGACTTCTTACTATCTCAGCCGGATCTCTCGGTGCTCTAAGTCCACCGCAGCTTTCCGGACATACCGCAGTATAAGTATGGCTCTTGCAGAATTGTACCACATCTTCGCTTAGATTGTTAGCACCATTATATTTGCAATTCTCTCCAAGAAGGCATTTGCTTATGATATACAATTCTATCTCCTTTTACTTTTTCTCTTTGAGCTGCACGATGCTCGCGCCCTCGCCGCCTTCGTTATAGGCTGCCGCCTTAACCGACTTAACCTGCTTATTATATTTGAGTGCTTCTCTGATGCCGCTTTGAAGAATTCCCTGACCCTTGCCATGGATGATTCTTACCTGTGGAAGTCCTGCAAGATAAGCATCGTCGATGTATTTCTCGACTATCATAAGGGCGTCATCGAGATTCTTTCCTATTACATTTATTTCGGTCTTAACAGTCATCACCTTATTATTCACAAAGGTCTGCCTGTTTGCATTTTTCTTAAGCCTCTCCTTGTTGCCAGCATTCTCGCTCTCAGTGATAATAAGATTTCTGACATTGGCAGTCGTTCTAAGAGAGCCTATTCTTACAGCAAGATTGCCCCTGCTGTCAGGAAGTCCCTCAACAATGCCATTCTGGTCAATATTTGTAAGCTTGACATGCATTCCAATCTCGAGGTCCTCTGGGCGTGGTGCCTTGCCTGTCTGAATTGGCTTCTTCCTTGCGCCCTCTCCTGCAAAATCTCCCTCGGCCTCTCTTAGCTTGCGTCTGCTTGAAGCAACGGCATTGCTTGCATGGCCATGGTCTATGGAAGAGCTTGCCATTTCTTTGAGCTCCGCACTTATCTCATCAACGGTGCTCTGGGCATTTCGCATCATTTCGCGAGCCTTGTCTCTTGCATCTTCAAGAATTGCCTCGGATTTCTCATTTGCCTTGTCAAGCTTTCTTGCGGCTTTCTCAAGCATAGCTCTTGCTTCATCTTCGCTTAGCTTAGCCTTGGCAAGCATTTCCTCGGCTGCCTTTCTATCCTCCTCGACACGAGATACAGCATTCTCGAAATCCATTTGATTCTCGCCAAGAAGCTCTGTCGCTCTTTCTATAATCTGCTCGCTAAGGCCGAGTTTTCTCGAGATCTCAAAGGCATTTGATTTGCCAGGAAGTCCGATTCTAAGCTTATATGTCGGAGACAGAGTCTCCACGTTGAATTCCATCGACGCATTCTCGACGCCCTCTGTCGAAAGCGCGTATTTCTTAAGCTCTGTATAGTGAGTTGTCGCAACTACGAGCGCACCCATTTCTCTTAATTTCTCAAGCTCGGCAATTCCAAGAGCTGCACCCTCTGAAGGGTCCGTACCTGCACCAAGCTCGTCAAGAAGCACAAGCGTATCGTGCCCCGCAAAACCGAAGATTTGGGTGATGTTTTTCATGTGAGACGAGAAGGTGCTGAGGCTCTGCTCGATGCTTTGCTCATCTCCGATATCTGCGAAGACCTCCCGAAGAATTGGAAGTTCGCTGCTCTCATCGCAAGGCACATGAAGGCCGCTCTGCGCCATAAGAATTGCAAGCCCGATTGTCTTAAGAGTTACAGTCTTGCCGCCGGTATTAGGGCCTGTTATAAGAAGTGTCGAGAAATCGCCTCCAAGCTCAACATTTATTGGCACAACCTTATCCGAAGGAATCAGCGGATGTCTTGCGTTTCGAAGCTTCAAATACGCATTCTCATTTATCCTTGGCTCTCTGCCGTCAAGCTCATAAGATAATCTGCCCTTGGCATTTATGAAATCAAGCTCGACAAGAAGATCTTGGTTATTCCATATCTCATGATGATGCTCGGCTACTCTGCTCGAGAAAAGTTCAAGTATTCTTGTTATTTCCGCCTGCTCGGCGAGTTCAAGCTCCTTAAGCTCGTTATTCATCGTAACAACGGACTGCGGCTCGATGAACAAAGTAGCTCCTGTCGAGGACTGGTCGTGCACAAGCCCCGGGAACATATTCGCATATTCTCTCTTAACAGGAATTACGTATCTTCCGTTTCGGATAGTAACTATTGCATCCTGAAGGTATTTGGCATTTGTTGTGCCCGAGGTCAGCTTAGATAGCTTCGCTCTTATCTGGTCATTCTTATTTCGTATATCCCTTCTGATTGATTTAAGAAGAGGCGATGCGGAATCTGCCATCTCATCGTCTGAAAGAATCGCAAGCTCTATATCCTTCTCAAGTCTTGGAAGAGGCACAAGTAAATCCGTAATTTCCGCAAGAACCTTAAGGCCGCTTGGGATATCCGAAGAAAGAAAGTTCTTAACCTCTCTTGTAATAGCAAGGCTTCTCTTGATATATAAAAGCTCGCGCATGCTAAGACATCTGCCGCGCTGAGCCATCTTAAGAAGTTCCTTGACATTGCCCATTTCGCCGACAGGAATATTTCCTTTATACATAATAACGGAAACTGCCTCAGTAGTTTCCGTTAATGCATCCTTAACCTGATGCCTGTTGCACATTGGCTCGAGCTTAGCAATTCTTTCTCTGGCTAATTCCGAGCTCGCCTGTGCCTCAAGCAGGGTCCTAATCTTATTAAATTCGAGAAGTCCAAGTATCTTAGAATTCATTTTCCTCTCTCATCTGCTTAAGAACCTTAAGCTCATTCTTCAGGTTCATATTCTCCATCTGCAGATCAAAGTAAGCGTTGTCGAGCTCGGTAATCTTGTCTTGAAGTGCCTTGAATTCTTCCTCGCTCTGCGATTGTCTGTCGACCTTCATGCTCATCTCTTCTCTTACATCGGATACCTGTCTCTTTGCTTTCTCCCACTGCTGAATATAATGCTTAACATCATTATCAAGCTGATAATTCTCGGTCTGCAGCTTGAGCATCATTTCACTATTCTCCATGAGCTTCTCAGCAATATTAAGCGCTGTAAGAACTGCACATTTGTAATTAGGATTGCAATTAAGAGCCTTGCTTGTGCGTCTTAATTCCTCATCTACAAATCTTGCTATATCCTTAATCTTCTCTTCGTTCTTCTCGCTGGAAAGCACATAGCTCTGTCCGCAAATAGTTACATCTGCTCTATTCTTTTCCATTTGAATAACCTCTTTTCCTACTTACTTCGTACTGCTTCATACATCAGAATCGCCGCGGAAATAGCTGCATTAAGCGATTCAATCTCGCCTCGCATCGGAATCGTTATTCTCTCGTCCGCTGCGGCAATCATTTCATTCGAAACGCCATTTCCTTCATTTCCAATTACAAGGGCTATACCTTTGCGGATGTCTGCTTCGTAATATGGCAGCGCATCCTCGAGGACCGTAACACATATCTTCTTGCTTGCTTTTCTTAGAAAAGAAATAAGCTCATCTATCTCGTCAATATAGTATACAGGGATGTTGTAAATCATCCCTGCTGTTGCTCTTAATACCTTAGTCGACCAGATATCGACAGTGCCCTTGCTGCAAAGAATCATTCTGTAGCCTGCAGCAACTGCTGTGCGTATCATCGTTCCGATATTCCCAGGATCTTGAATTCTGTCAAGAACAAGGATATTATCCTCGGCTTCAAGCTTAGCGAGCATCTCGTCTATTGTCTCATTGCAGTATGACGGCTTAGATACGACGGCAAGAATGCCCGAACCGTTCTCTGCATCGGATAGCTTCTCGAAGCTTGACCTTCCTATCTCATAAATTTCGAATTCTTCAGAAAGCCTTTCGATGTCGAGCCTCGCTGAATCGACCACTAAATCCTCTGAGATAAGAATGAAGTCTATGTCTGCTCTTTTATTTATAGCTTCTTCAACAAGATTGATGCCCTCGATGACATATTTGCCTTCGGCGTCTCTATGCTTTCTTGCTCTAAGCTTGCGCACAAGCTTGAGCTTCTTGTTGTCCTCGGAATCAATACGAATGATCATCTATTAAATTACTTCAGGAAGTCAGGTACATCAAAGGTGCTTGCACCGCTTGTCTGATCTTCTCTTTTCATAATATCTGCGAAGTCTACTTCGTATGCGTCAAGTCCACCATCAAGCTTAATAGGTGTTCTGTTTGACTCTGAAGAGTGCTTAGGCGATATAATCGACTGTGGTTCTATTCCAGATGAACCGAAATCTGTTGCAACGATCGTAACTGCAATCTTCTCGTTCATATCCTCTTCAATTGCAGCTCCGAAGATGATGTTAGCATCAGGATCTCCCTCATTCTGTATTCTCTCAGCGATTGTGCTGATATCCAGCATAGCCATATCATATCCACCGCGAATGAATAGCAGAATTGACTTAGCGCCCTTAATCGAAGTCTCAAGGAGAGGGCTGTTAACAGCGTTATTAACTGCATCGTTAACCTTGTCTGCGCCTTGTCCTTCGCCAACGCCCATGTGTGCAATGCCTCTGCCTTCCATAACGGTCTTAACATCGGCAAAGTCTACGTTGATTAAGCTATTTGAAGAAATGATATCCGAGATGCCTTGAACACCAAGTCTCAGTACATCGTCAGCCATTGCGAAAGCGTCAAGCATAGTTGTGCTCTTATCGCTTGAGTCAATCAGCTTGTCATTTGGAATAATTACAAGTGAGTCTACGAAATTGCTGAGATACTGAATTCCCTTAGCAGCTCTGTTCCATCTCTTCTTTCCTTCAAAGGAGAAAGGCTTAGTTACAACTGCAACTGTAAGAGCACCGCAATCCATCGCAACTTTTGCGATAATAGGTGCAGCACCTGTTCCTGTGCCGCCGCCCATTCCAGCTGTAATGAATACCATATCAGCATCCTGAAGATGTGATTTGATCTCATCCATGCTCTCCTCAGCAGCCTTCTGACCGATCTCAGGATTAGCACCTGCGCCTCTTCCTCCCGAAATCTTCTCTCCTATTTGTATTTTTACTTCAGCCTTGCACTTTGCCAAAGCCTGTCTGTCTGTATTGATTGCAATAAATGTAACGCCCTGAATATTTGCGTCAACCATTCTATTAACGGCATTACATCCGCCGCCGCCGACACCTACAACCTTGATGATAGCAGGACTTCCGGTTTCGGCTACAAAGTCAGAAACAAATTCCATCTCATATTCCTCCCTTTTGGATATATATCATAATAATAGCACAGATTGTGTCTATAATCATCAAAAAACTACGAAATACTTGGTTGATAAGAGGCATATCCGTCCTCGGAAAAGGCGATAGTTCCTCGCTTTATTCCCTTTTCGAAAAGGGTCTCGAGTATGCTATGCAAACGGCCGCTCGTCATGCCCTCGTTCAGCTGTTCAACAGTGCCCTTGCACACAAGCGAATCATAGATATACGCATTTATATATAGCTCGTCCATCTCGATTCGTTTGAAGTACAGATCCTGCTCAAACATTGTATTTATAAGCGTGAGAGCATCGCTTAGTATGCGCTCATTCTTGACGGTAATCCTTTCTCCAAGTTCAAGCGTCTTAACTTTAATTCCCGATACGATTGTAATCTTCGGATCCGTTGCTGTTTTTCTTAAGAAAACGCCTTCGCTATCGAGTATAAGGTATTCGTTGTCATAAGCGACGGCAAGGCTCTGCCTCCTCTCCGCAACTACAATCACAAGAGTTGACGGGAATTTGCGCCTAACCTTGGCCGACTTAATATATGTATTTTTCTCTAAATAGTTGATGATCTCCTTCTTCCCCGGCTTGTAGATTAGATTCGAACCGGGCGTCGCATGGGCCATGGAAATGATTTCCTCGTCCGTATAATAGGAATTTCCCTCAACGTCAATTCCGTCTATTACGAAGAAATCGCTCAGCGAGAATACTACAGCACCGACAAGAGCCGCGATTCCAAGAATAACGCCAAGTGGCTTAACCGGCACCTTGACTTTTGTCTTTTTCTTCTTGGTCTTTCGCTCGTTTCGATGCTCCTCAACACTGGCCTCGACAACCGCATAATAGTCCTCGTCGCTAAGCCCGTATTTAAGATCCTCTTCTTTAATTTCCTTCATAGTCCTGCATTATCTTGTTATAAATTATCTCTGTTGCCTTCACAGGAGCAAGCTCTCCGCTGGCTATCTCCATTTCGCGAATTTTCTCAGGATTATCCTTAAGCATTGAGACAGCCTCTACCACATTCAGCTTAGTCTCTTCGTTCTCTCTATAAAGTAAAGCGCCTCCTACGTCGGCAACGGCCTTTGCGTTGAAATATTGGTGGTCGGCAGTGACATTTGGCGATGGTACGAAGATTGCAGCTCTTCCGCTCATGGTTATCTCCGCAACAGAGAGGGCTCCAGCCCTTGAAATTACAATATCCGCAGCAGATAAGCATCTTGGCATGCCGTCGATATAAGCGGACATGTGAATATTGTCCTTAAGCTCGATTCCCTCTGCCTTAATTCTTTCGCTAAGCTCATCGTAATAATTTCTGCCGGTTCCAAATAAGAGGCTAACGCCAGGCATACCCGAATATTTCTTTATAAGCTCAAGTCCTATTTCGTTAATCGTGCCCGAGCCGAGGCTTCCACCGAAAGCCATAATTACAATGTCATCCTCTGGAATGCCGAGCTCTCTTCTGTCTGCAATTCTGTCTCTTCCACGGAATTCTGCTCTTACAGGATTGCCGCTGTATATGCACTTCTCTGGCTCCCTGAACTTATCTCTTCCGCTTTCAAATCCAAGAAAAATATTCTTTGCGTATTTGCTAAGGAGCTTGTTAGATAGACCAGGGAAGGCATTTTGCTCCTGAATGTATATTGGGGCGCCGTATTTCACAGCTGCTCTTACAACAGGAACGCTGACGAAGCTGCCTGTGCTTATTACGATGTCTGGCTTGAAGTCCTTCATAATCTTATAAGCTTCTCTTGTGCCTTGAGCGGTGGTAAGCAGCGTCTTAGGAACTGTGATAGGTCTGCTTCTGTTGAACCAATCCGCCTTAACAATCTTAAGCTCATAGCCCGCATTCGGCACGATTGTCGTCTCCATTCCATAGGCATGGGCAACAAAGATAATCTCGCAGTCTTCGTGCATTTCTTTGAATTTGTCGCCTATCGCAAGCGCAGGATATATATGTCCGCCGGTACATCCCCCGGTTAGAATTATTCTCATTTCTTCTTCGCCTTTCTTGGTTTACTTTGACCTTTTGACACATTTAACGCTATTCCCATCGCAATCATAAAGGACCAAAGTGACGAGCCTCCGTAGCTGACGAAAGGAAGTGTGATACCTGTTGCAGGCATCGACGAGGTTACAACCGCAATATTGATTGCCACCTGAAGACCGAGCATAACTGCAACTCCCGTCGCAAGAAGGAAGCCCAATCTGTCTTTTGCTCTTGCCGCAGTCATTACGAGCACGAAGAGCAAGCATATATATACAAGCAGCAGGATTAGATAGCCAATAAAGCCGAGTTCCTCTCCTATGATGGCAAGGATAAAATCGTTCTGTGGCTCAGGAAGATACAGGTTCTTAGCGACGCTGTTTCCTGGTCCAAGTCCGAAGAGGCCTCCGTTTCCTAAGGCGATAAGTCCCTGCGATACCTGATATCCATCTCCTTGTGCATCCGTAAATGGATTAAGAAAAGTAGCGATACGCGCATGCCAGTGAGAATCCGGAAATACGAAATACACAGTTGTTACAAGTGCAGCAATCGTGGCAACCGATCCAACAATATATCCAATGTGAATACCCGCCGCGAACATTATGCCCATCATAATCAAGGCTATGACAATGGCTGTCGACATATTTGGTTGCTTATAAATAAGTCCAACATGCACTATCATCACAGCGAACAGAATCACAAGGCTCTTTATATTCTTAATCCTCTCGGGTTTGTATGCAATATAGCTTGCTGTGAAGATAATCATAAAGAGCTTGGAGAATTCACTCGGTGTAAATGGAATTATGCCGAAAATATAATACCATCTGGTAGCTCCATTGACCTCGGTACCGAAGGCGAAAAGTCCAAGCAAGAGAAGTATGCTTACTCCAGCCAGAAAATAAGAATATTTGGCATAGTGATGATAGTCAATGCAAGCTACACCAAGCATTAACATGAATCCCGATACAGCAAAGATTCCCTGTCTTTTGAGATAATAGAAGGGATCAGGCTCGGATAGATTCACAGTCTGATAATAGCCTGCGCTAAGAACCATCATTACACCAAAAACAGTCAGGATAATTACGAAAAGCGTAATCATGTGATTGCAATCCTTAAGCTGCAAGCCCCAGGTCTTTATTCTTTTGTCCGCAACTGCATTTAGCTTATTTCCCAAAGTCTCTCCTAATCAAGCGCCTTAACGCAAGTCTTGAAGTGTTCTCCGCGCTTCTCGTAATTTGGATACATATCCCAGCTTGCACAAGCCGGTGAAAGAAGCACCTTATCTCCTTCTGTAGCAAGCTCCTTGCATTTATTTACACAGTCTTCCATTGTTTTGCAGAAGCAAATGCTGTCGAAGCCCTCTTTCAGCGCACATTTCTCGATGTCCTTGGCATCCCTTCCGAGAAGCACAAGATGCTTCACCCTGCCCGTAAGGGCTTTTGCGAGTTCCGTGAAATCCTGCGCCTTGCCATCGCCGCCTGCGATAAGCAGGATATTATCTTCAAGAGCCTTAAGCGCGATAATTGCAGCGTCTACATTCGTGCCCTTCGAATCGTTATAATATTTAACGCCGTCAATGGTGCCGCAATATTCAATTCTATGTTCAACGCCAGGGAAATCCTTAATCGCCTGGCTGATTACTTCCATCTTGATTCCTGCATAATACGCTATCGCAGCTGCCGCAAGAACGTTCTCGACATTATGGTCTCCAATAATCTGAAGGTCTTTGCGCTCGCATATAAGATGCTCGGAATTATCATCCTTAAGTATGAGCTTCTCGCCGTCAAGATATGCTCCGTAATCGAGCTTAGTCTTTCTGCTAAATGGCACAAGCCTTGCCTTGCAGCCCGCAGCAAGCTCGTAACAAGCCTTATCATCGTAATTGATTACAAGATAGTCGTCGGCTGTCTGCTTAGCATGAATTGCGGCCTTAGCTGCGCCATAGGCTTCCATGGTCTTGTGTCTATTAAGGTGGTCAGGTGTGAGGTTGAGAATAGCAGACACAAGCGGTCTGAATTCCTTGACAGTCTCAAGCTGGAAACTGCTTACCTCGGCAACCATCCAGTCCTCATCGCTTGATTCAATCGCCGCTGTCACAACAGCATTTCCGATATTTCCGACTACAGAAGTCTTTCTTCCCGAAGCCTTGAAAATCTCGCCCACAAGAGTAGTGGTCGTCGTCTTGCCGTTAGTGCCCGTAATTGCAACATAGCGGCCTTCTGTTATTCTATATCCAAGCTCAAGCTCGCCGATTATCTCGACGCCTGCATCCCTTGCCTCTACTATCCAGTCAAGATAGCAAGGAACTCCAGGGCTTAGAACGTATATATCATAATCTGCTGGCTTGTCAGGTGCTGCTTCGAAGAAGCCCTGTATTCCAGCATTCTCAAGGTATTCTCTTGTTACATCATCGAGCTTGTCCTTAGACTTTGAATCCTGCACAGTAACGCATGCATTTAATTCATGCAGCACCTTAACTGCCGCAAAGCCGGACTTGCCCATGCCGACAACAAGAACCCTTTTCCCCGATAAAGATTTCCTATAAGCTTCAATTCTTTCGATATCCATTTTCCCTTAATCCTATGCCTATTGTTCTTAGTTCTTAATATAGTCCTGCTTACTCCCGCCTACATTACAGAGAAGTATGCGATGATGCAGCAGACGAGTGTAAATAGCGAGAAGACCGTAACGACCTTAACCTCGCTCCAGCCGCCAAGCTCGAAGTGGTGGTGAAGTGGCGCCATTCGAAAGATTCTTTTGCCGCCTGTTTTCTTGAAATATGCAACCTGTATTATTACAGAAAGCGCCTCGAGAACATAGAGAAGTCCCGCAATGCAAAGGAGGAATTCCACCCTGCCGACAACAGCGACAGCTGACAGAACGCCGCCAAGTGCCATGGAGCCTGTATCGCCCATGAAGATGCGCGCAGGATATTTGTTATAGACAAGAAAACCAAGCAGGGCGCCTGCGATTGCAAGGCCCGATGCTGTAACCGCCGTATCTCCTTCGGTGAAAGAAAGCCAGCCGACAGCCGCAAAAAGCAATGCGACGATGGCAGTCGTGCTCGAAGCAAGGCCATCAAGTCCGTCCGTCAAATTAACGGCATTCGCCATAGCGATTTCGACAAAGACGATGAATGGCACATAGAATATTCCGAAATCTACCTCCACTCCGAAGAACGGAATCAGTACCTTAGTGCCTTCCTTGAGCATCATGAAGATTGCAAGCGCAAGTCCGAATATAAGCTGAAGCACTATCTTCTGCTTAGGCGTGAGGCCCTCGTTCTCCTTCTTTGCGATCTTGTTATAATCATCTATGAAGCCGATAATTCCAAATGCGTACATTGTAAGAAGAATAGCCACGGTCTCCACGTTGAAGTTCTTCGAGAAAAACAAAGAAACGGTAATTCCGAGAACTATCGCAAGGCCGCCCATTGTAGGTGTTCCCGCCTTGGAAAGATGCGCCTTAGGTCCGTCCTCTCTAATATATTGTCCGAATTGCTTCTTCTTGAGCGCAGGTATTAGAAGCCCTGTGCCCACGCATGATACCGCAAAGGCTATCACCAAATTGATTACTGCTCTTGTAACAGTCATTTCTGTCCCTCTTTCTTTATATGTGTATTTCTTTCTTTATATATATTCTTTCTTCCGTATTGTTATGATTGTTCTGATTGTTCTGATTATCAGGATTGTTATGATTATCAGGATTGTTAGGCTTATTAGGAAATCGCCTCGGATATTTCCTCAAGCGCCATTCCTCTTGATGCCTTAACCAAGACTATATCTCCGCTTTCGAGAATCTCGGGTATTCGCTCGAGTGCCTCCTTCTTGGAGTCGAAGCAAACAATGAGCATGTCTTTGCCTGCGCCTTTCGTTTGCGCTCCATCGGCGATTGCTTTTGCGCCCTCACCTATGGTAATTAGAAAATCAAGGCCCTTCGCAGCCGCGTATTCACCGACACTCGCGTGAAGCTTCTCAGAATTCTCCCCAAGCTCGAACATATCTCCGAGAATTGCACCACGCCTTCTGCCCTCGCTTGCCGCAAGAATGTCTATGCCCGCCTTCATCGATTCGGGGCTCGCATTATATGTATCATTTATAACGACCCAGCGGTCATTCCTTCTGATGTCCAATCTGTTTCCAGCAAGGCTGACATTCGAAAGCGCGCAAATCGCATCCTCAGGCTCTATGCCAAAGGCATCACCAATCGCAACAGCCTCCGCCGCATTGAAGAGATTGTGTGCCCCGACAACCGGAATCGCAAGCTCGAAGCTGCCCTTGCCTCGGATATCCAGAGTGCATTTGACACCGTCGATACCCCTGTCACAGAGCTCCGACAGCCTATACATAGCAGCCTCCGATGTTCCGACGGTAACAAGATCAAATTCCCCTTCGGCATGCGCCGCAACCTCATCAGGCTCTAAGAATTTGCAGTCGGAATTAACCACGAGCAAGCCTTCGTCCGTGAAGCCACTTGTAATTCTAAGCTTAGCCTCCTGAAGCTTGGTTCTCGAATTGTCGAAATGGTCAAGATGCGCAGAGCCGATATTCGTAACGATTGCGGCATCAGGCTTAATGATGCTGACAAGCTCTCTCATATCCGGGCCTCCGCCTATACCGATCTCGCAAATCGCAACTTCTATATCTTCAGGATAGCTGAAGCAGGTCAGAGGAATTCCAAATTCGCTGTTCAAATTCCCAGGAGTCTTGCCGCATTTATATTTGCTCGACAAAACAGCATAGGTAAATTCCTTGGTGCTCGTCTTTCCGACACTTCCCGTTATAGCTACTCTTGGAAGCTCCGCCCAGTCGTCCATATATCTTGTCGCAAGATCCATGAGAGCCTTGACGCTGTCCTCAACAAGGATGACATTCATATCTCGGCAGGCACGCATCTTATTCGCCCAATCGAGGTCCGACACAACGACAGTATGGCAGGAATTTGCCCTGACATCCGGGAGGAAATTATGCGCGTCTACTTTCTTGCCTATGGTGCAGAAAAAAATGCTTCCCTCTCCCGCAGTTCTCGAATCTATAGATACGCTTTCGATCTTTCCATAATCGGCATCCGCCTTCGCATATAGCTTGCCGCCTGTTCCTTTGACAATATAATCTAAATCAATTGCTCTCATTTATCGATCCTTCTGTTTGTTTGGTTTATTCGCTGTAAATATATATCGTAGAATTCTTCTTTGCCTTGCTTCCAGCCTTCGGATATTGGTCGACAACCACAAAGGATTCATTCTGCATTTTCTCTGGCTCAGCCTTTACCTTGAAGCCCTTTGCCTCAAGCGTCTTAATCGCATCCTTGCTGTCAAGACCAGTTACTCCCGGCACATATACTTCAGCTGATTCTTGTTTTGCAGCCTCGGAATCCGTATATTGTCTTTCGATTCCAAGATATTCAAGCGAGTTCTCGAGAATCTCCGCTACAACAGGACCTGCCGAGCCATTTCCGCCTTCTGTCTTCGTTGGCTTATGCACTATGACAAGAATGGAAAGCACAGGGTCATCCATCGGTGCCATCGCAATGTACGAGGCATCGGTAGCTTCGCTATACCCGCCATCCGTTGCGATATTGGCAGTTCCTGTTTTGCCGCCTACTCTATAGCCCGCAACATAGGCCTTCGTTCCTCCGGCAACCGCGGTATAATATTCCATTATCTCGCGCATCTTGTCGGCTGTTTCCTTTGAAATGACCTGCCTTACAGCGGTATCGTCAATCTTCTCGACAGTCTTGCCGTCGTTATCCTTAATCTCCTTAACAAGCTTAGGCTTCATCAGGATGCCGTCATTACCCATGGCATTTACGGCACAAAGAAGCTGCATTGCTGTAACTGCGACTCCCTGCCCGTAGCCCATTGTCGCAAGATCAACTGAGCCGATTCCTTCCTTGTCCCTTACATATAAAGTCTCTCCCGGAAGGTCAATTCCCGTCTTGTTCATTAAGCCATAGAGCTTGAGATACTGATAATATTTATCTACGCCGATGTCTAAGGCAACTCTTGCAAGAGCAGGGTTGCAGGAATGTCCAACGGCTTCTTTAATATTCTGAGTTCCATGATGTCCAAGGCAGCGCAGCTTGGTGCCGTCAACATCTATTGATCCGTTGCAATAATATGTGGAGCTATCTGTGACAGCGCCTGTTTCGAGGCCGATCGATGAAGCAATAAGCTTGAAGGTTGAGCCAGGCTCATATATGGTGCTTATCGCATTCAAAGTCCACATTTGGCTAAGGTAAGCATTCTGCTCTGAGGTGCTTAGCTTGTTATATTCGGCAAGTGCCTCTTCTCCATAAGGCTCTGTCGGATTATTAGGATCATATTCAGGAGTCTGCGCGATTGCCAGAACATCGCCTGTCTTCGGATTCATAACGACGCAGGTAATGGATTCTGCTCCGGTCCTTTGCATTGCAGATTCAAGAGCATCCTCTGTATATCTTTGTATCACCGAGTCAATCGTTGTGACTATATTATTGCCGTCTTTCGCCTTATAGTATTTGCTCGTGCCGTTAGCAAGCGTATTACCTTGGCTGTCTGTCGTCTTGACGCTTCTTCCGTTCACGCCTGCAAGCACCGAATTATATTCATATTCGAGGCCCGTTCTTCCTGTATTCTCCGAATTAACATTACCGAGAACCTGCGCGGCAAAAGCCCCATTTGGATAATATCTCTTGACCTTGGTCTTGACTACGATGCTATCGTCCCAATATTCTCTTGCCTTATCTACCTGCTTCTGCGTCATTCCGCTGCCAAGAAGCACAAGATTCTCCTTGCCGGAAAGCAGCTCCTTGCATTCTTCCTCGGTCTTGCCCGTAAGCTTAGAGAGCTTCTCGACGGTATCGTTCTTCTTCAAGCTCGAAATTTTGTCGGACTTATACATATATTCAGTATATCCGTACAGCTCGTATTCTGTAATTGTCTGCGCAAGCACATTCCCGTTCCTGTCGTAAATGGCGCCTCTTACAGAATCAATCTCGGAGTCGACCTTCTGAATATCTATGGCCCTCTGTCGCATTTCGTCAGCCCTGATAATCTGCCAGTAGCCCATTCTGAAGCTCAGAATTAGAAGAGCAAGGAGAATCAGACCGAATCCCCATACAAGTCTTACCTTATTCTTATAGCTTGTTCTTTCTCTAAGAGCTGACTCGTCCTCGTCGTTAGTCAGAAATTCGAAGAACCTGCCGTATCTCTTCATAAGCCCCTTCCTGCAAAACACAACATCTTGTGCATAGTCGTCAATTATTATACCACAATTTGAAAAAAGCCACCAACACATATAGGTTGATGGCACTTAATATTCATATAAAATTCGCACTAATTATATGCTTCTTCTCTGATTGTCGCAGCGAGGTTCTCGTTCTTCTTTGTCTCGTCCTTTCCAACGCTTATACAATTCTCGGAATCAGCGCGCACCATACCAAGTTTCTCTGTTGCAGTCTTCTCGACGGTCGTGATCTTCGTCTCCTCAGTTATCTGACCTTCGATTGAATCGATCTCGGCTTCGAGGCACGAATTCTGCTTCTGCAGAAGATTGATTTGATGCTGAAGCTTAGCGGAGTAGGCCGAAAGCAGTATGCAGGAAATTACCAAAGCAACAAAGAACACGCAAATAGCAACCACGCGGTTCATGTGGCTCTGCGCCTTAGTCTTGCCTGATCTGCTTCGGTTCTTTATGGAATTGATAGTGGCTACTGCACTTGACATTCCGCATCCTCCATAGTGTGTTATACGTATAGTGTCGAATCTTGTCGATTCTTGTCGATTCTTGTCTGTCGAGAATCGTCGAAAATTATCGATTCTTATCGAATCTTGTCGATTCTTGTCGATTCTTGTCGAACTTATCTGATTTTCTCAAGGACTCTCAGCTTGGCGCTTCTTGACCTCGGATTAAGTTCGAGCTCCTCGGCGCTTGGAATCAGTGGCTTCTTGTAGACCTTTGCCACATCGCTTACCTTCCCACAGACACATACCGGAAATTCCTTCGGACAGGTGCAGGGATTAAGTCTTCTGTCGAATTCGTTCTTGACGATTCTATCCTCCAACGAATGAAAGGTAATTATTGCAATTCTTCCACCTACTTCCAGAAGGTCCGGTAGCTCTTGTACCGCTTTCCTTAGGTGTTCAAGCTCTGCATTTACCTCTATTCGTATGGCTTGAAAAGTCCTCTTCGCAGGGTGTGGCCCCTCTCGCCTTGCCGCCGCGGGAATCGCCGCCTTGATTATCTCGACAAGCTGCCCTGTTCTTTCGATAGGCTTCTCTTTTCTCTCTGTAACGATGAATTTAGCAATCCTCGAAGCCCATTTCTCTTCGCCATATTCTTTTATAATTCTCGTAAGCTCCGCCTCTGAATAGGAATTGACCACATCATAGGCAGTCAGCAAATCGTCTTCGTTCATTCGCATATCCATAGCCGCGTCATGCATATACGAAAAGCCGCGTTCCGCGTTATCGAGTTGGAAGGAGGATACGCCAAGGTCGAGCAGAATACCCGAAACCTTACCGCCGGCCACCTCCGAAATTGTCTCTACGTCGCTGTAATTAGCGTGAATGAATTCCTTGCGGCATTTATATTCTTCGAGCCTCGCGCTTGCCGCATTGAGCGCAGCCGTGTCTCTATCAACCGCGATAAGCCTTCCATTCTCGGATAATTTCTCGCATATTCCCGAAGAATGACCTCCGCCACCGACAGTTCCATCTATATAGATGCCGTCTGGCTTAATATCGAGAGACTCGATTACTTCGTTGTACAAAACAGGCACATGTGAGAATTCCATATTGCCTCCTATAGGTTGTACATATCGAGCTTAGCAACGAATTCGTCGTTGTCCATCATGTTCTCGCCTTCAGGATCTTCGAGGACATCGCTGCTCCAAATTTCGATCTTGTCGAGAGCGCCCTTTGTCACAAGGTCCTTGTTGATTCCGGCATAATCTCTCAAATGCTGCGGAATAAGGATTCTGCCCTGTGCATCCAAATGGCATTCCTCGGTATTAGAGAAAAATTCTCTGATGAACTTTCTAACATCTCTATCGGACTGCTTGAGCTGCTTAATCTTGTCGACAAGCACCTCCCAATCTTCCATCGAATATATGTAAAGGCATTTATCGAAGCCTCTTGTCAGCATGCAATGACCGCCAAGTACGTCTCTGTACTTGGATGGAATGATCATTCTATTCTTGCTGTCTAAGGTGTTCTGATATGTGCCTGTAAACATTTCTTGATTTATTTGCCTTTCCT
>CAVIGM010000004.1:4869-40911 GCA_963642455.1 Anaerovoracaceae bacterium | reverse complement strand
TCCTAACGACTTAAGCATAGAGAATTTGAAGACAGTTTCCCTATCTTGAGTCTGATTGTATCCCCATTTTACTCCACAACACCCCATAATGCAATAAATATTCTGTAATATTTGACACTTTCCCCCACTTTTTATGTAGCCATAATTGCATGAAAGGATAGTTTTTCCTATCCTTTTGTGCAAAATTAAGAACGGAATTTATAGCGAGTAGATGTTAATCTCTTTGCGCTATACTTTTTGTGGCATCAAAAAAGCAAGGATAATTGCATCTATTGCTATCATCCTTGCGTCAAACTTGCGTCTAAATCGATATTATTCAGTTGTGAACCGGCTTATGCGTTTGCGTACTTTATGCAAGAACCCACTTAGAATCAGCCATTATTACGCCTTCGCATTCGAAGATGACATAATAAGTTGAAGGCTCGGTGTCGATTGCGTCCACTTCGGCAGCAACGAGTGCTCTGACTTCATCGCCTGCTCTGAGTTCGCGTGCATAGTGAATTTCGAAGGCCTTGACGGCTCTTTCCTCAATTCCCGGAACCGCATCCCACATCGGATCTATATATTTCACATTATTCATGTGCCCGTTGCTATCCGTGTGCGAATACATTACCTTGAAGCTGTGAGCTTCTTTGAAATCGAGCCCTTCAGGCAGTCTGTATTTGAGGGCTATATCGAGCTCAAGTTCTGGCTCTGTGAAGCTGTCGTCGGCATAATAATCCTTATATTTAATGAGCCGCTTTGTATCGACGTCCACAAGCGCCCAGAGTCCTATGCCTTCGATAATTGTCTTGCCTGCAAATCTAATCTCGTAGCATCTTGGAAAATTTGCAGCATGGCCCTTTGCGGCCCAAGTGACGATTTCGATTTCGTCGCCTTCTCCTGGAATCAGCTTCTTCGATTCACTGTTCTCGCAGCGATCTTCGTCGCTGAGCAAATAGGTTTCTATCGCCAGTCTGCTTATGACAAAAGCCTTCCTTTCCTTCTCGTGCATTTCCCGATTGCCGAGGCGAAGCTCCTCTATATGGTGCATAGCGGCTTCCTGAAGAAGCTCAACTATTGCCGATGGTTTGAGCCTGTTCTTAGCGTCAACCTCCGCAGATCTTATAATATGTTTCTCTCTGTGTTTCATAAATGCATTCCTTTCGGCTTCACCGCCAACTCAATTATCAATTAAGGCGATGAACCAAATTATTAAATTACCAAGCCGCCGTTCACGCCAAGGACCTGTCCTGTTATGAAGGAGGATTTGTCCGAGGCCAGAAATTCCATTGCAGAGACAACATCTGCTGGCTTTCCGATTCTCATAAGCGGCGTTTCCTCGATTATATCAAGGACCGCATCCTCAGAGACCTTGGCATTCATATCAGTATCAATCATCCCCGGCGCTATGCAGTTCACGCGAATGCCCGATGGCCCGAGCTCTTTTGCAAGAGCCTTAGTAAGTCCGATTAAGCCCGCCTTTGATGCGGAATAAGCCACCTCGCAGGAGGCACCTACCTGCCCCCACATCGAAGAAACAATAATGATGCTGCCTTTTTTTGCACTAATCATTCCAGGAAGAACCTTGTCTATGCAATAATATGCACCGTTCAGATTCGTGTTGATTACCTCGTTCCAGCGCTTGTAGCCGATGTCCGTAACAAGTCCGAAATCGCTGATTCCAGCATTGCAAATAAGCACGTCCACCTCGCCGTCCATGTAATCATTCACTACCTCCATTGCGCTTTCGACCGCCCTTGGATTCGACACATCGCAGCGAACGGCAAGAGCTCCGGTCTCTTTGCTTAGCGCAAAAGCCTCGTCCTGTGATTTGTTATATAGAAAAGCAACGACTGCGCCCATCGCGGCGAAACGTCTAACCGCAAAGGCCCCGATTCCTCGGGACCCTCCGCTTATGAGTATTTTCTTTGCACTCTTAATATTATTCAACTTCTACTACTCCGTTATCCTTGATAGTTATAGTCATTCCGTCCTTAACCTCGTTCAGGAAATCCTCTCCGAGCGAGTCTATTACTGGCATGCTTACATCGTCAAGCCATACATCCGCAAGTATTGCGCCTGCTGCAGCAAGCGAATCTATAGGCTCTGAGAAAAGCATACAAGCTGGCTGTCTCTGCATCGAGCAGCAGCAATATAGAACAAGGCCGCCCGTTGTTGAGCCGATTGTCATCGGAAGGCAAAGAGCCTTTCCTGCCATTTTCTTCCCGTAAAGATCAGTATTGTTCTGGTCTCCGCAGGTTGCTGTCTTGTCGCCGAACTGAAGAGCCTTCTGGAAAGAAGCAAGTGTGTTGAAGCCCTGATGTGACACGAGCGCCTCAGCTGTAACCGTTCCCGGTGCAACTACTCTACCTTGATATTTTTTCATAACTACTTGCCTCCCTTCGTAATCTGCTCAAGAATCTCATCGTCTGTATAATACCTTGCTGATGTATATGTTCTCAGCTTGTTGCTCGATGTGATTACAGGCATTTTCTCCGAAAGCGGATTATTCATATACATGAGAGGGCAAATATACGAAAGGATTACTCCGGTCTTTGCCAATCTCTCTGCATATCCGGTCTTCTTAAATTCCTTTATAACTCCAGGTGATGCTGTGAAAACCGTAGGAATTACGACCTTGGTTGCCGAAGACTGCTTAAGCGCGCTCTCGAGCTTAACGGTCCAGCTCTTAAGCTGCTCAAGGCTCATGTGAGGACAGCCCATGAAGCAGAGCTTAGGCTTAGCATCCTTATTTTTCCAAATAACAGGATATCCGTCATATACTCTTTGAAGCTCCGCATCGTCGATTACATAGGTCTTTGCGCCTTCAAGAATAAGGCTCTCGCCCTGCTCTACTGCCTCAGGTGTAAGGTTCTCAACATGATAAAGTCCAACCGCACCATTCGAAGCTGTTGCGGCACCGAAGTCCTTAAGATATGTCTTTGCCTCATCGTTAAGCTCTGTGCCAAGCCACTTATCAAGTCCCTTAATATATGGAACATCCTCAAGCACCTTCATTCCGATTGCCGAGCCGAGCAGCTGAGCCTCAGGCTTCTTGCTGGTCTTAATCTCAACAATCCACTTAGCCTTGCGGCCCTCGTCTGTAAGGAAGCCGAATCTTGGAACGAAGCCAAGCACACTTCCCATCAAATCGATGATGCCCGAATTTCTGTTGCATCTTGCACCAAGTACCGAGTTAGCATATACAACGGCTGAGGATTCGGCCCACGAAAGAACCTCGCCCTTCTTAGGTGTATTTCCAACTTCTGGCATATAGCAGGTGCAGGTGAAGGAATCCTCGTCGATAAGTCCGAGCTTATGGAGCTGAGCCTCATATTCATCCTGCTTGCTATACATGAATTTCTTAAATACGAAATCCTGTGCAAAATTGCTTGGTACGTTCTTGTCGAGAGGTCTTGGGTCTACAGAAAATTTCTGCTTAGACACGTCGCCTGCCTCGATGAGCTTATCCATAAGGTCATATACAGCCTGTATAGCCTTAAGTCCGAAAGATGTAACAAGGTGGTTGTACTCGCTTGTTACTGGAACCATTGCATCGGCGCCAAAGAGTTCTCCGTAGCGGATAAGTGTCTCCATAACACGAGCCTTTACCTCGCCCTCGGAACCGTTGAGAATCGCCTCTTGTTCCTTTGTTAGTGTCATTTTGTAATCCATATTTGTCTCCTGTAAAAATATAAAATTGCCTTATCTTAAGGCTATAAAAGACTATCGAAAGCTTCCGCCACCGCCGCCGTGTGTTGTGCCTGACGAGCCGACATGTGTGCTCGAGCCGCCACCGCTGCTCTCCGATTCAGCACGCATGGTGCTTGTAACCGTTGAGTACATATAGACATCCGAGCTTCTTGATACCTTCATGCTTCCCGGTCTCAGATAATTAGATGCAGCTCTCTTCAAGCGAACCGACTTAAGTTGCTTCTTATGTCCGCCTGCAAGTACAAGTGCAATGATGAGGCCTAAGATAAGCGCCATGCCAATCGAAGATGTCCAGTTGAATTGTGCAGGTGGTTCATCATAAGGCTCGCCCGCTATAGCCTGATCATACAGTCCAAAGACGTTCCTTGCATAGCTGTCAAGAGCACTCTCTAATCCATTTGCCTTGAAATCATCAACAAGCGTGCTTCCAAGGTAGTCGATTCCGTAGTCTGTAAGTGCTGTAATTCCGAAGCCCGTCGTTGAAATATAATAATCTAAAGGTCCTTCATCATCTACAGTCAGAAGGAGCAGACAGCCGTCTTTATTTGCTCCATAGCCGAAATCATTCTCATCATATAAATCGTCAGCCGTCGACATCAAATCAATATCGGTATCTCTGGTAGTTACGATTACTATATCGAATTGCTTCTCTTGGCATGTGGTCTCGAGATAATTCTCAAGCTCTTCCTTCTCCGTCTGGTCGAGAATTTCCGCGAAATCCTGAATCTTAAGATAATCGTTCTCTGCGAGAGCTATGCTGTAGCTTGCCCCAAGCATCGTCGCTACAAGGAGAGCAACGGCAAGAATATGGAGTCTTTTTCTCATGGTCTTCTTCATGATTGCACCTCCTTACAGCAAGAACATCAGGTACTCAATTCCAAGTACCAGTGCTCCGGCAATTCCTGTTGCAGCAATAACATATCTCCAATATGCGCCTTTATCCATAGGAAGATTACCAGCTATCTTTCCGGTCTGGCCGTTGATGCCGAAGATGTAATTCTTGCCTTGGAAAGTCGTGTTGAGAACCCAGATAGGATAGAGAGCATATTTGCTCTTGCCCTTCTTGACATTGACGAAATTGCTTGTCGTAATGACTGTCGAATATCCCTCCACGGTTGCTCTGAACGCATCCTCGACACTTTGCTTTACTCTATTATTTGCAATCTCGATTGAATCATTTACACCTACCGTGTATTTGTCTGCAAGATAGCCTGCAAGATATGCCGTCTTGAATTCTACAGCCTCGTCGAAATTATATGGCTCTACGGACTGAGTCAAATCGTCCGGCATGGCAAGTGAGCCGTCAACCGGGATATTGTCGAAGCCGAGCTCGCCTTCTCTGTAGATGCGATAGTGAGATGTCTCCGTATAGTCCCTCTTCGAATCGCTCCAAGTTCTTATTCTCGTTGCATCGTAGGAGATTGAAGCATCCGCGTCACAGTCGAAAAGCCAGAAAGGAACGTAGATTGCCTTCATCTCGTCGATGTGGTTCTGATCCTTGAAAATCTTAGGAAGGAATTTCTTTCCTTGAAGATGCTTGTAATATGAAGCCATTGCCTGCTTCTTATCTATCTTGAAAGGAATTACGTAATCTGGCTTAAGGTCTCCTTGCAAATTGCCCTTCATTACTACGGGGTTATCGCAGTATGGGCACTTCGATGCTACTGTACTCTCGTCGGCAATAATCTCGCCGCCGCAGGAATCGCAGACATAGACTTTCATCTTGTCTGTTTCGCCCTCTTCCCACTGAGCGCTTGCTATGTCCTCCCATTTGAAGTTGTCTTCCTTAGTTCCAAGGTCAGGCTCTGCAAAAGCCTCAACGTTTACCTTGGAGCCGCAGTAAGGACATTTGAGTGTATCCGTTCCGCTCTCGAATTTGAGAGCACCGCCACAATTGGGGCATTTATATTCTTGTAATTCTGACATGCTTATTCCCTCTCAATCACATTTAGCGATGTATACGTAACGTAATTAGAAATTGATTCGAATCAGATAAAGCGTCAAATTACTGCAACTTAGCTCCGCATTCTGGGCAGAATTTGCTTCCTGCAGGAATCTTAGCGCCGCAAGATGGACAAGCAACTTCATTAGCCGAAGCTCCTGTCTGTGGTGCTGCCTGTGGTGCAGCAGCTTGCTGTGCTGCCTGCTGTGCTGCGATAGTAGCCTCATAAACAGCCTGCGCATTTGCTCCTGTTGCTCCTGCCATTCCCATTCCCATGAATGCTCCTGCAGCACCAGCTGTATTAGAAGCTGCCGCTCTCATTGCATCCTGTGTTGCTGCTGCCTGCTGTGCTGCTCTCATCTCAGGTGAAGCATTGAGCTTAGCCTGCTGAGCGGTCTTAAGAAGCTGCTGGTCTTCTTCAGGCAGAGTTACGGAATTGAGTGTAATGCTTACAACCTCGAGGCCTCTCTTTTCTTTCCATTTAGCGGCAAGCTTCTCGTTGATTGCTTCGCACAGCTCATCAACGTGTGCAGGAAGCTGGCTTGGTCTAAGCTCAAGATCCGATAGCTTAGCAACTGCAGGCTGCAGAGCTCCTATGAACTCAGCCTTAAGCTGCTCTGCGATCTCCGAGAGCTTGAAGTCCGATGTAACATTTCCTGCGATATTCTTGTAAAGGGCGATAGGATCGCATACGCGAAGTGAATATACGCCCGCACATCTTAGGCTTACGTCTGTGTCGAATCCGATTGCCGAATCAACTACTCTGAAAGGAATAGGATTAGGTGTTCCGAACTTGTTGTCCATGATTTCCTTTGTATTGAAGTAGTAAATTCTCTGATCCTTTGCGGCATCTCCGCCATAAGAGAATCTCTTAACTGCGGTTGCAAAGGCTGCCGAAACTGAATCTGCAAGGTTGCCCTGGAAAATTGATGGCTCAGACGACTGGTCGTATGTGTAATAGCCAGGCTCTGCGCACATTTCGACGATCTCGCCCTGATCTACGATAATCGCACACTGTCCGTCATTTACAAGAAGTCCGGATCCGTTTGAAATAACGTTCTCACTTCCGTGCTTGTTGCTTGATCCCTTTCCTGTCTTGATACTTCCCTTAACCATCAAAGTGTCGTCATCGAGTGAATCTGCTGCGAAAAGTTCGAGCCACTGATCTCCAAGAGTGCTTGCTCCTGCTTTTACGGCTGCTTTAATAAGTCCCATATCTTTTCCTCCCGTTTATTAAAAATTGTAAAAATTGAATTAACTGTCTTATGGAATATCTTATGAATTATCTTATGAAAATTCTTGTGAAAACCTGCGAGTTATCCTCTGTGCTAATTATATCATAGGCATATTCTTAATTGATTTAATTTTTATTGAAATCAGCTCAGAATTCGTGTCTTGGGTTCGTGCCTTGATTTCGTGTTCTGAATTCGCACCTTGGATTCGTGCCTTGATTTCGTGCGAAATCAACTACAATTTCTGCCCGCCGATGAACTCCCTGATGAGCGAATTTGCAGGAACGGCGTCGTCTTTTCTTATTACCGCAAAAGGTTCAAGGAAATACAGCATTCTCCTTGCCTCGCCATATTCCGAGTCTCGCGCCGTAATTTCCCGAAGCAGAGGCTCCGCGTATTTCTTCAACACACCGACCTCGTATACCATGCTCGTATTGAAGACCGCATCCGCCGAATTGCTATAAGGGAAAATATATTTCTCCTCGCCGTTTCTGACCTTCTGCCAGCCAGCCAAAGTTGCCGCGGCTGTATAATTTCTCGTCCTGTTATCCCTTATCATTCTTCGGAGCATTCTCACATCGGTAGTCGAAAGTCCATTATGCCTATCCATGCAGAGCCTTGTCAGCGGACTTATATATATCTTGAAAAGATCCTCCCTCTTCATGTCCTTGCTGAGCTCGTCATTCAGACAGTGTATGCCCTCAATTACTATAAGCTGCTCGTCATCAATTCTTGTTATTCTGTTGCCGAAGACCTTCTTGCCTTTGACGAAGTCAAATTCCGGAATATCCACCTCTTCGCCTGCCATAAGCATATTCATCTGCTCTTCGAAAAGCTTGATGTCTATTGCTCTGAGCCCCTCGAAATCCGGTTGTCCATCCTCGCCAAGAGGCGTTTCTCCTCTCTCGAAAAAATAGTCGTCGGTTCCAAGATAGAGGGGCGCCTTTGTGCCGTCCTTCTGCAAGCATGAGCAGAGTTTTTTTGCAAAAGTCGTCTTGCCCGCTGATGACGGGCCCGCAATCATTACGATTCTGCGGCCACTTTCGAGTATCCTATCTGCAAGCTTAACTATTTCCTTCTGCTGGTCGTCCTCGCACTGCCGTATAAGCTCGGCGGCCTGCCCGTTTCTTATCTTGTCGTTCAAATCCGCAAGGTAGAAAACATCGTATTTTCTTCTTTTCTGCTTCGCGTCGGCATAGGCCTCGTAGACCTTATAATCGTCTCGGTATTCGGGGATTTGCTCGGGGCTTCTTGAATTAGGGAACCTAAGCAGCACGCCATTTCTGTATTTCCTAAGCTCGAAGCTGTTGATATATCTGGTCGATGGAACCATATATCCGTAGAAAAAATTCCTATATCCGCAGAGCTTGTAGTATTCGACACGACAGTCGCTTGGAAGAGAGGATATGAGCCTTGCCTTCTCGGGCATGTCGTGCTTCGCGCAGCTTCTTGCCGCAATTCCCGCCTCCTCGGTGCCGAATTCGAAAGGAATATCCGCGTCGATAAGCTCCTGCATTCTTGTGCTTATTGCTTCAATTTCTTCCTCTGTGATTATGCTCTCTCTTCTGATATTGCTGTAAAAGCCTTGGTTAAGCGAGTTCTCGATTGTTACATATTCGTCCTCGCCAAGAACATCCTCGGCGGCCTTAAGATAGAGCATTACAAGGCTGTGCTTGTAAGTTTTCTCTGCGCAGGCAGTCCTTATATCGTAGAGCTCGATCGTGCAATCGTCCTCGATTAAATACCAGAGCTCTCTATGCCTGTTATTCACATTCGCAAGCAGCACCGTATAGGGTAGCTCGTCTTTGTATTCTGAGGCGAGCTGCTCGATTGTTAGCGGCGCTTCCTTAACCACCTCTAAATAGTCCTTCTCAAGACTTAGTTTGAGTCTTATTCTCATGTTCTCATCTCCGAAAAGTTCGTAATGAACCGATTATTTTGAAAAAAAGGGATGAGAACTAAGCTCATCCCTCCATATAGATTCTGATTAGCAAATTAGTCAACCTTAATCTTGTCCCATCTCTTTGAAACCTTCGCGATTGACTTAGCGTCCGATCCACCCTTCTTAAGCTGCTTAAGGAAATATTCCTTAGGAACTTCCATTTTCTTATATGCGAGAATGTATTTCTTCTCGTAATTGCGCATATAAAGAACCATGCCGCCAACAGCTACGATTGCGATAATTGCCATTGGAATCAGTGTCTTAGGTGTAACGAAAATCGCAAGCAGTATCGAAAGAACAAGCCATGCAATGCCACCGTACTTGTAGATCTTGGTGATCTTGTCCATGTCGATCTTCTTAGGCATCTCGACCTTGTTCTGCTTCATCTGCTGCTTATATACATTCTGCTGATAGCCCATCGACTGTCTGTTATACATCGGTGGCCTCTGCTTACCTTTTCCCATATTTCTATATACCTCTTTCTTGTTTTGAATTTGGTGTTATTATAGCATAACGCCTTGCGATTTTGAATATCCAACTATATAATATTTGCGGATATTTGCGAGATTTTATATAAATGACATGCTACTTATTGTTAGATGTTGTATAATATCCAAGTTGAAATATTAGTTAAAGTCAAAGGAGCATAACACAAATGATTAATCTTGAAATCAACAAAGAGGGTCTTGAGCACAATATTAATCGTGCACGCGAGAACGGAATCGTTATTCCTACATTCGCACAGATGAAGGACCCTTCTTTAATTCCACAGGAAATTAAGGACAAGCTTGCAAACACAGGTCTTTGGGACGTTGACCCTGTTAACCTCTTCAGAGTTAACTGGCACAACGAGCCTAAGGAAAGCGGCGGACTTTTCGGAGCACCTAACGTTATCGAATTTCCTTCGGAACTTACAGGTGTAAAAGCAAGAATTTTTGCACTCGTAGGAAAGTGGTTCCCAACAGGCTGCCACAAGGTAGGAGCTTCCTTCGGATGCCTGGTTCCTGAGCTTGTTACAGGTCACTATGACTCCGAATATCATAAGGCTGTATGGCCATCAACAGGTAACTACTGCCGCGGAGGCGCATTCAACAGCGCACTTCTTGGCGTTCACCCTATCGCAATTCTCCCTGAGGGAATGAGCCAAGAGAGATTTGACTGGCTTCATTCAATCGGTGCTGAGGTTATCGCAACACCTGGCTCAGAATCAAATGTTAAGGAGATTTTCGATAAGACTCACGAGCTCTCACTCGACCCAAGCAATATGATTTTCAACCAGTTCGAGCAGATGGGTAACCACCTCTGGCATTATGAGGTAACTGGTAATGCAATGATTGAAGCCTTCAATATGATTAAGAAGCCTGGCGACAAATTCGCAGGCGCTTGCTTCACAACAGGTTCAGCTGGAACTATCGGCGCAGGCGACAAGCTCAAGGAAGAATTCCCAACACTTAAGCTTGGTGCAGGCGAGGCCATCGAGTGCCCTACACTTCTTGAGAATGGTTTTGGCGAGCACGACATCGAGGGTATCGGCGACAAGCACGTTCCATGGATTCACGATGTTAAGAAAACAGACATCATTATCGGAATTCACGATCAGGACAGCAAGGAGCTTATCAGACTCTTCAACGACCCTGAAGGTCGCGACTTCCTCGCTAAGGATCTTGGCGTTAACAGAGAGTGGCTTGACCAGCTCGCACTTCTTGGAATCAGCGGCGTAGCTAACCTTCTCTGCTGCATCAAGATGGCTAAATACTATGAGTTCACAGAGAACGATATAATCGGAACAGTTCTTACAGACTCCGTAGTAATGTATCAGAGCAGAATCGCAGAGCTCGAGGCAAGAGACGGAGCTTACAGCCACGAGAAGGCTGCTGTAGACTACACTAAGCACATCGCTTGCATTAAGACTGACAATATGCTCGAGCTCACATACCCAGAGCGCAAGAGAGTTCACAACCTCAAGTACTACACATGGGTTGAGCAGCAGGGCAAGACTTCAGAGGATCTGAATGCACAGTGGTACGGAACCTACTTCGAAGATGTTCAGAAGCAGGCTGCCGAAATCGACAAGCTGATTACCGCATTCAACGAGGCTGTTGCAGCTAAATAAATAATTGAAGTTAATACATCAATAACACCGAAAAGGAGGACGAATTCGTCCTCCTTTTTCGCCACTGGGCGCGACGCTTGTTGCTTGAAGGGCCTTTGTCGCGCCATCTACTCCGTTCTTAGCGCTTCGACCGGATCCTTCTTTGCCGCCATGCCAGATGGAATGAGGCCTGCGATGAAGGTCAGCATCACGCTGATAGCAACAAGTATAAAGGCGCTTACTACAGGCAGCTTAGCCTTAAGTGTCGCAATCGCAGTCAGCTTATACAGTATTGCGTTAATCGGTATCAGAAGAAGCAGCGATACTATGATTCCAATGAGGCCTGCGCAGAAGCCGACGATAATCGTCTCCGCATTGAAGATTCTCGAAATGTCTTTCTTCGAGGCTCCAATCGCACGCAGAATTCCGATTTCCTTCGTCCTTTCGAGTACCGAAATATACGTGATTACCCCTATCATTATCGACGAAACGATTAGAGAAATCGCTACAAAGGCAATCAGAACATAGCTTACGCTGTTGGTTATCTTCTTGACGGATTTCATCATGATGCCAGTATAGTCGGTATAGTTAATTACCTTATCATCCTGGTCCGAAGCCTTCATTTCATCGTTATATTCGTCAATGAAGTCCATGAAATTCTCTTTTGCGTCGAAATCTTTCAGATAGAAAAGCATTCTGTATGGGTTGTCATATTCCGCATATCCGAGGCTTCTTAGGTTCTGTCCGTAGCTTGAACTTGAGCTACTCGACATCGAGGACGAAATAAGCCTTGTAAGCTCGTCCTCATCCATTGTCATTGTAAAGGCATCAGCAATTCCGGATGGATCGACATTGAACATGCTTCCCATCTTGAGCGCAAGATTAGCCATTGCTGTTGGGACATTGCCGGCGGTCTGCTGAATTGCAAGTCCTGTTGCATAATCAGAAACAAGGCTTGTATTCTCCTTATCCTTCAAAGTCTCACCCATGAGGGTCATGATTTGTGCGGATGTAAGGCTCATGTCATTAGCCTCGAATTCTGCAGTAAGCTTGGTCGCATATTTATCCAGAAGCTTATTTACAATCGCACTGTATTGACCTTTGCTGTAATTGCTCTGCACTGTATTCCCGACAATCGCCTTATCCGTGATAGTAACTTTTCCACTTGAGTCACCATAATTGGTAGCGAGGCTTGTGTTGACTGCAGTAAGCTGCGTAGTCAAATCCTCAACAACAGCCTGTGCAATAGGCGTAGGGTCAATATCCTTAAGCGCATTCTTTGTATTATCTTCTATCAATTTCTTAATTGCATCCTCACTGAGATTGCCGCCAAGTGCCGATGCAAGCTTCGCCTCATCAATCGAAATCATATCGCCGAAGCCAAGCTCAGAATTTGTATTATTTTTCAAATCCTCGAAAGTCTTACCGCTAAAGACATCCACGTCCTTGTTCGCAAGCTGCTGCTTAACGATGTCAGTATCAGCGGCGCTGTCTATGATATGCTCTGTAAGCTCAGGCAGATAACCGATTCCCGATGAGGCCGTAGCCGAGGTATTGTCCGGATTAGGGCATGCAATGCAAGTAATCTTAAGCTTCTCGGAATTATTGATAAGCTCCTTCATGTACGCCTCATCAGAGGACATATCCTCCCACACATTATATCCGCTGTTGTATTTATATTTGTCCGTTGTCGCAACAAGCGCAAATTCCATGCCCAGAAGATCATCATAGTCCCACTTGAGAGGCTCGCTTTCATTTGACACCTGCTCGCCCTTCATCATGGCATTTACCATATCCTTGAGCTCTTGCGGATCTCTGAGGCCGAGACTGTACGAGACATAGTCACTCAGTGTTTTTTCATCCTGCAAAACCAGAACCACCTCGTTGTACTTTGTCGGCCACTCGCCCTTGAGCACCTTGTAGTTCTCCTCGACCATGCTCTCGTTGTTCACAAGTTCAAAGAAAACATCCATATTCGAATAAGACATGGCTGTCTGCTGCAAAGTATTGAAATACGAGGACATGAGAGAGCCCGGGCTCACCTGCTGAACTCCGTATTTGAAGCTTGTCGAATATACCTGAGGAACAACTCCGTAGCTCGACTGTATCCATTTGAAATTGTCGCCAATTTCGTCGTCCTTCTTCTCGAGATAATTCTTGAAGCTTGTAAGGTCATTTGAGCCGACGCTTGCGAACATCTTCGACATCATCTGCATTTCCTTGACCTCGCCTTTTTTCGCTCCCTTGCTCTCTTCGACGGACGTACCGAAAGCTGTCAGCATCGAGGACATGTCCGCGGTCTCGGATTCGATTGTCAGCGGATAGCTTGTGAGGGTGTCGTTTTCGATCTGGTCGATATAATCCTGGAAGCCCGTACTTACGGACAGAATCAGTGCAATGCCGATGATTCCTATGCTTCCTGCAAAACTGGTGAGGATTGTTCGCGCTTTCTTGGTCATCAGGTTGTTAAGTGAAAGTCCGAGCGCGGTCTTCATCGACATCGAGCGTAGCCTTTCGGATTTGTGTCCGTGCTTGCGCTTCGTGCCGCTTCCGTCGTCGGCGACTGCGTTCGCTTCGGCGGCGCTTCCAGCGGCGGCGGCGTTCGCAACTGCGGCTCCGTCGGTAGCGTTCAGATTTGCAGCGCTTCCGTCTGCGGCTGCGTCTTCGGCCGCCTCGTTATAAGGGTTCGAGTCCCCCGTCACGAGGCCGTCAGCGAGCCTGATGATTCTCGTAGAATATTCGGCCGCAAGCTCAGGGTTGTGAGTAACCATGATAACAAGCCTATCCTCAGCGACTTTCTTGAGAATAGACATAATTTGAATACTGGTCTCGGAATCGAGCGCTCCAGTCGGCTCATCCGCAAGGAGAATATCCGGATTATTTATAAGCGCTCTTGCGATTGCAACACGCTGCATCTGCCCGCCCGACATCTGAGCTGGCTTCTTGTTAATCTGGTCTCCGAGCCCGACAGCCTCGAGCGCCTCAATCGCTCTTTTTCTTGTTTCCTCCTCGGATACGCCCGAAAGCGTCAAGGCAAGCATGACATTTGAAAGAACGGTCTGATGATGAATCAGGTTGTAGTTCTGGAAAACGAAGCCTATCGAATGATTTCGATAAGCGTCCCAGTCGGCATCCTCATATTCCTTCGTGCTGACGCCGTTGATAATGAGGTCGCCATCAGTGTAATGGTCGAGGCCTCCCATGATGTTGAGAAGTGTGGTCTTGCCGCAGCCCGACTGGCCGAGAATCGACACAAATTCATTTGGTCTGAAGTTGATGCTCACGCCTCTAAGCGCATGCACATCCTCACTTCCCGTTTCGTAAATTTTCGTGATGTTTCTTAGTTCAAGCATATTCTTTCTTTTCTTTCTCCAAACATTTATGCGAATATATTAACACAATCGGGATTTTTTTGAAACAAGGAGAGACATTCTCCGAGGATATATTGTAAAATAAATTTTGGTTTGCAAGCTTGGCGCGCTTATAGAGACGCCCCGAGCTTTCGTGCATATATGTGCGTATGCGTATCCGTATGCGTGTGTATATGTCTATATATCAGATTAAGATATTCAAGGAGGAACACTATGAAGAACGTTAAATGCCTGCGCTGTATCAAGTGCGGCAAGGAATATGAAGCTAAGCCTGACGCAACGACCTGCGAATGCGGCGGAATTCTCGATGTCGTATATGATTACGAATACATCAAGACAAAGGCTACAAAAGAATTCTTCGCTAACTGCAACGAGCGTTCGATGTGGAGATACAGGGCTTTTCTCCCTGTAGAAGAAGATACGGCTCAGCCACCACTTCGAGTTGGCTGCTCGCCTTTATATGAAGAGCCTCGCATGGCTGCTAAGCTCGGCATCGGCAAGCTCTATCTGAAGGACGATGGTCTTAACCCAACAGCCTCACTTAAGGACAGAGCAAGCTCAATGGCTGTTGCCAAGGCTATCGAGGCAGGCTATACAGAAATCGCCTGCTCATCAACGGGAAATGCGGCTTCATCACTTGCAGGAAACGCAGCAGCTGCAGGACTTAAATCATATATTTTTGTACCTGGCAGAGCTCCTGTCGGCAAGGTTGCACAGCTTCTCATCTTCGGCGCAACTGTAATCTCCGTTCAGGGTAGCTACGAGGATACTTTCGAATTATCTAAGGCCGCAATCGACGAATACGGCTGGTATAACAGAAATGCCGCAATCAATCCATATCTCATGGAAGGAAAGAAAACCGTTTCGCTTGAGATAGGCGAGCAGCTCGCTTGGAAGGCTCCTGATTATGTGGCTCTTTCGACAGGCGACGGCTGCACTATCGCAGGTGTATGGAAAGGTTTCAAGGATCTTTATGCTGCAGGACTTATCGATAAGCTTCCAAGACTTATCTCCGCACAGGCTGAGAAGACTTGCCCTATCAACAGAGCAGTTGAGACTGGCAAGCCTTGGGAACCAATGGAAGAGGATACTCTTGCGGATTCAATCGCAGTTGGCGTTCCTCGTAATCCAGACAAGGCTATCAATGCGATTATTGAATCAAATGGTCTTACAGTTGAGGTTAGTGATGACGAGATACTCGAGGCAATGCGTGTGACAGGCAGAGAATGTGGAGTATTCGGCGAGCCGGCCGGCGTAACTGGAATGGCTGGTCTTACGAAGCTCTGCGCCGAGGGCAAGATTCCTAAGGACGCAAGCGTTGTGGTAATCGTTTCGGGAAATGGTCTCAAGGATACGGCGAACGGCATCAAGGCCGCCGGCGAGCCAATCAAGCTCGAGCCAGATATGGACAAGCTCCGCGCGGTTCTCGAGAAGTAGCTTGGGAAGCAGACCGAGAACAAATCGAGAACAGCTCGAGAAACAGACCGAGAACAAATCGAGAACAGCTCGAGAAACAGACCGAGAACAAATCGAGAATAGTTCGAGGAATAGCTCTGAAAATAGAACGAGGAAGTCAGCGGATACTGATTTCCTCGTTTTTCGTTTTTCTAATATTTTCTATGTATGTTCTCTTCGCTTGTCAGCCTCTTGCTGAAATTGCCGTAGACGCTGGTTCCTTCATTGATCATTACAAAGGCATTTGGGTCCACGCTTTGAACAAGCTCGAGGAGTCTTCCTCTTTCGTATTTGGAAATCATTACGACAAGGACATGAGTTGTCTCGTTGGTATAAGCGCCCTCGCCCTCCCATCTTGTAACACCTCTTTTGAGCTCTGTCATTATAAGATTGGAGATTCCCTCTTTCTTGGTGAAAATCATCGCCTGCATATTGATGTTCTGCACGAACACCCTGTCTATCGCAATGTTGATTATGGTCGAATAGATGAATGAATAAATTACAATCTCTATATCGTAGATCAGGAAGCAAGCCAGATATACGAAGAAGCTGATGATTATTCCGACGGTTCCAACCTTAGCGTTAGGCTTGAGCTTGGCCATTGCCATGCCGATGATGTCCTGTCCGCCACCCGATGTTCCGCCTCTCATAACAAAGCCAGCACCGATGCCTGCGATTACTCCGCCGACAAGGCAGGCCGCAAGATAGTTGTTGAAAAGCGGCTCTTTGGCTACGGGAATGAGTGCCATTGCCAAGGAGAGCTCTCCTATCGAGAACATCGACGTTATGCAATACCTTTTGCCGAGCACCTTGTATCCAAGTACGAACAGCGGAATATTGATTGCATAATAGACGATGCCAAGATAATCAACGCCAGGAATTGTCGGAATTCCGATGATATCCACAAGCACAGTTCTGATAATCTGCGCGATTCCGGTAAAACCGCCATTGTAGAGATGCATTGGTGTAATTATAAGGTTAATCGCACCTGCCGCAAGTATGTTTCCTATCGTCACATATACTACGTTCTCTATTCTCTGTCTTTGCTCTAATGTCAGCTTCATTTCTCTCCCGCTGCTCCCAATAATTCGCTATAATTCGTTGCAATTCGTCATAATTCGACAAAATTCGCACATCCAGTCTATACGATTAGCTTAACCGCGCTTCTTACCGTCTTAATCTCGACCGTATCAGCACCCTCTTCATATTCTCCGTCAAGCGTCCAGTGTGTACCTGGCTCAATCTCAACTCTAATATTCCTTGCGCTGAAGAATTCAATCTTCTCGGAGTCGAGCTTGCCGTCCATCATATTTACGACTATGTCGTTGAGCTCAACAATGCTTCTTGGTGTCTTAACAAGAAGGACCTCCATCAGCCCGTCGTTCATATCTACATCGAAGTGGTCGAGCTTAAGTATTCCCGCGAAGGAAGTAGAATTGCAAACCGCACCGAAGATGTATTCGTCCTCACAGATTTGCTCATTCGGTGTTCCCTCATCACAAATGATTCTCGCCTTAATCGACTTAATTCCGACGATGTCTCTCATGCCCTGCAGCACATAAGCCATGTGCCCGAGCATGTTCTTCAGATTCTGCGGAACGCTGTATGATGTGCTTGTAAAAGCGCCGAAGGATGCAACATAGGAAAAATATCTTCCGTTGAAGTTACCGACATCGAGGGTTCGTGGCTTGCCGATTATCGTTCTTTCGGCCGCCGCAAGTATGCCCTTCGCAAGTCCCACCGAGGCTGCGAAATCATTCGTGCTGCCAGATGGGATATAGCCGATTGGAATATCCAGACCACATTCGAGGCAGCCTTGCATTATTTCGTTATACGTTCCATCTCCACCGGAGCAGACGATTATATCAGCTACGTCATGATATTTCTTTACAAACTCTGTTGCGTCTCCTCTTGCGCCTGTCATCATAACCGTCGTAAGATGGCCCGCATCAGAATACATTTGAATTATATCTGATAGCATCTTCGCTGCCTGCATTGTTCCCGATCTTGGATTTATTATTAAAAGAATTCTCATTATTTACCCTCAATTCTCGAATTTATTCCAAATTTCCCGTGCTTATCTTGGTTAACTGTCTCTTTCCCTGTCCGGCGCTCCGTCGTATTTATCTGGGAAAGTATCCCTCACCTCGTTGAAGCCTTCAACGCAATACCTGCTCAAATTAACAGCAATGGTGTTGACCGTTTTGTCGATATGAAGACCTTCCGAATAATAATAATGTGTCAGTCTTTTCTCGTCTCCATCTACACTGTCGAGAATGTATGCCTTGATTTTCTTAGGAGACAAGCGCCCTCTTGCCATATAGATATCCCATGACTTATTGAACATCATGCCAAGCTCCATTACCCATGCAATTAGATAGAACCACAAGAGCATAGCGATGATATTTGCGAAAGATCCATAGAGAATGTCGTAATTAGTTGCATAATCAATATATCTTGAATAGATTTCCGTAATTGCAAGTAGTCCGAAGGCTGCCACGCAAGTACCAGGCAGCATCGATCTTGCCGGAACTCTGAACCTCGGCAATATCATATATATTTCGTAGGCCATTACAAAGAATAGGAATAAATATCCGGGCCAGCTCATCCTCAAGATGAGTTCAACCATCATAGTCTCCCCGAATACATGCTTGAAAATCAGCTCACCATATACAAGCACGATAAGAGCACCTGCGATAATTATTATAGATAATAAAGCGATAGGTATTGCTCTTATTCTCTCCTTGAAGAAGCTGAAGCGGTACCTTCCGTTGCTCAGTGTATAGCTGAACAATCTCGAAAGTGAGAAAACAAGACTTGATGCAGACCAAAGAGCAATTATACCCATGAATAAGTTCGTCGCGTCTACATTTGTTGCGCTGAATAGGTTGTCGACAACAGCGCCCATGTGCTTGCCCATATTCCTATGTATCCAGCCTGTAATGGCATCAAGAGAAATATCGAAAAGTCCGAGCATCTGTGTCAGCAAGATTAGAGACGGCACGATTGACATGAAGAAGAAGTATGCAATCTGTGAAGCGAAGCCAGCATAATAAGGATCGTCAATCTGTCTAAAGACATGAAAACCCATCCTGACAAATCTTCTCCATGTCAGTTTAAGCTTAGGCTCGTCTTCCGTCATCGGTCTTTTGACAGAGCTTCGAACGTCCTCGTACTCCTGCTGCCTCTGTCGCTGCCTTTCTTCAAATTTAGATCTGCGCTTATCGTCTTTATCCATTCGTCTTGATTGTTCGCTCTTGCGTACTTGTTTCCAATCTTAATCTTGTTCTCGTTCTCGCATCCGAGAATCGATTTGCTATTTGATTTCGCTCTTGCTTACTTGCTCTTTGCTCTCACATCCGAGAATTGCTTCGAGCTTCTCAAGAGCCTTCGCTCTATGGCTTATCTTGTTCTTCTCCTCGGGGCTCATTTCTCCGAAGCTTATATCGTATCCATTTGGCACGAAAATCGGATCGTATCCGAAGCCGCCTGCTCCTCTGACCTCCGTCAGAATTCTGCCCTCGCACTCGCCTCTTGCAACGACCTTGTGTCCATCAGGCCACAGCATCGTGATCACACTTACAAATCTTGCGGTTCTTTGCTCTTCGGGCACGCCCTCAAGAGCGGCAAGAAGCTTCCTGTTATTATCCTCGTAAGTGCAATGTTCTCCTGCATATCTTGCAGAATATACGCCAGGTGCTCCATCTAAGGCATCTACCATAAGTCCGCTGTCGTCCGCAACGGTTGGCACGCCTGCAATATCGAGAATCGCCTTCGCCTTTATATATGAGTTCTCTTCAAAAGTCTCTCCGGTCTCTTCTACTTCATCGGTCGGAAGTCCAGCATCATCTCTCGAAACGACTGTCATATTATATTTGCTTAGGATTTCTCCTATTTCTTTGATCTTGCCCTTGTTGCGTGAAGCAAGTATGGCCTTCTCCGTATGATTCTCCATAAGATTATCTATATGATTCTCCATGTGATTCTGTGGTTCTCCTATAATTTCGAAGAGGGGCTTGCGAAAGCCCCTGCTGATTCATATTATTGTTCCTTGGTATTTGCGGAAATCCTGTAATTAAATACTGCCTCCGTCTTCATATTGCGGTTAACAATTCTGAGGCGGTCTGCCTTGCCGTCAACGCTGTGTGCCTTGACTGGAATGTCAACACTCATGCCTGCCGTGATATCGAAGGCTTCATCCTCGCCGTTTGCAGGAGGAAGATCCCAATTTCGAGTCTCCGGATTGTAGCATTTATGAACGAATCTGATTCTGCCTCTTACTACCTCGATATGATAGATGCAATCTGCGGAAACACTTGGGATTAAGCACTCGCTCTGCTTCTGGCTAAGCTGGCCTCTGAGATTAACAAGGCTTGAAGCTTTTCTATATATAAGGCCTCTGTATTCTCTGTCACTTCCCTCTGTCTCCGAAACGATAACGACATCGCAATTTGCCCTTGTAAGAACATACTCGGTTGTTCTTCCGAGAAGATAACGCATATCGTCCTTAGAGGATCTTGCCATCATTATCATATCTACACCATAGTCTTTAGCGCAAGATATAATCTTCTGGCCTGCTTTACCAAGATCAGCCTTCTTGATTACCTTGTAGCCGTCAAGTGCGCTGGCAACAAGATCAAGCTTCTGATTGAGATCAACAACAGCACGCTCGCTTATTTCCTTGTTAGTAGTATAGCCAATCTTCTCATCAACCATGAGAAGAACTACCTCTACCTCGTCAGGTGAATATTGCTGCTTGAGCTTGCCAAGAGCCTTCAAGCTGCGCTCTGTTTCTTCAAGTGGAAGAAGTATTCTTTTCATCTCGATTCTCCCTTCAAATTCCTGCGATTCTTATATTTGACTTCTGTCTAATATCTGACTGAATTCTTTCTGACTTCTTTCTGACTTCTGTCTGACTTCTGTCTGACATCTGATTAAATTATCTGAGCCACTGGCTTGCGGCCATGATAAAGAGCTGAATTGTGGCATACAGAATAAGGTAATCATCATCCATACTGCAGATGATATCGTTCTGCGCACGACCAACGTCCTCGAACTCAAGCTTAGGCGAACCACCGATTACGGCGAGCCTCTTTCCGTCTTTTTCTATAACGAAATTAGCTGATACATTTGCACGGCTTACAGCCATGAAGCACTTAGTAACAAATTCCTCGCCATCATCAGTAGAAATGATATATGTATCGCTTGCAGCCTTATGGTCGTGTCTGATATGAGCATAGTGCTGTCCGTCTGCATACATTTCAAAAGTAGCGGTCGTCAAATCGAAATAATTCTCGTTTGTTGTTACAACGGAGGCAAGAACGCTTCCCTCTTCATCGATGAGTTCAACATTGAACGGCTTGACGGTCTTCTCAACTCGGCAAATCTCATTGTACTCACTGTCTCTAAGATATCCGTCATTGCTATTGTGCATATAGCAGTTGAATTTGTTGATTTCCTTAGGAGCCGCCTTTGCAGGGTTCTCAATGTAAGTCTCTATGATTTCGACAAGGTCATTTAGAAAAACAGTCGAAACGAGCTTGTACGAAGCGAAGTTCGAATAATTCCTTGGGCTTACAACAACAGTCTTAGTGTCGATAAGCTTGTCGAATCTCCAATTATCGCTCTCGTCATATTTGAGCTTAGCAGGCGAGCTTATGAGCTTAATTTCGAGATAGTTCTTCTTCGTATTCCTTGCAATATATACAATATCTCCGAAAATCGATGGTCCGAAAGCAATAATCTTGCCGTCGAAATCCTTATGCTCGCAGAGCCAACACTTGCCAAGATGCGTATCCATATTTGCAAGATGATCATATAGGCTGTCTATGCTGATATCCGCGTTCTTGATAACCTTATCATACTGACTTCTCTCGTTAAACGAGCCCGTTCCTCTGCCGACAACGATAACCGCAATTCCTGCTAACAAGCCCACAAAGGCGAAAATGAATTTGTCGACAGTCAGGGAAACGACGCCAAAGAAGATTAACATAATTCCGAGTATCAACTGAATTCTATCTTTTTTCATTTATAATATTTCCTTTCAATATTCTAATTACAATCCTAAATATTTTACCATAACATAGCGTTTATTGTCACATTTTGTCACTTTTTTATACATAATTCACTTATTGCCGTTGCACCCAGAATCATAAGCGCCCCAATCCATGTGAATATGTTAGTCGGCTCATGCAAAAGGAACGCCGAGAGAAGCACCGCCTCGACAGGATCAACATAGCCGATGATAGCGACAGACTGCGCATCGAGCTTTCTTATCGTATCGAAATATATGCAATACGAAATTCCCGTATGAAGCACGCCGAGGACAACAAGCGCGATTATTCCTATCAATGTGAAGTTGATCTTATGAATATCTCCCGTCACCACGGTATACGGCATCATAATCACGGAAGTTATAGCGAGCTGAATCATGGTCGAGTCCATAGAATCAATTCCTTGCAGATTCTTGTTCAGAAGAACGACCGTCGCATAGAAAAGCGCTCCGAGTATCGCAAAGAGCACGCCTCTCAGCTCGGCAAGGTCGAGCCCCACCTCTATGACGCCAGAGACGAGTATCATTCCCGAGAAAGCAACAAGAATGCAAAGGACTTTTTTCAATGAGAGCCTCTCTTTATATACAAGTGCGGCGCCTATGATGAAAAAAATCGGCTGCATATAGTAGCAAAGCGTGGCAGTTGCTATTGTCGTGTATCGGAAGGATTCGAATTGAGAAACCCAGTTGATGCACATGCAAGCGCCCGAGGCGAGAAGAATCGGCAGATTGCGGCGAACGGCCTTCCAGTCGACCTTCCTACCCTTCGCAACAAGAATCAGAGCGATTGTCACAACTGCGAGAACCGCTCTTCCAAGACATATAATGCTCGATGGCATATCGATGAGCCTCGATATAGCTCCGATTGTTCCAAAGAGCAGATAAATTAGTAGTAATTTGAGTTTGTTATTCATAGCAATTCATATTCTAACACTTGCTTGGATGCTGCGCCACACTTTGTTTTTTTGACATAAAAAAACAAAAAAATACAAAATTGTTTGTTTGTTAATAACAAAACGAACATAAAAAAACATTATATTTTATTGACGTATCGGATTGTATTGATTATCATACACTTGTGCTTGGGAGGCGCATAACTCGCAAGCAACCCATTTAGGAAGCTTTTTTCTAATAATTCTAAGAAGCTACAACTAAGGAAATTAAGGAGAAATATTATGTTAGAGACAATTGCAAATGTGAACTCCATAGTTAACGGCATTGTATGGGGCGTTCCTGCTATGGCATGTATCCTCGGCGTTGGTTCATATCTGACAATACGCAACAAGGGCATCCAGTTCACCAAATTCGGTTATGCTATTAAGTCTACTCTTGGAAAGATGTTCAAGAAGTCAGAGGCGAAGGAAGGCGCTATCACACCATTCCAGGCTGTATGTACCGCCCTTGCCGCTACAGTAGGAACAGGAAACATCGCCGGAGTTGCCGGAGCTATCGCAATCGGTGGACCTGGAGCAGTTTTCTGGATGTGGATTTCGGCCCTGCTCGGAATGTGCACTAAGTTCTCAGAAGTTACACTCGCTGTACACTATAGAGAAGTAAATGAGCACGGCGACTATGTTGGCGGACCTATGTATTACATCAAGAACGGTCTCAGCAAGAGTTGGCACTGGCTCGCATACGCATTCGCTGGATTCGGCGCTATTGCTTGTTTCGGTATCGGTAATACAACTCAGGTTAATACAATTGTATCTTCAATCGATACAGCTCTCATTAACTACAATCTGATTGATCCTAACCACCACGGCGGATTCAACCTTATAATCGGTATCATTATCACCATAACTCTTCTTGTTGTTCTTCTTGGAGGAATCAAGAGACTCGGATCTGTAACAGAGAAGCTCGTACCATTTATGGCTATTCTCTACATCATCCTTGGACTTGGTGTAATAATCGTAAGAATTGATTCAATTCCTGCAGTATTCAAGGCAATCTTTGAAGGTGCATTCAATCCTTCCGCTGTAACAGGTGGTGCAGTTGGTGGAATGTTCATCGCAATGCAGAAAGGTATCTCAAGAGGTATCTTCTCTAACGAGGCAGGTCTTGGTTCAGGCTCAATCGCTCACGCAACAGCAGACGTTGACCATCCTGTTAAGCAGGGATTCTTCGGAGTATTCGAAGTATTTGCTGACACAATCGTTATCTGCACAATGACAGCTCTTATCATTCTCTGCAGCGGCATCGGATTCAACTATGGCGAGGCAGCAGGTGCTGAGCTTACAATCGCTGGCTTCACATCAATCTACGGCAACTGGGTATCAATCTTCGCAGCTGTAGCTATTATCTGCTTCGCATTCTCAACTGTACTCGGCTGGGGACTGTATGGAGCAAGATGCGTTGAGTTCCTCTTCGGATCGAAGTCAATTAAGATATTTACTATTCTCTACTCACTCGTTGCAATCGCAGGAGCTACATTAGACCTCGGACTCATCTGGGATCTTGCAGATACATTCAATGGTCTGATGGCAATTCCTAACCTGATTGCCCTCGCACTTCTTGCACCTAAGGTAGTAGAGCTCGTTAAGGACTTCTACGCTAAGAAGCTCGACAAAGAAGCATAAGGAAGCTTCGAACATCAGAAGCGAAACAGTAACGGATTAGAAGAAAGCGTGGCGGAATTTCCGCTACGCTTTTTTTTATATCTTTAACAATGCAGTGCTTAGTTGTATAATATCCCTTGGCTGTATAAATTTGACTTATAATTTATACAGCTTATATTTAACTTATATATAACTTCGCATATATAACTTGAATCGAGAGGTAGGAAAATTGAGTAGATTAAGCAAGATCAATGATGCAATCGACGCTAAAGATTCGACAAGAATGGGCAAGCAGATAGTGATGATCTGCATTGGCAATGCAATGCTCGCTGTAGCAATGAATTTCATCGTGACCCCTTTCAATCTTTATTGCAGCGGTGCCATGGGCGTCGCACAGCTTATTGCCGTCTTCATGGAAAACATTCTGCATATTCCGTCTATTCCGGGCGTCGAGTGGCTCGGCATCGTCTACTGGGGCATCAATATTCCCGTCCTCATCTTTGGCGCGAAATCCCTCGGGAAGAAATTCTTAATCCGAACGATCATATCTATCACGGTGCTTTCGCTTTTCATAGGAGTAATTCCCGTATTCAGCTCGTCTATTATAGAAAATGAAGTTATGGGTTGCATAGCTGCAGGTGTCTTTGGCGGAATTGGCGTAGGATTCGTTCTCACCTCCGGTGCAGGTTGCGGAGCTGGCGATGTAATCGGAATGGTTCTTTCATCCACCAAGCCGGGCTTCAGCGTGGGCACCATGAACATGATAATCAATATCTGCATCTATACGATTTGCGCCTTTGCCTACGGTCTCGAGAATGCAGTATATTCGATTTTCTTTGCTGCGATTCTTTCCTGGGCGATGGACAAATACCACAAGCAGAATCACTACATTCAGATTCTTATGTATACTAAGAATATGGATGTAAGCAAGGAGCTCACTCTTAAGCTTGACCGCGGCATCACCTATTGGCAGGCAAAAGGAGCTTATACGGATACCGAGACTCAGGTGGTTAGCATCATCGTCACCAAGCACGAGGTCGACAAGGCTGTCGAAATTCTTCGAGGCTGCGACCCTTCGGCCTTCATCTCCGTTTCCGAAATCGAGAAGGTGCACGGAACCTTCGATAAGCATTTCTCGAAATAGGATCTGTAGGAATTTATGTTCTTGGGAAATGAACAGGAGGACAATCCCTATCAAGGGTTGCCCTCCTTATCTTATCTTTCTTATCCTATCTTTGCTTATCTTATCTATTCTTTTCTTTCTTTTCTATTCTTCTCTTATCTATCCTATTCTAATCTTTTCTATCTACTCGTATTACGCTTCGTTATTCGGCATCGCTTGTCTTTCGCCTTGCTAAAGCAACGCTGCCAATGCCTGCGCCGCCGCTTGCAAGGAGCAGAATCATCCAAAGAACGATATTGCTGTTATCAGCTGTCTGTGGAGAAGTGGTACCAACAGCGTTCTTAACTGGCTTAGCGTCTGTGTCGATGGAATCAGGGGTAGTTCCTGGCTTAGGTGTTCCGCAGACAGAGCATTTGCCGTTTTCCCATATATGTCCTGTTGCCTTTACCGTTTGCGGTTCAACTTCTATTTCCCCGCAAGTGCACTTCAAACCTATGGTGCTGCCATCGGTAGTACAGGTAGCTTCCACCGCCGGTGTGACAGTCGTTGTACATACATGCTTACCCGTGTTGCCGTGGCGAATGACTGCGATTGCCTCTGCATCCGCATCATTCATATCAACACCCTGATCATAGTACAAAATATAGCCCGTTGCCGCCAGTCCGTTGACGTCCGGCATGATCTCAGCAGTGTCTTTGATCACCCTATTATTATCATAGCCGCCGCTACCGATTGCTGCGCCTTGCGTCTCGGTGTTTCCCACGCCGGCCTGTACCTTAAGATGCGTATTGCCGCTCACCTTGATATCTTTATTATTCTGAGCGCTACTATGGTTTCCGCCGCCAATGCCTGCGCCACACAGACCGCCTGTGGCCGCAATCTCACCGCCGGAGAGTGTGATGTTGCTGCCATTACCTTGTTTTCCGCCGCCGATGCCAGCACCTGCAAATCCGCCCCTTGCAACAACCTTGCCGCCGGAAATTGTAATATTGCTGCCGGTTCCTGAAATTCCACCGCCGATGCCAGCACCATAATCGCCACCTGTGGCAACAACCTTGCCGCCGGAAATCGTAATGTTGCAACCACCTCCACTTCTGCCACCACCGATGCCAGCGCCAACCTCGCCACCTGTAGCTATAACCTCACCACCTGTAATGACGATGTAACTCCCATCTCTTTTTTGTCCGCCGCCGATGCCGGCACCGTTCTCGCCGCCTGTGGCTATGATCTTACCGCCAGAAATTGTAATATAACTGCCGGCTCCTTCAGCTCCGCCGCCGATGCCAGCACCGTTAAGGCCACCTGTGGCAGTAACTTCGCCGCCCGTAATGGTGATATCTCTGATGTAGCCGCTTCTTCTGCCGCCGATGCCAGCACTGCTCTCGCCACCTGTAGCATTGAGACTGCCGTTATTGTCTGCGTCGTTGATGGTCAGCTTGCCGGCATTGTTTTTTTCCAAACCGGCATGGTCTACGCCGCTCTTGATCGTATTGTTTCCATCCAGTTCAATGGTCACATCACCCTTGCCTGTGGTGGATACAGCAGCCTTACTATTGCCGCTTACATCGATGTTCACGCCATCAAGTGTCACCTTGGCGGTTTTGCCAGCTTCGGCGTTGATGCTGATGGTGTTGGTCGTTGGTGTGCCGGAGTTATTCTGCTTGATAACCGTTGGTGTGGTCTGCTCAACATCGGTATAGCCTTTCGCCGTCTGCGTGACATACTGCTTTCCGTCGGATTTCGCAGTCACCTGAATGTCGCCATCATCAATGTTGTACTCCTGCGCAAAAGCCGTTATCGGCAACATTGCTACTAAGAGCAGCACCATGGCAAGCGACATAATCCTTTTCCTTTTCTTCATGCTTGTTTCCCCCTTTTTATTCTATTCTATTTTATTCAATTCAATTCTATTCTATTCTATTTTGTATTCTACTCGTTTGAGCATTTCAAATTTGTATATTAAAAAGGCGCATCCCACCCCTATATCAAGGGCAAAATGCGTCATTAGAAAAGCGTGTGTTTATTCTTGTGAACAACACAAAGAGACAACCTTAACAGGTCTTGTCTTGACTTGTGAATCCTGAGCTTCGGCTTCATGTTTATCGAGCCCCCCTTTCGCTGATAAACTCCGTCAGTAATATGCAAATCGTTGATAATTTCCGTCAGTGATATGCAAATTATCTATAATGATATTAACAAGAGAAAACCGCTTACTGCAAGGATATTTTGGATTTCGATATGTTTTTTTCTCAAACATGCAGTTAAACACGCTTCTTTGCTGCGACTCAGATTACGCTACGCTACTCGGCGGCGATTCTCTTTCGCCTTGCAAAAGTAACGCTGCCAATGTCTGCGCTGCCGCTTGCAAAAATCAGCTCGCCGACGGCGGTCTTATTCAAGCATTTCTCGAAATAGGATTTGAGCTCGAATTATTGAAATTTAATAAGAGGACAATCTCACCCAGAGATTGCCCTCCTTTATATTATCTGAAGCCTTATTTAAGCAGCTCGCCGACGGCAGACTGCACAAGTTCGAGGCGTGCCTTCGCCTCGGCATCGCTGCTGCCTTGGGCGAAGATGTAAGTCTTAACCTTTGGCTCTGTGCCTGACGGCCTGATAGCTACGGCACAGCCGTCGGACAACTTATAGAAGAGCACATTGCTCTTTGTGAAGCCCGGTATATCATCGAGATAATCTGTCACGCCTATGATGTCAAGGCCGATCCGTTGAGGTTTATCCGCTCTTAGCCTTGTCATCACAGCCGCCATCTTGTCCTGAGCATCGAAGCCTTCAAAGACAGTATTTATAACTGTTTCGCGGAAATATCCATATTTCTCGTATAGAGCCTGCAGGCCCTCATATACGGTCATGCCTTTTGATTTGTAATAGCAAGCAAGTTCTGCCATGAGCATTGCCGCAACGACGGCGTCCTTGTCCCTCGCATAATTTCCTGCAAGGAAGCCGATGCTCTCCTCGAAGCCGAAGATGAAACTATATTCACCCGTCACTTCATACTCGCTCATTTTCTCGCCGATGAATTTGAAGCCGGTGAGAACTTCCTGTATATGAACGCCATTTGCCTCGCAAATTCTGTTAGCCATTGTTGTTGTAACAATGCTCTTGATTGCAAGCGCATTCTCAGGCAAGCTTCCCTGCTCCCTCTTGACCGTAATCAGATAGTCGAGCATCAGGCAGCCCATCTGATTGCCGCTGAGAATCATATACTCGCCGTCCGAAATGCGAACTGCCGCACCACATCTGTCGCTGTCTGGATCCGTTCCGATTACAAGCTCGGCCTTATTCTTCTTCGCATATTCAAGAGCGAGCGCGAAGCCCTCTCTGTTCTCAGGATTAGGAGATGCAACAGTCGGAAAATTCCCGTCAATTACCATTTGCTCCTCAACAAGCACAATATTGCCGAAGCCGTTTCTTCTCAGAATCTCCGGCACAAGCTTGTAGCCTGCCCCATGGAAAGGCGTATATACAATTTTGAAGGAATCCGACACCTTCTCGATGAATTCCCTGCCGACAGATTGCGCCTGCACTTGAGCAAGATATTTCTCGTCAAGCTCAGCGCCGACAAGCTTAATAATTCCCGAATCAAGCGCCTTATCGAAATCCATAAGCTTAACACCATCAAAGAAGTCGACTTTCTCGAATTCGGCCGCAACTACGCTCGCATGCTCAGGGCTAAGCTGCGCTCCGTCAGCCCAATAAGCCTTGTAGCCGTTGTATTCCTTAGGGTTGTGACTTGCGGTGATGTTGACACCTGCAATTGCGTGCAATTCTCTTATCGCAAAAGAAAGTTCCGGTGTAGGTCGAAGTGCATCGAAGAAGTAGACAGTAATTCCGTTAGCCGCAAGGACTCTGGCTGTCTCTTTTGCAAAAAGTTCGCTGTTGTTTCGTGAGTCATGGGCAATAACAACGCCCTCGCCTTCGGACTTGTCCGCGCTTAGAATGAGGTTCGCCATTCCCTGTGTTGCGTGGCGAACTGTATATACATTCATACCGTTAAGGCCGGCTCTCATGAGTCCTCTGAGGCCTGATGTGCCGAAGCTCAGCATGGTCTCGAAGCGATTTCGCAGTTCGTCTTCGTTAGCAGAATCCTCGGTAAGAGCTCTTATCTCTGCCTTGGTATCGGCATCCACGAGCTCACTTGCGAGCCATCTTTCGTAGGCCTTGACATATTCTGCCATTTCCTCGCAATTACTTGCTTTCTCTTTTGAATAATCTGACATCTTAATCTTCCCCTTAATTATCTCTGAATCTGCATCTGCGCCTGATTCTGTTTCTGCTTCTGATTCTGTCTCTGCATCTGAATCTGATTCAGATTCTTAGTCCTCTTCGTCGTCAAATTGCGAATTGTATAGGTCGGCGTAGAAGCCGTCTTTTGCGAGCAGTTCCTCGTGTGTTCCCTGCTCAATTATGTCGCCTTGATTCATTACAAGTATAACATCTGCGTTCTTGATAGTCGACAGTCTATGAGCGATGATGAAGCTTGTTCTTCCCTTCATCAGATTGTCCATAGCCTCCTGAATACGCCTTTCGGTTCTTGTATCTACAGACGATGTCGCCTCGTCAAGAATCAGGACCTCCTTGTCCGCAAGTATAGCCCTCGCGATAGTAAGAAGCTGCCTTTGTCCCTCAGATACATTTGTCGCATCCTCGTTCAGCACCATATTATATCCACCCGGCAGAGTCTTTATAAAATGGTGAGCGTGCGCGGTCTTAGCGGCCTCGATGACCTCTTCATCCGTCGCATCAGGCTTGCCGTATCTTATATTCTCCATTATGCTTCCGGCAAAGAGCCAAGTATCCTGAAGAACCATCGCGAAATTATTTCGAAGATCGGTTCTTGAGAATTCCCTGATATCTATTCCGTCAAGCTTAATCGAGCCCGAATTAACATCATAGAATCTCATAAGAAGCTTAACGATAGTGGTCTTTCCGGCTCCGGTCGGTCCTACAATAGCTATCTTCTGGCCGTCTCTAACCTTAATGCTGAAGTCTTTAATTACTACCTGCTCATCATATCCGAAGCGAACGTGGTCAAATTCAACATCTCCATGGATATGCGACGCATCAGCAGTCTCCTCAACATCCTTAATCTCCTCTTCCTCTTCAAGAAAATCGAAAACCCTCTCGCCAGCAGCCGCCATCGACTGGAACTGGTTGAGCATTTGCGCGAGGTGCTTAAGTGGATCCGAAAGGTTTCTGACATACTGAATGAAAGCCTGAATGTCGCCTACTCCGATGACATTTCTAATCGCAAGAAGTCCACCCGAAATAGCCACGCCTACATAGCCGAGATTTCCAACGAAGCTCATAAGAGGCTGCATAAGTCCTGCTATTGCTTGGGATTTCCATGCCGAATCATAGAGAACATCGTTCGCCTTATCGAATTCCTCGTTGATATCAGCTTCCTTATTGAAAGCCTTTATTACCATGTGCCCTGCGAAATTCTCTTCAACCTGTCCGTTAACGATACCAAGATATTCCTGCTGAGCACGGAAGTACTTCTGCGAGAATTTCATAATGATAGCAAGCACAACAGCCGAAAGCGGAATAATAATAACAGCTATTCCCGTCATCAGAGGCGAAATTGTGAGCATCATCACTATGGTTCCTATAACCGTTGCAACCGAAGTTATGATGTCCGTTATGCTCTGGTTAAGGCCGTTGCCGAGAGTATCTACGTCGTTGGTAATTCTTGACAGAACCTCGCCGTAAGGCACGCTCTCGAAATACTTCATAGGCATCCTGTTGATTTTCTCCGAGATGTCCTTACGAAGCTCGAACACGAATTTCTGAGTTATGTGTGTCATTATCCAGCCCTGCAAGAACTGGAAGAAGGCTCCTATGAAATAGAGCACGGCTGTCATTATAAGGATTTGCTTAATCGCATCGAAATCAATGCCGCCCGTTCCTTGAATCTTCCTTGTGAGGCCCTCCGCAAGCTCGGTTGTCGCCTTGCCCATGACCTTAGGCCCTACTGTTTCAAATACCGTAGCGAGCACCGCAAAGAGCATTGTTATTATGATTGCGAATTTATATCTTGCAATATACCTTGCGATATCCTTAATCGCCTTGCCCATGTTCTTAGGCTTCTCGACTGGCCCTGGCCCGTGGCCTCCACGCATGCCTCTTCTCCTGGAGGTCTGCTTGTACTGTTTTCTCTTATCTTCAGCCATTACATTCCCTCCAATTCCATCTGAGACAGCTGTGATTCAGCAATCTGCCTATATACAGCACAGCTCTCCATAAGTTCCTTGTGAGTGCCCTTGCCGACAATCTCTCCGTCGTCAAGCACAATAATCTGCTCAGCGTGGAGTATGGTTCCAACTCTCTGAGCAACAATAATCTTAGTCGCATCGCTGCATTTGTCCGCAAGCTCTTTTCTAAGATTTGCATCTGTCTTCATATCAAGCGCACTGAAGCTATCGTCGAAAATCAGAATTGCAGGCCTCTTCGCAAGCGCTCTCGCAATGGATAGCCTCTGCTTCTGTCCGCCAGACACGTTGGTGCCTCCCTGCGAAATGAAGCTCTCGTATTTGTCGTCTTTCTCTTCTATAAAATCTTCAGCCTGCGCTATCTGAGCGAATTCGCGCAACTCTTCATCCGTCGCGTCTTTATTACCGAAACGTATATTAGAAGCAATCGTTCCAGAGAAAAGCACGCCTTTCTGAGGAACATAGCCTATCGCATCCCTGATGGATTTGATTGAATAATCCCTTATATCTATTCCGTCTATCGTGATAGAGCCCTCTGTCACATCATAGAAACGCGGAATGAGATTAACTATAGTTGTCTTGCCGCAGCCCGTGCTTCCGATAAGAGCCGTAGTCTCGCCTGGGCGAGCTTCGAAGTCGATATTCTTAACGACATCCTCATCGGCATTGCTATATCTGAAAGAAACATTATTGAATCTAACAAGGCCTTTGCAGTCCTTAAGCTCGATGGCATTCTCCGCATCCGTAATCTTAGTCGTAGTCTCAAGGACTTCATTTATACGCTCTGCAGCAACTCCCGCTCTTGGCAGAATAATCGACATTCCTGCAAGAATAAGGAAAGATGTTATTACCATCATTGTATATGTGATAAAGGCTGTCATCGCGCCGACATTCAGCGTTCCTGCGTCGATTCTCTCAGCTCCAACCCAGGTAATTACAATTGTCGTTCCATAGAGAACCACCATCATAACAGGGAAAAGGAAGGTCATTACTCTATTTACATAAAGCTGCGTCTTCATAAGCTCGGTATTTGCCTTATCGAAACGCTCCTCCGCATTCTTCTCTCTGCAGAAAGCTCTTATTACAGGAATACCTGTAAGTATCTCTCTTGATACTCCATTTAGCTTATCCACAAGGCTCTGCATTATCTTGAACTTAGGCATTGCAATAACCATAAGTATGCTAATGAGAAGAAGCAACAGAATCGTACTTAATACAACAACGAGGTTCATATGAGCCTTAGTCTGTGCTACCTTGATAATTCCCCAGCCTGCCATAACCGGCGCAAGCAGCACCATTCTAAGCATCATCGTGGATACCATTTGAACCTGCTGAATATCGTTAGTTGCCCTTGTTATAAGAGATGAGGTCTGGAATTTGTCCATCTCGGAGCTTGAATAAGCCATTATATTATTGAAAACTCTTTTTCGAAGAGTTCTTCCTATATTTGCACCTACCTTGGCAGAAAGATAGGATACGACAGCCGCAAAGACAACCATAACGACCGTTATGAGAAGCATCTTGCCGCCGCATCTCCACATATAGTCGTTCTGGATTTTCTCCATATCCATGCCGGCTTTCTCGTCGCACTGCCTTGCCCAGGCGATGCCCATTGAATTGAGTGTCTGGCTTCCGATGGTGTCTATCGTCTTGTCAAGCTCCTTTCTCATAGCAGAAAGGTCAAAAGCGCCTGCCATGTCGGACGCGGCCGAGGCACCCGATGCGCCTGCCATGTCGGAAAGATCCGAGGCGCTCGAGGCGCTCGAGTTCGTTGCGTCGGAATTGGTCTGCAGCTGGTACGAAATAACGATTGGAACAATCAGCGTCTCGTCAAGCTCATCAAGAGCCTCTTCATCGTCGAGAGTTCTCACATATTTGTCGCCATCAGATTCGTAGGCAGCATCGAAGGCCTCCTTCTCCTCGTCAGTCATGAAAAGCCGCACAGCAAAATATTCCTCCGAGCAAATTTGCTCCGGAAGAATATGCTCTACGCCTCCGTTTTGTATGCCCACATCGATAAGGTCTGCTGTATAGGTCGGAACCTCCATATCACAGTATGCCTGCCCTACCACAAGCAGGAATATCAGCAGAATTATCTTCTTATACGGAGCATAATTCTTAAATAAATACTTCATCTATTTCTTGTATATCCTTTGCAAAAACTATATCTTCGAATTGCTCTTTGTCGTAGAAATCCTTAGCTACCATTTCTTCAAGAACCTCTCTGGTCTTGTCATAGAAGCCGCAGGTGTTAAGGAAAATACATTTCTTGTTATGAATTCCAAGCTTGCGAAGAGAAAGGGCCTCGCTAATCTCGTCAAGCGTGCCTATGCCGCCCGGCATCGCAATATACGCATCGCCAAGCTCAAGCATTCTGTCCCTTCTTGCCGACATGCTCGGTACGACCTCAAGAGCCGAAAGCGAATTATGAATCACCTCTCTTTGAATAAAGAAATCCGGTGTAATTCCTATGGCTTCTCCGCCTGCCGCAAGAACCGCATCAGCGATAACTCCCATAAGGCCGACGCTTCCGCCACCATATACCAAGGTATGTCCATTCTTTCCAATCCATGTGCCAAGCTCGACAGCCGCCTGCTTGTATTCAGGGCCGTTGCCAACGCTTGCGCCGCAATAAACAGTAATATTCATATTTACCTCTATTTAATTCTAAATAAGCAATTCTAATATTCTAGTATAAAACCTTAAAGTGTCCATTCTGTCGGACTTTTGTGAAGATTTGCAACTATCGTTCCCCTACAGAGTAACGGCCTTGTCTTCCTTGTCCCACTCAGGATCCCAGAAAATATTCAGCCTCAGCTTCATCGCAATGTCCTGCAGGAGCTTGCAGCCAGCAATGCTATTGCCTTTCTCGTCAAGTGCCGGTCCGAAGACACCTATCCCCGCGCGCTTATCAGATACCGCAAGAAGTCCGCCACCCACGCCCGACTTCGTAGGGATTCCTACTTTTATAGCAAAAGTACCCGAGCCATCGTACATCCCGCAGGTCAGCATAAGCGTCTTGATGATACGAACTGTACGGCTTGAAAGTTTTCTTTTCTCGGTAACTCGGCATACACCGTCACTTGCGAGGAGCTTGCCAATGTTCGCAAGAGTCTCCGCCGTTACGCTAAGCGAGCACATCTTGGTATAAAGAGTCAGAGTCTCCATAACATCGCTCTCGATTATGCCCTTGCTCTCAAGAAGATAAGCAATCGCCTTGTTTCTCGAGCAGGTCTGCATCTCCGACTCGAAGGCCGCCTCGTCGAGCACGATATTAGGATCAGAGCCGATTTCCCTTGTGAAATCAAGCATTTCCTCGAAGCTTACCTCAGGCACAAGCAGACTATATACCGCCAAGGAGCCCGAATTGATAAGCGGATTATATGGCTTGCTCGAATTCTGCTCAAGGTCAATAAGCGAGTTGAAGGCCTCGCCCGATGGCTCAGTTCCTACCTTAGAGAAAACCTTCGTCGGCCCGAATTTCTCGAGGGCTATCGCAAGAGCTATAATCTTCGAAACGCTCTGCATGGTGAATCTCACATTCGCCTCTCCAACCATAAGCTTCTCGCCGTCAAGCTTGTATATGCATATCCCAAGATGGTCCGGGCTCACCTTCCCAAGCTCGGGGATATAATCAGCCACTTTTCCATAGGGAATTACTTTTCTTGCATCATCCATAGCCTCGCATACTATCTTCTCCATCTCCTCGAAACTCGGAAGAGTGTATAAAGTCTGAATTGTTCTGTCCATTTGCTTCTCCTAAATGTTATAATCACATATAGAGCTATTTTACAACAAGGGGGCATTTATGAAAAGAGTTAACTTGGGCATGTCGGGGGGCGTCGACTCAAGTGTTGCGGCATATCTTCTTAAGGAAAAAGGCTACGATGTTAACGGCGTGAGCTTCGAGCTTAGCGGCGATACTTCGGGGCTTCTTCGTGCTGCAAGCTCCGCTGCCGAGAGAATGGGAATAAGCTGGCAGAGCCTCGACCTTCGAGAGCAATTTCGCTCGCTTGTAATTTCGGACTTCGTGCTGAGCTATGCCGAGGGCCATACGCCTAACCCTTGTGTGCGCTGCAATAAGGAGATCAAATTCTCCTATCTCGACTTCGATTGCGACTATATTGCGACGGGCCATTATGCAAAAGTAGAATATGATGAGGCTAAGTCTCGCTACATTCTTCGCAAGGCAGACGATCTTGCTAAGGATCAGTCGTATTTCCTCTACGGTCTCTCTCAGGAGACTCTATCTAAGGTGATTTTCCCGCTCGGCTCGTATAACAAGGCGCAGATTAGGCAGATTGCGGCAGAGCTCGGGCTCTCGAATGCGAAGGCGAAGGAGAGTCAGGATGT
>CAVIGM010000004.1:0-4694 GCA_963642455.1 Anaerovoracaceae bacterium | reverse complement strand
AAGAAGCCGATGTATGTCTATGCATTCGACCTCGAAAGGAATGCGGTAATTCTCGGGGATAATGAGGATTTATTCAGAAGCGAGCTTGAGGCTTGCGATTTCAACTGGATTGCAATAAGCAAGCCTGCAGAGCCTCTGCGCTGTAAGGCCCGCATAAGATACAGACACCGCGAGGCTCTGTGCACAGCAGAAGCTCGCGGCGATAAAGTCATAATTAAATTCGATGAGCCTCAAAGGGCTATAACATCCGGCCAGTCCGTTGTGCTATATGACGGTGATATAGTAATCGGCGGCGGAATTATTTGTAAGTAGTTGCGGCTACATTTCGCTTGCGAAGAGGGCCGCACCGTAAGCGCCGGCGAACCTTCCGTCTTGCATCGGAAGAACGGTCTTGCCGAGCTTCGCAGACAGCCTTTCAGCGAAGAATTCATTAGCGCTGAGGCCTCCAGTCAATATAACAGTATCTGCAAGAGTCTTTCTCTGAACCAGAGTCGCGACCTTGAGAGCAACCGAGTCGACCACGCCCGCCGCGAGGTCTTCTTTTTTTCTGCCCTCACCCATATAGTTGATTACCTCTGACTCCGCGAAAACCGTGCAAAGCGAGCTGATTGGAATCGGATTTCCTACCTGGGCAAGCTCGAACAATTCGTCAATCGTAAGCCCGAGCCTGTTGGCCATTACCTCTATGAACTTGCCTGTGCCTGCGGCGCATTTGTCGTTCATGAGAAAATCGACGGCTTTGCCGTTCTTGACGTCAATGAACTTAGTGTCCTGTCCGCCGATGTCGATAATCGAGCAGTCTCTTCCGATGAGCTTGTATCCGCCCTTGCCGTGGCAGCTTATCTCGGTGATGACCTTGTCGGCATATTCGACAGAAATTCGGCCGTAGCCTGTCGCCACAACCTTTGCATTAGACATATCTCCTATCCTCTGCTCGAGGCCGGAGAGAATATTTCTTGATGTGATTTTGCTGTTCCACCCTGTTGGCAGCACTTCGAAAATAGGGTCTGCACCCTTAGAAAGAATGCAGACCTTAGAAGCTGTGGAACCTATATCAATTCCTACATAATACATATTGCTTATCCTTATCCATATTTGTGTCTCGTATTATCGAAGCTGTTATTCAGGCCTTCGATTGAAAGATAGCTGAGCTTGTTCTCGTCTGCGTAGCTTCGAATGTCGGAAACTTCTGCCTCCTCGATCAATAGAGAAACCCCGCAGCAGACACTCAACTCACGCGGCGTCGGGGAAATCCTGACATTGAAGCCTTTTCTCTTCAAAGCCTGATACATGGCCTGGCTGTCCGTGTGATTCTGAAACAAAATATAATAATGCAGCATTTATTACTCCAGTGTCTCGATGAATGCCTCAACTCTTGTCTTGATCTGTGAAGCGTCGTTGTCTGTGTAATCAGTCTCAATTCCGAGGAGCTTGATTCCCTCTGCGTTGAGTCTCTGCTCAAGTGTGTATCCCTCGATATCGTAAGTTGTGCAGAACTTGAGGTTAATGTCGATTACGCCGTCAACCTTGTACTCCTTAGCAAGTCTGATGATGTCATCAAATCTTCCTGTGTTAGGAGTGAAGCAAGCGCAGTTGATGTGCATATATCTGTCAGCAATATTGTGTACCATCTCGTCAAGAGTCTTTCCGGACTCATCAACCTGATGCTCGAAGTAACGAGTACCTGTGCAAGTCTCTTCGCATACAACAACGCCGCCTGATGTCTCGATGATGTTGTGCATTTTCCAGTTAGGAATAGCCATAGGTGTTCCTGTAACGAGAATTCTCTTAGCTCCAGGTGCAACATCTACGCCGTCTGCAACTCTCTGCTCGAGCTCGTCGCAAAGAACGTTAACCATCTGTGTGAATCTCTTAGGATCGTCGTAGTAAGCAATCTGTGAAACGAGAAGTGTATCTGTTCCGCTGATTGGAGCCTTGTCAGCCTTTCTGAGACCGTAGAGTCTCTCGAGAGCTGCTCTCTTAGCGTTGATAACCTTGATCTCCTCAGCAAGATTCTCTTCTGTAACCTTGTTGCCTGTTGTTTTCTCAACAACCTTAATGAGCTCCTTAATCTCATAAGCCCACTTCTCAACGTCAACGTCTCTCTTCATCTGTGGGAGATCCATTACATGAATAGGAACGTCTGTGCCGAGAATCTCGTAAGCCTTCTTCTTGCCGTCGCAAGTGTTCTCACCGATATACATATCTGCGATTCTATAGAATGGGCAAGTCTTGTCGAATCTTGCGCCAAGCATAGCCTTAATCAGTGGGCAAGTGTTAGCTGGGAGATATCTCTCGCCGCCAGGTACCCAGAACTGTGAACCAGCGCAAAGTCCAGTTGCAATTCCGCCTGCTGCAAAAATTACTTCGTCAGGAACGTACGCACAGAAGGTGCCGAATACCTTGCCGCCCTGCTTCTGGAATTCGATGAGCTCAGCAGGTCTGATTCCGTGAACGTCAGCAAGTACCATATCGAAGAAGTCCATCTTCTCAGGTCTGTTCTTCTGTGACATAAATACATCACCGATTGCTCCAGGAAGTACTGCGCAAAGCTGGTCATGCATCTCGAGGTTCATTCCAAGTTCGCCCCACATTTTCTGATTGTCTGCCATAATAAATCCTCCATACATCTCACTTCATAAATTAGAGTAAATTACGTATCTTAGCGCAGTTTGCAGGCTGTCTGAATTCCATTTGAACGGCATTTAGATGGCATTTGCGTGCGACTCAAATGGCCTTTGCGCGTCTCATCCTTGACGCTATTCAAATGTCATTTGCGTTACTTCTGAATGTCATTCTGAACGGAATTTGCCGCCAAGCAGACACTAAGATAAATTAAATTTATCACCGCCCAAAAGCTCTGTCTAATAGGCGGAGGCTATCTTGTCGCGGAAGATTATAGAGAAAATTTATAGCTGGCGCGTGGGGGAAGAGTGTTGTCTGCAACATACAGCCAGGGTTTCCGTCCCCTATCGGAAGAATGATATTCTTAATGCTTAGTCTTATCAATCTGCTCTATAATGATTTCATTCATCCTATCATAGTCTCTCCATTGGTCGGTCTTTACGTTGATTCCAGCATGTATAAAGCATGCCTTGAGCTTTTTCATTATCTGCTCTGCAGTAAATCCAGATTCATTGGCTATTGATTCTTCCGTTACTGAGACCATTGTATGAGCCGCTGAATTTCTCAGTGTCTCTTCTACTTTTCTCAAGTCCCGCATAAGTGAAATAATCTTAGAATCTGCCTTTAGTCCTTCTGCTATTTCCTTTAGGTGAGCAGCATACACCGGCCCTACTCTAAAGCCTCCCTGATCATCATAGGTTGCATCAAGAATTCTTTTGATTTCTTTTCCAACTGCGTCTGACTGCAACTTGGTATCATCCCACTTACCATTTCTGGTATACCTATCTACATCAATATTCAGCTGGGTTTTCAAAATCTTCTTAAATAAATCAGTAATTAGTGGCGAAATTGCGCGAATGAAATCTGCGTATTCATGCTTATCCAGCTTTATATTGAGCATCATTGCATATTCAAATAATTGCCTGTTATCACTGGACTTGATTGGCAGCTCATATAGCTTGTTCTTAGCCAGTATTTTGTCCACCTGTCTAAAGTCCAAGAGCACCCTTCGCTCTGCCATCTGAAGCAAGTCAATATAGCCCTCCGCATACTTTGCAGGCAGTCCCTTTGCTATCTCCAGAGCTGCAGAATAATCATAGCTATTAAGCATTTTTTTAATATGATTCTCTTGCTGTATTATGTCAAGAGCTGGGCAAAGCACTTCCTGGCAGCGATTGGTTGCGCCTTCTTCATTATCAGGATTTAATTCCCACAAATCACGATAATCTTCTCTGCCATGGGCATGCTCATTCATCTTGCCTTCTGGTGTAGAGACCTGAATAGTCCTACAGTCAAGTTGGCCCAATGTGGCAAGAACCATAAGAGCACTCTTCATGGCTGGTGTGCCAGAAGAAACATTCAAAAGCAGTGTGCCTTCCTCGCCTATCTCATCTCTAATACCTTCTAAGATATCTTTGAATTCAAAGTAAAAGTAATTGAATTTTTGCACCTCTATAAGTTCAGGTCGTTCTATGATTTCATACTCGTAGTCCAGCCCCATTATCTCATATAACTTATCCAGGCAGTAAAGATATCTGTTATCACTGTGATGCTTCTCTACTATCTCAGCTGACATATACATATATATCTTACTCGGCTGGTAATGACGAGATATGTGAAGCAAAGCTCCTTCATAGCAATTCTTCTCAGACATAGGGTCTGTACCACCGATTGGCGAAAATAACACTGTCTTACTCATATGATTATTACATCCTCCGCTTCTATCTTAGTATTCTGTCCAAACAAATCCACCTCTCCATAGCCTGTCATACGGTACATCCTAACACTATCTACGGAAGAGTCTATAAGCTTTGGGATTTTGCGTTGTAGTTTATGAAATAATTTATCATTAACTAAAGCTTCAAATGCCGATTTCTGGACATGAAATCCGAAAGCCTTCATCTCCTTAAAGAACTTATTCCTGCGCTTATTATCTACTATGTCATAAATAATAAGCAGAAAGATCTTTTTAGTATAATTATTATCTTCTGTTTCCCAAAAGTAGTTTTCCATAAGCATTATCTAACCCAAACAGGTTGATACAAGGAAGCATCGTTGCTTTGTATGGC
>CAVIGM010000003.1:0-66216 GCA_963642455.1 Anaerovoracaceae bacterium | reverse complement strand
TGTTTGCACGCTGGCGGGTGACGCTTGGAGTCTGGCATGTTTGCACGCCAGCGGCGATTTACTTCAAAAACGAACGGATTTTTGTCAGAACCCTGCCTCTGAGCACTGAATAAATATTCAAGATAGTGGAAGAATATCCATCGGTGCTATTAAAGTGTCTCAGTGATGCTGCCAAGCGCTGCCAGAGTGTCTCATCGCTGCTGTCAGATGCTTCAAGCACGCGTGATCGCATCTACGGCCAACGCCTCGCCGCGCTTCTCTACGTTTCCGTGCGAGATTGCGTGCGAAGTATCGCGAAAGATTGTGCTTGCTTTTACGCACGCACCAAAATTTTACGCTTGCTGTTTCGCTTACTTTTACGCACGCATAAAAATTTTGCGCTTGCTTTTTTGCGAGCGAAAAAAATTTGCGCTTGCTTTTGCGCGCGCGCAAATTTATAATGAAGTAACAATATTTGCAGGGGGTGATACATAAAGTGAACGAGAGCAGAAATTTAGAACTGAAAGAAACAATAACAAGCACTTTTCTAAAGACGGTAAGCGCATTTTCTAATTATGATGGTGGAACTATCATTTTTGGCATATCGGATGATGGTGAGGTAATAGGTGTTCATAATCCTGAACAGGCTTGCCTTGATATAGAGAATAGAATCAACGATTCAATTAGTCCTCAGCCTGATTATCGTATCAGCGTGGAGGAAAACGAAACGATTAAGCTAATCATAGAAAACGGATCAAACAAGCCATATATGTATAAATCAAAGGCGTATAAACGGAATGGCACTGCAACAATTGAAGTGGACACAATTGACCTTACAAGATTGATACTAAGCGGAAGTAATCGGAATTTCGAGGAGCTCAAATCAAATCAACAGTCTCTTACTTTCAAGATACTTGAACATAAGCTCATACAGGAAGCGGGTATAGATGCTTGCGATAGCAATGTGCTAAAAACACTTAATCTATATTCTGACAAGGATGGCTTTAATATTGCTGCAGAGATATTGGCAGATAAGAATTCGTTTCCAGGTATAGACGTATGTAGATTTGGCGATTCGATAAGCATTGTTAAAAGCAGAAAGACCTTTGAAAATATTTCCGTGTTGTCTGCATATGACAGCGTCTGTGAAATATTTAGAGATAATTATAAATATGAAATTATAGAAGGAACATTACGCAAAACAGTAGAATCTATCCCAGAGAAGGCGTTCAGAGAAGCCGTTGCAAATGCAATTATTCATAGAACCTGGGATGTCCCTGAACAAATCAGAATTCTCATGTTTGATGATCGTATTGAAATTTCATCACCTGGCGGACTGCCAGCAGGAATGACTGCTGAAGAATATATTTCAGGAGATTATTCTAAATTAAGAAACCCAATTATAAGCAATGTTTTTTATCGATTACACTTGGTTGAGACGTTTGGGACGGGGGTGCGTAGAATTAAGGAGGAATATGCAAGTAGCATAATTAAGCCGGAATTCAATGTCTATAAGAATTCAATAAAAGTCACATTGCCACTTCTTCAATCAAACACGAATTTAAAAGGTGATAAGGCTATTGTATTCGGAACACTATCCATGGAAGAGGGGAAATCTATGGGAGAACTTGCTACAGAACTGCCATTTGGAAAAAGTAAAATACGCAATATCTTAAACGAGCTCGTATCAGAAAAGATAGTGTATATTTCAGGAACTGGTAGAGGAGTCAAATATCACAAGGCATAAATTCAAATCATAACAAAAAGCCCGCCCGGGCATTTCCAGGGCGGGTTTTCACATATTCTACTGTAAGGCTGAATGCGAGAATCGTTCAGCGCAGCTATTCGACAATTCAACAATTCAACAATTCAACTATTCAACTATTCTACTATTCTACTATTCTACTATTCAACCGTAAGGTCAAAGGTCAGATTGTCGTCTTCGAAGAAGATAGCCTTGATTGTTCTCTTGTTACAATTTGAAATCGACTGCCATACGGAGAGCCACTGCGTGCCTTCGTCTCTAAGCGTCTGAATGTCTTTATCTCTCTCAGCCGCTTCGTTTTGCTCGATTGCTTCGTAGAGCTGATCTTTGTACTCATCGCTCTGGCTCATCTCAATCGTAAGCGCACCACCAAAGTCCTCGAAGCCATCGCCGAATCCTGTAAACTCACTGCGTGGATCAAATAGGCTGGTATAAGGGCTGCGAATCTGAGTATATCTAACCTTCTTGATAAGACTTGTCATGTCGTCCTCGCTCTGAACCGAGCCGATTTCGCTTGTAAGAAGGTCATATCTGCCTGTTCCGGCACCTATAGTTGCAACATCCTTGTATTCGTCGTTGAGGTAGTAGTTAGTCTGGCAATTCTGTCCGTCGAGCCAAATAAGCTTGTTGTCAACGAGCTCCATGACACCGTAGTGACCGGATTCGTCAGCCAAGAAATAGGCTCCGCCCCAGCTGAAATCATCAGTAATCATGCCATATACATTCAGTGTCTGTGCAAGCTCAACAGCCTCATCAACGGTGGCGCATCTTTCACCAAGGTATCTGACAAGTGCAGGGAAAGAAAGGCTGATCTCTGCGTCAGGGTTCGTGCCTGTGCTTGCGACAATTCCAGTAGATTCTGGCTGCTCAGGGCGCATATTTGCCTCGATGTAAAGGCCCTTCTCGTTCATAATGTCGTTAGTAAAGAAAATCAAAGTCAAAAGTTCGTCTTGGCTTACGCCTTTCTCTTTAATAACGTCGAAGGTCTCTCCGTCGAAGTTATCGTATGCAAGACCAACTGTTTTATAGTAGCCTTCAACATCCGTTCTGATTACATAAGCAGGGTTGTTGCTGTAGTAGAGGTCAAAAGAGCGGCCGATAACCATGTCGCCATCGTCCAGAACCTTGCCGATTGCAGAGCAACCGAACTTGCCGAACATTTCTTTGCCTTTCTTAAGGCCAGCGTCATAGTCGATTTCCGTAATTGTTGGAAGCTCGATTACATAGTCTCCGAGGACCGTTCCCTTCACTCTGTCATTGTTACCGCATCCAGTAAGACCTAAGACCATAAGCAATACTAACGCCAGCGAAGCGAGTATCTTTGATCTTGTTTTGAATTTACGCATTCTCATTTCTTCCTCCTGTTCATTCCTGTTCATTCTTGTTCTGTTCAGGTTTGTCTTGATTCTACCATACTTCTAATAATTTGTTTCTATAATTTCGTGCCATTAAATTGAAAATAAGAATTAGACCTCAATCGCAACTTAAATCTATAATGAGAATGCAAATCGCAGAGTAACCCGAAACGCAAATCGAAATGCATCCCCCCGAACCGTAAATCGAAATGCGACACAATATGCAATTTGCAAAAAAATACAAATTTGAAGCTACATAAAGGAGAGGCTGTATCGGACACCGATGCAGCCTCTTTCCGTATGAATTCTGTATGAATATAAAAACTATCCTCGCGTTGAATATCAGTTGCCAAAAGCATGATTTTATGAGATTATATATCTTGATTAAGTATATTATTTATGCTTAATGTATGCTGATTGCGGAATTGGATATTGAAAGAAATGCTTTCTATATCTTCAGAAAAGAGGGGAAATAATTATGAATAGTATACTATCTAGTTATGTGCTGAGTGCGGTCTTCATGATCATTATCTTGGCAATCATTGCGGCTCGATCCTTCACAGCTGTTACGAAGAAGACAAGCCGCAACTATTCGCTGCTTCTTATAGGCGGAACTGCACTATATGTTATAACGGACTGCGTTTTTATCGCTTGCCACCTCTCCGGAGGACTCACCGTAAGCCAGTGGAGCATAGTCGCATTTGTCTTCTATATAGTATATACAGCACTTCCATTTATATGGCACTTATTTGTGCGTAATTACGTAGGAAGCACCCTCGGAAAGTTGGTCAGGATATTAGAGCTAATTCCTATTGTAATCCTGCTTGTCATGATTATAATGACACCTTCTACAGGTGCATTGTATTATTTCGACAATAATGGCATGTATGCAAGAGGCCAATTATACACCATATATTCCTATCTCAACTTCTTCTACTATGCGGATTCAATAATTGATATGCTGATAATATTGATACGCAAGAACGAACAGAAGGAACGTTATGCAATAAGAGCTGCAATGATTTCTCTTGTTGTACTGATAGGCGCATTTGTTAATGGCTCGGTTATCCCTATGGGAACGATTTTCCCATTCATGCCATTCTGTCAGGTTATAGTTACGATGCTTGCATTCTACTTCATCGCTACTAAGGATTCCGATATGGCGAAGGATGAGCAGCAGCAAATAATTCAAGAGTCACTCGAGAAGGCGCAGGAGGCAAGCAAGGCAAAGACGGATTTCCTCTCCCGTATGAGCCATGATATCAGAACCCCTATGAATGCCATTATCAATCTGAACGAATTGGCGCTCAAAGAGCCTGTCTCAGATACCGTGCGCGACTATCTGAACAAAATGATGATTTCAAGCAAATTCCTTCTGGGTCTTATCAACGACATTCTTGATATGAGCCGTATCGAAAGCGGCGGCCTGGTGCTGAACAAGAGCAATCTGACTCGTTCGGAATTCCTATCTACCGTGGAGACTGTTATTTCGCCTCTGATGAAAGAAAAGGATATCAACTTCCACACCGAGCTTAACCCAGGGGAATATACCATTTCTGTGGATAAGCTTCGCTTCAATCAGATTTTCTTCAATCTCTTGTCAAATGCCGTTAAATTCACTCCAGAGGGTGGAGATATCTGGTTCAATGTTGAGAATCTCGAAACAGAAGACGGCAAGCTTAAGATTAAATTTGTCGTTCGTGATAACGGCATCGGCATGAGCGAAGAATTCCAGCAGCATTTGTTCGAGCCTTTCTCGCAAGAGCATTCTGACTTGAGCAACGCCACGAAGGGAACGGGACTTGGACTTTCTATCGTAAAGAACCTTGTGGACAGCATGGATGGCACAATTTCAGTCAAAAGTAAGCTTGGCGAGGGATCGGAATTTACGGTGCTGCTGAGCGTAGATATCGTTGCAAGCGAAGACAAAGGAGCATCATCATCAATAACTTCTTCTTCTTCTTCTTCTTCTTCTTCGCTGGACGGACTTCATGTCCTTCTTGTAGAGGATAATGAGATTAACACGTATGTAGCGAGGATTATTCTGGAGAATATCGGATGCAAGATTACCGAAGCGACAAATGGTCAGGAGGCAGTGGATACTTTTGCCGCAAGTGAACTTAATACCTATGGTGTAATCTTGATGGACGTTCGTATGCCTATAATGGATGGACTTGAGGCGACTAAGACGATAAGGGCACTTGATCGTCCAGATGCCGCAAGCATTCCTATCATAGCTATGACAGCAGACGCCTTCGATGATGAACGTATGCGCACACTTGAGGTTGGTATGAATTATCATTTAACCAAGCCTATTGATCCTAAAGAACTGCAGGATACATTGAAGCTGTGCTGCGGAACAAAGTAACGAAGTCGCAATCGAAGTCGCAATCACAATTGCAATCGAAATTGCAGTCAAACTTATCAATCTAAGAATAGAAGGGCAATATAATACATGTTTAATTATACTGACTTGTTGGCGGCGCTGACCGCAGATTATCTGAATGTATATGTGCTAAGGCCTAATGAGGATAGCGCGGATGTAATTAAGCTACAGGGTTACGTAACGAAAGGCATCTCAAGTGACCTGCAGAACTTTCAATACTCTAAGCTCCTTAGAACCTATGCCGAAGACCGCGTATATAGCGAGGACATAGATACTTTCTTGGAGACACTCTCGTGCGAGTCTTTGATTGAGATCTTTTCCGACGGCCGAGAACATCTTGATTGTGATTACCGCATCCTCGAAGATGACGAGATTCGATACTATTCGGCGCGTTACAGTCGTATTTCTGAGCCAGGTGAGGAACTGCGCCTTGTTGTGGCTTTCAAGAATATAGATTCTATAGTAAGAATCGAGCGTGAGCATCATAGAAAGGGCCTGTATAACGCTTATAATGCTATTTCAAGCATTTTCTTCTCACTGCACAGAGTGAATATTCAAACGAATCGCTATGGCACCATCAAGACCACACCGTCGATAGATAAGGCTACTATTCCGAATTCCGACAACTATGACGACAATTCTAAGCGTATTATCACCGCACTTTCTTCGAAATGGAGCTTAGGAGAGGCACTGCAATTTGTGGACAGAAGCACTCTCAAGGAGCGTTTGGCAGACAAGAATCACATCATGATGGAGTTCCTGTCTTATGCTGCAGAAACATGCAGACTGCATTTCTTCGCAGAAGATGAGGACGAGTATGGTGAGCTTTGCCATGTTATTTTCGCTGTTGAGAAGGTAGACGAGGAAAAGAGCCAGGCAATCATCAATGTACTTTCTCGAGATTATCAGAATGTATTCTGGATCAATCTTGAAGACGGCTCATCTCGCATACTCAAGATGAATAGCTATATCTCCGAAGAAGTAGACGATACGGTAAATCAGAAATTCCTTTATGACGGAATTTGCAAAGGCTATATCGAGGAACGCGTCCATCCAGAGGATCGTGAGATGGTTAGGCATAACATTTCTCTTAAGCATCTGCGTGAGGTATTCTCAGATAAAGATGAATATACTGGTAGTTATCGTGGCTTGATAGATGGCGAGGTGCATCACTATCGTTATACTTACTTCAAGCTGGCTAATCTCAATTGTGTTGTTGCAGGCTTCCGCAATATTGACGATATCATCGCTCGGCATTTAGCTGAGGAGAAGGCGCAACGCGAGAAAGAGCTTGTTTACCAGAAGCAAATGGAAGAGCAACTCAAGATTTTCGATAGACTTGCAAGCAATTTCAGGAATGTCTACTTTGCAGATATGGATAAGGGGACAATAAGAATACTTAAGTTAGACGAGGGATACAAGGAACTTCTTGACGTAGGCCCTGATTACGAATTCCCATTTGACGCTATTCGAAAGAATTGGATTGAGAATGTGGTATGTCCTGAGGATAGGACCGAGATAAGAAAGACCTTCGAAACAGATAATGTCAAGAATCTTCTTCAAACGCAGGGCGAATTCTCTGGCTATTACCGCAGCATCATCGATGGAAAGGTGCATCACTTCCAGTATACGATGAGCAGACTGGACCTGCCTGGCATGAAGGCTGTACTTGGTTATCAGAGCGTCGATGATATTGTCGCAGAGCATCGTGCACAAGAAAGAAAAGAGCGCGAGCTCGAAGAGGCAAGGCTTCGTCAAGAAAGAGAGCATACCGAAGTTATTTCGGCTCTGTCAACAATCTATTCGACTATTTTCAGAGCGGAAATTGACACACATAAATACGAAATACTCAACAGCGTTCCTCTTATGGGAACTGTTGCAGGAACGGTCGGCAATTTCGATGATGTAGAAGAGAAGATTATTACGGCATTTATGGCTCCTGAGATGCGGGGCTCAATGCGAGAATTCTTAGATCTTAATACGCTCGCAAGCCGCCTTGAGAATGTAAATACTGTTTCGGCTGAATATAAGGATCCTGCAGGAAATTGGTATAAGGCGCGTTTCATCGTAAAGAATAGGGACGAGAATGGTGTTGCCAAGGAAGTTCTATATGTTGCTCGCGATAGTACATTCGAGAAGACTAAGGAACTCGAGCAAAATGAACAGCTGTCCAATGCTCTGGCTGCGGCACAGCAGGCCAATAAGGCGAAGTCCACTTTCCTTAACAGTATGTCGCATGACATCCGTACACCTATGAACGCGATTATAGGCTTCACGGCACTTGCCCAGACGCACATGGACGATCAAATTCAGGTGCAGGATTATCTTGCGAAGATTAGCACGTCAAGTACTCATTTGCTGAGCCTTATCAACGATATTCTTGATATGAGCCGCATAGAGAGCGGAACAGTCAAGCTTGACGAGAAGCCAATACACATTCCTGACATTTTGCATGACCTTCGCACCATGGTTCAAGGACTTGTAAATGCCAAGAATCAGAATCTGTATATCGATACACAGGATGTTGTTCATGAGGATGTCATCACAGATAGGCTGCGTCTGAATCAGGTGCTGATCAATATTATCGGCAATGCTGTCAAGTATACACCGCCGGGCGGCGACATCATCATTCGTCTTCTTGAAAGACCAAGCACAAGAGAACACTACAGAACTTATGAATTTTCTGTAAAGGATACCGGCATAGGTATGACGCAGGAATTCAAGGAGCATATCTTCGAGACTTTCTCAAGAGAGCATAGCTCAACTGTCAGTGGCATTCAGGGTACTGGTCTTGGCATGGCTATCACAAAGAACATCATAGACCTGATGGGCGGAGATATAGTCGTTGAGAGTGAGGAAGGCAAAGGTTCAATCTTTACGGTTACATTAGACCTTAAGCTTGCGACTGAGCGTGTGAATAAGGAACCTATACCTTATCTCAAAGGCGCAAGAGTGCTTGTGGTAGATGACGATTTGAATACCTGCAGAAGCGTCAGCCAGATGCTTCGCGATATTGAAATGAGGCCTGACTGGACTGTATCCGGCAGGGAAGCAGTCATTCGTGCGCAGGAGGCTTCGGAGATTAAGGACGAATATAAGGTCTATATCATCGACTATCTGATGCCTGACATGAACGGCATCGAGACGGTTCGTCGCATTCGCAGGGTTATAAGCGAGGAGGTACCAATTATCGTACTTACCGCTTATGATTGGGCGGATTTCGAAGCAGAGGCAAGAGAAGCAGGAGTTACAGCCTTCGTATCTAAGCCACTTTTCATGTCCGAATTAAGAAGCGTTCTGACTAAGAGGGACGATGACGAGATTACCAAAGAGCAGGAAAAGGTACGCTACGATTATAGCGGCAAGCATGTTCTTCTTGTAGAGGACAACGAGCTTAACAGTGAAATTGCTACCGCAATACTCGAGGATGCCGGCATGGAAGTAGATACTGCATCAGATGGAGCAGAGGCCGTCGAGATCATGTACCATGCAGATGAGGACAAATATGATTTGATTTTTATGGATATTCAAATGCCTAAGATGGACGGCTATACCGCAACAAGGGAGATACGCACGCTGACAAATAATAGAAAAGCGAATATCCCAATCGTTGCTATGACCGCAAATGCTTTTGAAGAAGACAGGATTAAATCCATCGAGGCGGGCATGAATGCGCATATCGCTAAGCCTATCAGCATGGAGGATATTGCGAAGGTACTCGATAGAATATTCGCAGCAAAGGCATAAGTGATTTATTGAAACATTGTAATATTGATAAATTGAAACATTGAAAGCTGAGTGAATCAATTGGTTGATTTGAAAGAAATAATCGCCGCTAACGGGATAAGCTTATTGATGATGAGCTATCTCCTTGTTACCAGGCGTAAGCATAGAGAAAGCACCAGAACCAAAGATAGAATATATGACGGAATGATAATTCTGACCATGCTCGGAGCAACATGGGAGACGATTTCATTCCTTGTGGAAGGGCAGGATATGCCGGCGGGCCGACTGCTTAACTATTTGTCAAATAGTATAAGTTATGCCAGCACCGTTAGCATAGGGCTTCTGTGGTGTCTTTACGTATTACTTTATATTTATAAGAGCTTCGATAAGATTACTCGTAACATAAGATTAGTGATTATTCCGTGGGCAATTGAAATTACAGCCCTTATTCTCAACGCCTTCGGTACAGGCCTTATGTTCACTGTATCGGAGAGTAATGTATATCATAGGGAGAACGGTATTATCATCGGTTATATATCACTTGTGATATATATTGTCTACAGCATCTATCTTGTATACAGCTCCGATACGCAGAAGCTCAGACTTCACTTCTTCCCAGTGCTGTATTTCGTAGTTCCTTGCTTTGCAGGGGCAATCTTGCAGCTTATATTCTATGGAATAACAACATCCTTCATATCTGTGACAATAGGCCTGATATTTGTACAGATGCAAATATATGCGGAGAATTCTTATATGGATGCGCTCTCAGGTCTTCTTAACCGAAGATACCTGAATGGTGTGCTCACCAAGAGGGAGAATGCATACAGAGGCTCGCTTCATGGAATTATGATGGATGTAAATGATTTCAAGAAGATAAATGATACCTATGGACATAATGCGGGAGATCGCGCAATCCGCTGGATGGGAGATTTGCTACTTAAGTCTATGCCAAGAAGCGGCATTGTAATTCGATATTCAGGCGATGAATTCATAATGCTTCTTCCGGATGTTGAGGACAGAGATGTCCGCGCTGTGATGGACGAAATAAGTGATAGGCTCGAGCAATTTAATCAGACTGGTGCAGAACCTTTCGCCTTGAGAGTATCCATGGGATATGCGAAATTCGAGAAAGAAGATAATCAGGAGACCTTCCAGAGAAAAATGGATGAAGCGATGTATATAGAGAAAGGCAAATATCATTCGCAGCATCAAGAAGCATAGGCGAGGCGTCAGCGAGGCAAGCGAGGCAAGGCTTGCTTGATGACACGCTCTCACTCCGAACTTGCTATGATTTATAAGAAAAGCCCGATGAGTTTGAATCTACACTCATCGGGTTTTGTTAATCTTATTTTTGAACCTTACTTGTTAATCTAACTTGTTAACCTAATTTGATTCTGTTAGTCTAATTCGCTCTGTACTTCTGCCAGAATTTATCCTTGTTCTTATATAACATTACGTCTGCTTCCTTGTATGCGGAATTGAAATCCACGGACTTATCGAAGCTGGAATAACCATACGAGAATCCGTAAGGAAGAGAATCTGCATCTGTCTTGCTCTCGATTACCCCTATTAGTTCAAGGACATCTTTCTCGTTTGCATGTGAATACAGAATTGCAAATTCATCACCGCCTGTGCGGTAGACAGTTGCCTTAGGTGGCAATACGGAAAGAACTATATGGCCAAAACTTCTGAGTGCATTATCTCCACATATATGACCAAGCTCATCGTTAATGCGCTTAAGACCATTCATATCGAAGATGATGAAATATCTTTGGCCGTTATGATTGATATCATGATAGAACTTGTTTCGCTGATAAGCTCCAGTGAGGGCATCCTTTGTATAATAATCCATATAGAAATATACATAATAGAATATCATACCGATGATGCATGCAAGTGGAAGCGAACCCAGAAGATTGCGGAACGATTCCAAATAGACTGCAATACCAATCATTATGATGACTGGAATGAAGACTGTCCACTCTTTGCCACTGCTCTTTTTGGAAGAGATTCCAAGGAAAATCACCAGATAGCAAAGATATATGAAGCCTACTGCGAAAGGCAGGTATCTAAGAGGACCTCCGTTGAATGTATTCGCAGCATCAAAAGTATATACAATGCCGCATAATGGCGAAATCAGCAAGAAGATTGCATTTATAATAAGCGGTATCGCAAGAATAAGCGAAGTCTTCTTCTTATTAGAATCATTTCGAAATTGTATCAAAAGAAGGAAATAAGCTACCGCTGGACGCAACATATAAGCCATCATAGAGAATAGCCAGCGCTGCCAATTAACAGTTGTATAATTAGGGTATGAAAATTTAGGCTCGCAAATCTCTGCCACAATAATGAAGAGAATCGTGATTGTTCCGGCAATAAAATAACCAGAAATATTATTCATTGCGGTTGATTTTCCGAAGTAAAGGAAAAACAGAAAGCAAATGCAAGCCGCTACAGGAATTATATAATTAATTTGAAGCTGTCCTAACAAAATATCACTCCGTTTCTGTTATCTTGAACTCATAGTAGATATTAGATAGAGTATAGCACATTTGAGGCTTCATATACATAGGAAATTTGGCGACTTAGGACCAATTTAGGAAGTAATCTGTGACGTGTTTCAAATTCGTGACGCAGCAATATATCAGCAATATAATCAATAAAAATAGGGCGGACCGACGGTCCGCCCTGTGCGTTACTTCTACTTTACTTCCAGCAATCAACCTTGCTCTCGTCAAGTCCGATATTAGCAGCCTTGAATACAGGAGCCTTTCCTTCTTTTCTCTGATCTGTGTAGTCCTTAAGTGCCTTGCAAGCAACTCCACCAAGAATTGCGATTGAAGGAATATTTGTAACTACCATCAGACCCTGGCACATATCTGCAGTGTTCCATACAAGTGATGCAGATGCGATAGCTCCGAGGAATACAACAACTGTAGCAACGATTCTGAAGATAAGAGCCTCTGTCTTAGTAATGTCTCTCTTGAGAATGAATGCTAAGCAGCCCTCACAGTATGAATAGTTACCGATAAGTGTTGTGAAAGCGAAGAGTGACATCGAAATTGCGATGAAGATAGGTCCGAAGCTTCCGAGTGAAGCTGTAAGACAATCACCTACATATCCTGCAGCGTCTGCGCTTCCGTCAACATTATATGCTGCGGAGTCAATACCGATTGATGAGAGGCACATAAATGCTGTAGCTGTGCAGATAAGCAGTGTATCGATGAATACTGACAGAGCCTGTACAAGTCCCTGCTTAACTGGGTGAGCAACGTCTGCGTTTGCAGCAGCATTTGGAGCAGAACCCATACCAGCTTCGTTGGAGTAAAGACCTCTCTTAAGTCCCCACATGATGCATGATCCTGCGAATCCACCGAAGATTGACTTGAAGTCAAACGCGCTCTGGAAGATCATTCCGAACATTGTTCCGAGGTTCTTTCCGTTGAGTACGAGAACTACGATAGCCATAATAACATAGATTGCTCCCATGATAGGAACGAGGTATTCTGTTACCTTTGTCAGCTTCTTAGCTCCGCCGATTACTACTGCAGCGAAGAGAATTGCGAGGATAACTCCGATGATAGCAGGAGTCTTATCGCCGTAGAAACTGAAGTTAGCGAATGTTGACTGGAGGTTATATGCAGCGAGCATATTGTATCCAACAGCATATGTGAAAATGATCAGGATTGAGAAGAGAACTCCAAGCCATCTCTGACCAAGTGCGTTCTGCATATAGTAAGCAGGGCCGCCATAATATGTGCCGTCATCGCCTCTCTTCTTCTTGTAAATCTGAGCAAGAGTTGACTCGATGAATGCGTTAGCGCCACCGAAAATAGCAGTAATCCACATCCAGAAAATAGCTCCAGGTCCACCGAGGATAATAGCGGTACATACACCGATGATGTTACCTGTACCTACTCTCGATGCTGTTGATACCATCAATGCTCCGAAAGATGATACAGCGTTCTCGTTCTCAGGCTTTTCCATAACAACCCTGAACATCTCAGGGAAAAGTCTGATCTGTACAGCCTTTGTTCTAATTGTGAAGTAAATACCTACACCAATCAGAAATAGAGGAACAATGTATGGCTGATAAAGCCAGTTGTTCATGAAGTTTACAAATGCGTTCATTCTTGATTCTCCTTTTTCTTTGATTTAATTCGCGTTTGCTTAGGTTTGATTGTGTTTTGTTCTTAGCCTCAGTATTATGCTTTTTTGTTCAAAAACATAGTAACTGCTTAAAAATCTGCCGCTATTTTACCAAAATGAAAATGCCATGTCCATAGTTTTGAGCCATTTTTTGTATAAATGTATACAAAACATACAATTTATTTTCAACACATAACGATTATAAAGCGGGGCTCGGGCTATGTTATACTAAGATATATCGCAATTAGATATTTAAATTATTCGACAGGAGATTATTTATGCATATTCCACAACTGATAATTGATTTAGCAATCATGCTTTCAACAGCTGCGGTTGTTGCCATCATCTTTAAGAAGCTCAACATTCCGACGATACTCGGATACATTCTTGCCGGCTTTCTGACCGGCCCATATTTCCCATATTTCCTTGAGGTCGAGAGCATCAGCTCAGTAGAGATCTGGAAGGAAATAGGAGTTGTCATCATACTTTTCCATATCGGTCTTGAATTCAATTTCCAGAAGCTTGTCAGAATAGGCAGTACGGCCTTCGTTTCGGCGCTTGTCAAAATGTCCGGAGTAATGATAGTCGGCTATGGCTTCGGCATGCTGATGGGAATGTCAACGACCAACAGCGTTTTCCTTGGGGCGATGCTCTCAATCAGCTCCACTGTTGTAATACAGAAATGCCTTGACGAGCTCGGCTTAGCCAAAGAGAAATTCTCAGAGCTTGTGCTTGGGTCCTTGGTCGTCGAGGATGTGCTCGCAATCTTCATAATGGTTATTCTTTCGACTATGGCAGTGAGTCAGAATACCGGAACGGGTGGTGTGATTGCACATATACTTATGATGCTCTGCTACCTTGTTATATGGCTCGTGGCTGGAATCTATCTTGTTCCGACCTGGCTTGATAAGGCGATGAAGCACATGTCTGACGAGGTACTTACGATTCTGAGTATAGGCTTTTGCTTCATGATGGCTCTGCTCGCAAATAAGCTCGGCTTCTCAATGGAGCTTGGAGCCTTCCTCGCTGGCTCGTTCTTTGCAGGGACGAAGCACGTGCACGACATCGAGAGAGTAACATCAGGTGTCAAAGACATCTTTGGAGCGGTTTTCTTCTTATCTGTAGGAATGACGGTTGACCCTCAGATTATAGCTACTAAATGGACTATTATCGTGCCAATCGCAGTTATCGCAATCGTAGCTAAGCTCATCTTCGCGACGGTTGGAATGGTGCTTTCTGGACAGAACCTCGACACATCTGTTAGAGGCGGAGTTGCGCTTGCACCTATAGGAGAATTCTCTTTCATTATTGCAAGCCTTGGATTGTCGCTTGGAGTTATGGACGAAACCTTGTATCCGATAATTGTTGCGGCATCGATTCTGACGATTATACTAACGCCGGGCCTTGTGAAGCAGTCGGACAAGACCGTTGAACAGATCGAAAGAATTCTGCCAGGCAAGCTCAAGAAGCTCATCGAGAGCTACACCTCAAATGACAAGGAGACGGAGCAGGTCGAGGCTTGGAATGCTTTTCTTAAAGAATATTTCCTTAAGCTTGTAATCTATGGCCCGATCATGCTTGTTGTATCTATTGCGGGAAGCAGGTGGATAGAGCCAAAACTTGCGGCTATCATCCCCGAGACATTGTCGAAGCTCATTATATTTGTTCTCATTTATGGAATCATTGCGCTATTCGCAAGACCATATATGGGAAGCCGCAGCATAGCGTTCACACAGCTATGGATGAGCAAGTTCTACAACAGACCGCCACTCTTTGTAATGGTCTTGATTAAGATAGCGGGACTTGTCTTTATTGCATATATTCCATTTAAGGTGATGTTCAACTTAGGCTACGACCTTGTTATTGTTCTGATTCTGCTCGCGCTTGTTGTCTTCTGCAAGCTCGACTTTGTCGCTACTTATTATCTGAAGCTTGAAGCTCGATTCCTTGCGAATTTGAATCAGAGAACGATTAGGGAGAATGGTATGAATAACGAGCATTGGCTTGAAGAGGATTATTCAATCTTCAGTTGGTTCGTACCCGAAGGTGCTCCTTATGCGGAGAAAACAATTAAGGATCTTGCGTGGGGAAGAAATCTTGGCGTATATGTCGTTAAGATAAGGCACCATAATAAGAATATAGCTATGCCGCCAGCAAATACAGTGATTCATGAGGGCGACAAGGTATACGTAATGGGAGATGAGGAGTCTCTTAGAATTTTCCATAACGGACTTGATATCGGGCCGCTTGAGAATCTGAGAACTCTTAAGGATTTCTTAGATAACGGATATCCTGACGCAGACCATGCGCTGTCTTGCCTTGTACTTAAGGTCAAGGGAACGGAGAATTATGCTGGCAAGCCGCTTAAGCATACGGGAATAAGCGCAAGAGCAAATTGCATAGTTCTCGGCATCGAAAGAGATGCTTATACGACGAAGATGCCAGATGCAAATATGCAAATTCTCGAAGGGGATATATTGTGGATAGTCGGAACGGACGAGAACCTCAAGAGGCTCGCGGCTCACTCGACTATCGAGGAGCAAGAATAACAAGGCTGACAGCCATTTTGTATTCGGATAGGGATTTCGCCTTATAGATTCGCTTAAGATAAGAGTCAGGCGCATCGAAATTAGCTTCGAAATAATGCCAGAATTCCTTCATCTTATGAAGAATCTGAGAATCTCCGCTTATATATAGCTGATAATATTCCAAGACAAGCTCGTGGAAACGGCAGAGCTCGTCTCTGCTTGCAGGCTTGCCACCGCGAATCTCTCGATAAAGAGCAGGCCTTTTTATAAGACCTCGACCGACCATGAGTGAGCACCCATAAGACAGTGCGGCATCATCGGGCGCAGCAATATCTCCGTTATATACAAGGGGAAGCTTAGTCTTATTCATGCTATCAAGGAAGAGCTCTCTGTTGGCCTTGCCTTTATACAGCTCGACCTTTGCGCGAGGATGAATGATTAACTCGCTGATTGGATAATTATTATAGACATCAAGAATAGCCGGCCACTCGCTTGAATCGCTTAGGCCGGTTCTTGTTTTGACAGAAATACGAAGGTCGCTTAGCTTAGCGAAAATCCCGTCAAGGAAGCTGTCAAGGGCGACAAGGTCTCGAAGCATCCCCGAACCTTTTCCCTTCGAAACAACGGTGCCGCTCGGACAACCGAGATTAAGATTTACCTCGCTATAACCGAGCTCTCGCATATATTCGGCGGCCCATACGAAATGGTCTACCTTAGCTGCAAGAATCTGGGGCACAAGCTTAGGCTCGCTCTGTGTGACATCGCGAAGTTCTCTTGTTGTAAAAGAATGGTGCTCTGTCGGCGAGAGAAAAGGCGAGAAATATTTGTCGGCATAGCCGAAGACCTCGTCGTGTGCCTTGCGCCAAGCAAAGCCCGTTACGCCCTCAAGTGGGGCGGCATATAATTTGATACTCATGATGGAATTATAGCATGAAAAAAGTGTATAATCTAATAAGCTAAAGGAGTTAAAGGAGACTTGCATGGATATAAGAAGCTTGTCCTACTTTGTTGTAGTAGCAGAGGAACTAAATATTACAAGGGCTGCGGCCAAGCTTAATATGAGCCAGCCGCCTCTTAGCATTCAGCTTAGAAATCTCGAGCAAGAGCTCGACACCATTCTTTTCATAAGAGACAAGAAGACGCTTAAGCTGACAGAGTCTGGCGAGCTTCTATACAGAAGGGCGAAGGAGATTCTTAATCTGACCGAGAAGGCTGAGTCGGAGATTCGCTCGATGAAAAGCGGAATGACGGGAACTATTTCGCTTGGAATAGTCGATGGAATGGCTAAGGAGCTTCTGGCGAAGTGGCTTATTGAATTCAAGAAGAGCTTTCCGAAGGTCAAATACAGAATCATCGAAGGCAACAGCGATGATCTTGCCGAGAAGCTTCGAAGCGGCCTTATAAGCATTGCTCTTATTACAGAGCCTTGCGACCAGTCGCTTCTTAACAGCTTCCTTGTCGGAAGACAGAAGCTCGCGGTGAGCATGAGTGCAGACCACAGACTTGCAAGGAAAGGCGAAATCGACCTTAAGGAACTCATCGGCGAGCCACTTATCGTACCAAGGCGTCAAGCTGCCATTCAAATGATATACAAATGGTTCAGGCAGATCGGAAGTGAGCCTAATATAGTCTGCGAGGTGGACAGCTACATCAACGCGGCTATGCTAAGTGACGAGGGACTCGGCATAAGCATCTTCCCTCAATCTGAATTCTCGCCGGGGCCAGGCCTTGTAACAAAGGAGCTTGCAGGCGATGATAAATATATCAACTACCGATTCGTATGGCGCAAGGGCAGACCACTACCGACGATAGAAGAGCATTTTATAGACCTCGTCAAAGAAGAAAGCAAACAAATCAAATAGATATAGAGCAAAGCAAATTAACAAAGAATAGAATAAATAATCGCAAGGCCGATTAACAAAGAAAACCAATAGAATAGCAAAGAGGAATTATTATATGGAAGAACAAGCAAGGAGAAAATACACGCACGAGGAGCGCACAGAATGGAAGAAAGCGGCGAAGACCAGCCTCAAGAAGCATTATGTGCTACTTATATTGACCGTTGCCGTTGCAGGTGTTTTCGGCATACAGAAGGGCTACTTCGTGGACTCAAGACCGCTGAGCGACTCAAGAGGATTAGCAAGCATTGAAGAGCAACAGTCAGGCTTCGAGGGAACGCTTATCAAGTCCTTGATTTCAAATGATTCAAGCAAGGCGGAGGCTTTCACAAAGAGTCTGAACGACGGCGACTACGATGAGGCAGAGAAGATTGCCGACAGCGAATCAAATAAATACAAGAAAGCCAAAGTTACAAATGCCGTTCTCGGCAGGAAATACGGAATTCTCGCAGGAGTTGCCAACGACTTATCATCCGGCACCTTGATCGTCAAGATTGCAAAGGCTACAAATTCCGTCATCCAGAGCAGCAAGATATCGGTAGCCCTTATGGTTCTCGCTGCCTTACTTGTTATAGTTCTTATATGGGTCTTTGTCATCAACCTATATAGAGCTGTAATGCGGAGAATTTTCCTTGAGGCAAGGTTATACGAGAAAGTAGACCCAGCACATTTCTTTTTCTTCAAAAGTGTCGGCAAGTGGTCGAAGGCGGCCAAGGGAATGTTCTTGGTTCAGTTACAGCTTTTCCTATGGAGCCTCACGATAGTCGGCGGTGTGATTAAATATTATTCCTATTGGCTTGTTCCATTCATCATTGCAGAGAATCCAGATATAGAGCCTAAAGAGGCTATAAGACTCTCGAGAATGATGATGAATGGCAGAAAATGGGAGACCTTCAAATTTGACCTGACCTTCGTTGGATGGGAGATATTGTCATATATCAGCTTCGGCTTGTTGCAATTCTTCTTTGTCGGCCCATATAAGCTCGCGGCAGATACGGAATTCTATGCGGTAATCAGATCCGAATGTAAGAAGCAGCGCCTTGTCGGAATTGATCAGCTCAATGACTACTACCTCTTCGAAAGACCTGAGAAGAGCCTGATTGAGAGAAAATACGCAGATATTTACGAGCGCACACAGGATATTGAAGCAAATAGAATCAAGCTTAGCGGAGTGAAGAAATTCTTTGCGGATAATTTGGGCATTTGGATTGGCAAAACAGCTACGCAGCAAGAGTATGAGAAATACGAGGCGGAGGCCCTCACCATCAAGAAGGTATGCCGCTGCGCTGAGGGAGAAGTATATCCGACTCGCCTAAATAAGCTCTGGGAGGCAAGCGAGAAGAATGTCAAGCTTATCAAATCTAAGCTGATGATGAGGGAATTCAACGCCCTGAGAACCTACAGCATCTGGGACATCATAGCAATGTTCTTCGTATTCTCCTTTGGCGGATGGACATGGGAGGTAATGATTCATGTAGTAAATGACGGAGTCTTTGTTAACAGAGGAACCATGCACGGCCCTTGGCTTCCTATCTATGGAGCAGGAGCAGTGCTGATACTTCTTATTCTCAAGAGATTCCGTGACAGACCTGCGCTCGAGGCGACCGCTGCGATTGTGCTCTGCGGAATCGTTGAATATAGCACCTCGTATTTTCTGGAGGCTACCAAGGGAATACGCTGGTGGGATTACACAGGATATTTTCTTAATATCAACGGAAGAATTTGCGCAGAAGGTCTGCTTGTATTCGCCATAGGCGGAATGGCAGTCGTCTACATTATTGCGCCAGCGCTTGCAAGGATGCTGTCGAAGATCAAATTGAACATATTGATTCCGCTCTGTGCCGTGCTTGTTGCAAGCTTCGCGGGGGATATGGTCTATACCCACACTCATCCAAATACGGGCGACGGAATAACAAGCTATAGCCACTATAAAGAGGCTGCGGAGAACAGTTGATGAGGAGAATTCCAAGGCCGCGGTACAGAAATTCAGTATGGAAATTAAGCATATAAATCCATGCGGAATGTACGGGAAAAATACATAAATTGTAAAGGAAAAATCACACAAAAATATTGACACAAAAATAACGGGTGCTATAATTTGCGATAGATGAAAAGTGTGAAATTATTCACAAGCTATTCAGTAGCTATTCATTAGTAAATTATCGCTTGAATACTAAATCATGGAACACAGTGCATTAACCCGAGAAGTGGGTGGTCGCAAGACTATGCATGTGTTCTTTTTTTTAAGGCAAATTGTGAATTTATTCACAAAGAACGCTTGAAGACAGAACATAATTTCGTTTGAAAAATAACGCAATCTGGCGTAACTCGTGCGAAATTCCGCGAAAGAGAATAAGAAATTCAAAGAGAAATGAGTATCTATACAGCAGGCATAGACATAGGATCAACAACATCTAAGTGCGTGATTTTGAAAGATGGCAAAGAAATCATCGCACAGTCTTTGTGTATTGGCGGTATGGGAACTGACGGACCTGAGACAGCTACATCGGAGCTCTGGGCAAGCTCGGGACTTAGCAAAGACGATATGTCGTATACGATTGTCACAGGCTACGGAAGAATGAAATATGAAGGCGCTGATGCGGAGCTTAGCGAACTTAGCTGTCATGCGATGGGCGGAAGCTTCGTATTCGATGGCCTAAGAACAATCATAGATATAGGCGGACAGGATGCTAAGGTTATATGCCTCGACGAACAGGGAAGAATGTCGAATTTCCTTATGAACGACAAATGTGCTGCAGGTACAGGAAGATTCCTCGAGGTAATGGCAAATATCCTCAAGATGGATATCGCAGAGCTTAGCGACTGCGCGAAGAAGTCCACGGAACCCGCATCCATCTCGAGTACCTGTACTGTTTTTGCAGAATCCGAGGTAATAAGCCAGCTTGCGAATGGTGTACAAAGGCCTGACCTCGTTGCCGGAATCTGCGAGAGCGTTGCGACAAGAGTAGGAGCTCTTGCAAGAAGGGCAAGCGTCAAGGAGAAAGTATGTATGTCCGGAGGCGTTGCGGCTAACGAGGCCCTACGCGAAATGCTCGGACAGAGATTAGGAGTGAATATCGAGTATGACCCTCGAGCTCAATTCTTTGGGGCGATAGGAGCGGCATGCTATGGATATAAAAAAGTAAATAAATAAAACAGCAAACAAAAGCAAACAAATAATTTAAGGAGGAAGAGTAATGGCAGAAGAAGCAAAAAAAGCGCCACGCCCTGTGGATCCAAATTCAGCCAAGTACAAGCTCGGGAAGATTGCAGGAGATGCTTATGTAAATGCTATCGAAGCAAAGAAGCAGGGTAAGCCTGTAGCATGGGTATCAAGTAATTTCCCAGTAGAGATTCCAGAGACTCTCGGAATTGCAACCGTTTATCCTGAGAACCAGGCGGCAGGAATTGCTGCAAGAGGTGCAGGAGAGAGAATGTGTGATGTTGCAGAGGCAGAAGGATATTCAAATGATATCTGTGCTTATGCAAGAGTAAGCCTTGCTTACGCTAAGCTCAAGGAGTGCCCTGAGCAGGATGTAGCAATGCCGGATGTACTGCTTTGTTGCAATAATATTTGCAACTGCATGATCAAGTGGTACGAGAACCTCGCTAAGGAGCTCGACATTCCAATGATTATGTTGGATATCCCATTCAATCCTAATTACGAAGTTAATCAGGCGTTCATCGACTATGTTGGAGCTCAGTTCTGGGATGCTGTAAGACAGCTCGAGAAGATTTTCAACATCAAATGGGATGACAAGCGCTTCGAGGAAGTAACAGGCTTCAGCTGCAGATCAAGTAAGGCATGGCTCGCAGCAACAGGAGAAGCTAAGCATACACCATCACCATTCAATGGTTTTGACCTTCTCAACCACATGGCTGTAATGGTAACAGCTCGTGGTAAGGAAGAAGCAGGCGAGGCTATGGAGACTCTTCTTAAGGAATATAGAGAGAATCACGAGAACGGTGTAAGCACCTTCAGAGAAGAAGAGAAATACAGAATTATGTTCGAGGGTATCGCTTGCTGGCCATATCTTAGAGCAACTTCAAAGGGACTCAAGAGCCGCGGTATCAATATGGTAACAACAATTTATGCTGACGCATTCGGCTTCGATTACCACAGCTTCGACGAGATGATTGCAGCATACTGCAGCGTACCTAATGCAATTAACCTTGAGAAATCAAGAGATAAGAGAATTAAGCTCTGCAAGGACGACAATGTTGAGGGACTTCTGGTTCACACTAACCGTTCATGCAAGCTCTGGAGCGGATTTATGCCAGAGATGAGCCGTCAGATTGGAGAGGCATGCGACATTCCTGTAGCAAGCTTCGACGGCGACCAGGCAGATCCTCGTAATTTCTCAGAGGCACAGTACGAGACAAGAGTACAGGGCCTTATGGAAATTATGGAAGCTAAGAAAGCAGATAAGTAAGGAGGGAAAGCTATGTTAAATGAGATTCTTAATCAGTTCCATGAGGTAGCAACATCTCCTCGTGCACAGATGGATAAATATCTTTCGGAAGGAAAGAAAATAGTTCTTACTGCACCTGTTTACACACCTGAAGAGGTAATTCACTCGATGGGCTTCGTTCCATTTGGTGCTTGGGGCGCAGATACAGAGCTTGACAGAGCTAAAGAATATTGCCCAGCATTTCTTTGCTCAATCGCACAGTCAATCCTTGAGCTTGGTATCAACGGAACTTATGAAGGAGCAAGCGCAATCGTTATTCCTTCACTCTGCGATACACTTAAGACTCTTGGTGAGAACTGGAAATATGCTGTTAATGGGATTCAATTTATCCCAATGACATATCCTCAGAATCGTAAGCCTGACTTCGGAATTAAATTTACTAAAGCAGGCTATGAAAGAGTGATCAATGATCTTACGGGAGCCGGCGGAACCTTCACAAATGAAGCACTCGCAGCATCAAATGAGGTATATAACAAGCACAATTCAGTTATGCGTCTTGCTGATGAAGTACTTGCTAAGCACCCAGAAGTTACTGCAGCACAGAGAAGTGACATTTTCAAGAGCGCATTTTTCATGCTGAAGGAAGAGCATACGGCTCTCGTAGAGAAATTGATTGAGGAGCTTAATAAAAACGCAGAATCAGCAGGAAAGCTACCAGTACTTGTATCCGGCATCCTGACTGATGCACCGGCACTCAATGAGATCTTTGACGATATGGGAATGCATATTGTTGCTGATGATGTTGCAGCGCAGTCAAGACAGTACCGCACAGATGTACCTTGCGGAGATGATGCGCTGACAGCACTTGCCGAGAAATTCGCAGCTATGGACAATTGCAGTGTTCTATACAACGCTGATAAGCCTCGTGTAGACTGGATTGTTGAGACTGCAAAGGCAAGGGGAGCAAAGGGCGTGGTTATAGTTATGACCAAGTTCTGTGACCCTGAGGAATTCGACTATGTAATGATTAAGAAGGCTTGCGAGAAGGCAGGACTTCCTATTACACAGATAGAAATTGACAGACAGATGACACATTTCGAGCAGGTTCGCACCAACCTTGAAACATTCCGCGACCTGTTAAGCATGTAGAAATAGGAGGAAAAGAAATGTCAGAAGTAAAACGCCCTCTTGAGGGTATAAAGGTTGTTGAGCTTGCAACCTTCATCGCAGCACCTTGCACAGCACGTGTTCTTGCTGACCTTGGTGCAGATGTAATCAAGATCGAGGCTCCAAATCTCGACCCACTGAGATTTACAGCAGTTAACGAGGGAAGACCTCTCACACACAAGGAGAACACTTCCTATGACCTTGAGAACGCAGGTAAGAGAGGAATCACTCTTAATACAAAGACACCTGAAGGTCACGATGCACTCGAGAAGATGATCTCAGAGGCAGATATTTTCATCACTAACATGCGTCAGAGCCCTCTTAAGAAGATGGGATTTGATTATGAGACACTTCACGCTAAGTATCCTTCACTTGTATTCGGTTACATTTCAGGATATGGCGAGAAGGGACCTGATAAGGACCTTCCTGGTTTCGACTTCACAGCATTCTATGCTCGTGGCGGAATCATCGGACCACTCAGAGACAGCGACAGCCTTCCAATGCTCACAGTAGCAGGCTTCGGAGATCACCAGGTTGCTATGAACCTTGCTTGCGGAATTCTCGCAGCACTCTTCAGAGCTAAGATGACAGGCCAGGGAGACAAGGTTGTTGTATCACTTTTCCACAGCGCTGTATGGGATATTTCCCTTGTACTTCAGGCAAGCCAGTATGGTGAGGACTGCATGAAGTATCCTCAGAAGAGATCAAATCTTGCTAACCCACTTGTTGTTTGCTACAAGACAAAGGACGAGCGTTGGTTGCAGATTGCTATGCCACAGTATGACAGACACTATCCAATCTTCATGAACGCAGTTGGACATCCTGAAATGGCAGACAATCCTAAGTTCTACCCACAGGCTAATCTGCAGGCTAACAAGGAAGAGTTCTATGATTGGCTGGTTGCTCTTATGGCATCTAAGACTCTTAAGGAGTGGACAGATCTTATGGACGCTGCTGACCTGCCATACGCAATTGCTCAGAACTGGGACGAGCTTCTCAAGGACGAGCAGGCATGGGGCTCAGACATTTTCTATGAGATGACATACTCAAATGGAAATAAGAGAACAATGGTAAGACCTCCAATGATGTTCGAGGAAATCGGACTTCCTCCATACGAGAGAGGACCATATCCTGGCGAGCATACAGTAGAGGTTCTGAAGGAGTACGGTTATTCAGATGAAGAGGTTAAGTCAATGATCGACAATGGCGTTGCAGTGCCAATGGATCCTGAATTAGCCGACTAAGTCTAATACATATATTTATTCTAAACAAAATAATTAAGCATGACTAAAAGGAGAAAAGATCATGAAAATTGCAGCTTATGAGGTAAGACCTGATGAGGCACCTATTATTGAGGGCCTTTGCAAGAAGTACGGAATCGAATTAGTAAGCACAGGAGCTAACCTCGACCCTACAACAGTAGGAATGGCAGAGGGAGCAGACGGAGTAACAACACTCGGACAGAGCAATTACTGCAACGAGGTTCTTGATACTCTGAAGGGATATGGAGTAAAGGTACTTGCATCACGTTGCGTTGGTTACAACCACATGAACGTTGAATATGCAAGACAGCTCGGCTTCAAGCTTTGCAATGGTGCTTATGCGCCTAACGGTGTTGCTGAATATACAGTAATGTCAATTCTCATCGCAATCAGAAAGTTCAAGAAGGCTCTGTACAATACAGACGACAACGACTACACACTGAAGGGCAAGATGGGAAGAGAGCTCAGAACCATGACAGTTGGTGTTATGGGAACAGGTAAGATCGGATTCACCGTTTGCAAGCTTCTCTCAAGCTTCGGATGCAAGATCCTTGCTTATGATGTATTCCAGAACGATGCAGTTAAGGAATATGCTGAATATGTTGATCTTGATACTATTTATAAAGAATGTGATGTAATCACAATTCATACACCACTTCTTCCAAGCACAACAGGAATGATTAACAAGGAAGCCATCGAGAAGATGAAGGACGGCGTTATTCTTATCGACAATGCTCGTGGTGAGCTTGTAGATGTTGACGCTATCATCTGGGGAATGGAGACAGAGAAGATAGGTGGAATGTTCATGGATGCTTTCCCAGGAGAGACCGGAATTATCCACACACCACACAACGAAGATATCGTAAAGACAGAGGGTATGCCTTGGTTCAAGCTTAAATACCTGCGTTCATTCGTTAACTTCGTTCATACACCACATATGGCATTCTTCACAGCTGAGGCTGCTGAGCAGATGGCAGAGTGCGGTGTTAACGGAATCTATGAAGTACTTACAGAAGGTAAGTCATCACACGAGATTCCAGCTTAATTAGTTATTATTTATTATAAGGAGGAAAATATGATTCTTGACAAGAAACATGCTCTGCAGCAGAAACTTTTCCGCGAATTCGCAGAAACAGAGTTTACAAAGGAGCTGCAGGACGAACTGGACAGCACAGGAGAATTCAACTGGGATATCCACAACAAGATTGCTAAGTATGGATTCATGGGCGTAAAGATTCCAAAGGAATACGGCGGCTCAGGATGTGATTACCTTACTTACACTCTCATGATCGAAGAGTTCGCAAGACAGTGCACAGTTCTGTCACTTTACGCTAACACTTCTAACTCACTCGGCGGCGGCCCACTTCTTCTTGCTGGTAATGAAGAGCAGAAGAAGAAGTATCTCCCACCTATTGCAAGTGGTGAGAAGATTATCTGCTTCGGACTCACAGAGCCTGGCGCAGGTTCAGATGCTGGCGGCACAGTAACAACAGCAATTCAGGATGGAGACGATTTTATCATCAACGGTCGTAAGTGCTTCATCTCAGCAGCTCCTATGGCTGACTGGATTATCTGCTTTGCTAAGACAGATCCTAAGCTCAAGGGCTCAAAGGGAATTTCGATGTTCATCGTTGACATGAAGCTTCCTGGAGTATCTCTTGGTGCACCTGAGAAGAAGATGGGTATCAAGGGTTACCCAACATGCGACGTAGTATTTGAAGACGTAAGAGTAGGCAAGGATTGCCTTGTTGGACCACTCCACAAGGGCTTCCAGTATGCTATGAAGACTCTTGACGGCGGACGTCTTGGTGTTGCTGCTCAGGCTACAGGTATTGCTCAGTCCTGTCTTGATGAGGCTGTTAAGTACTCAAAGGAAAGAAAGCAGTTCGGAAGAGCTATTTCGGATTTCCAGGGTGTAAGCTTCATGCTCGCAGAGATGGCAACAGATGTTGAGGCTGCAAGACAGCTTGTAAGACATGCTGCTGTACTCAAGGATGCTGACGATCCAGAAGCAAGTAAGGCTTGCTCAATCGCTAAATTCTTCGCAGCAGAGGCAGCTAACCGTTGCGCATATAAGGCAGTACAGATTCACGGTGGTTATGGATACATCAATGAATACAAGGTTGAGAGACTCTACAGAGACGCTCGTATCACAAGCATCTATGAGGGTACAAGCCAGATTCAGGAAATGGTTATCGCAAGCGCACTGCTTAAGTAATTAAAGGAGGTAATGGAAATGAAAATTATTGTAACAGTTAAACAGGTTCCTGATACTTCCGGCAAGGTTGCTGTTAAGGCAGATGGAACACTTGATCGTGCATCAATGCAGACTATCATCAACCCAGATGACCTCAATGCTATTGAGGCTGCACTGACACTTAAGGACGAATACGGCTATAAGGTTGTAGCATTCACAATGGGACCTGCTCCTGCAGAGGGTATGCTCAGAGAGCTCATGGCTATGGGCGTTGATGAGACAGTTCTCGTATCTGCAAGAGAGTTCGGTGGATCCGATACATACGCTACATCACAGATACTCGCTGCAGCTATCGATACATACGGAATTGAAGATGACGATATCATCATTGCAGGCCGTCAGGCTATCGATGGAGATACAGCACAGGTTGGACCTCAGATCGCTGAGAAGCTTCACCTTCCACAGGTTACATACGCAGGCGAAATCACTAAGGATGGCAAGACTCTTACTATCCACAGAATGCTTGAGGATGGATACATGGTAATCAAGGTTGATACACCTTGCATGATCACTTGCATCAAGGAACTCAACACTCCTCGTTACATGACAGTAGCAGGAACAGAAGCATGCTGGGATATGCCTCTTACTGTAATGGGATATGATGCTCTTAAGGATCACGAGCTTATCGACCCTTCAACAATCGGTCTTAAGGGATCCCCAACAAATATCTACAAGTCATTTGCACCTCCTGTAAAGGGAGCAGGCATGATGCTTGAGGGTTCAGGCAAGGAAACAACTGATGAACTCGTTAAGATTCTTACAGGTAAACACATTATTTAAAGGAGGTATATAGAATGTCTTATAATAGTGCTGATATCGCTGCCTTCAAGAATGTATGGGTTTTCTGTGAGCAGCGTCAGGGCAAAATGATGCCTACAACTTTTGAACTTATTTCCGAAGGCCGCAAGCTTGCTGATGAGCTCGGTGTAGAGTTACACGGAATTCTTCTCGGTGAGAATGTGGACGGAATTGCTAAGGAGCTTGGCGGCTACGGAGCTGACAAGGTATACGTATGCGACAGCCCACTCCTCAAGAACTACACAACAGATGGATATACAAAGGTTATCACAGACATGGTACAGGAATATAAGCCTGAAATCATGATCTTCGGAGCTTCCAACATCGGAAGAGACCTTGCTCCTCGTTGTGCTGCAAGACTTCATACAGGACTCTGTGCTGACTGCACACACCTTGATGTAGATCTTGACGGATACATCAACTTCCTCCGTGAAGGATCAAACGTTGATGTTGACAATACTAAATTTGATTCACCACTCTTTGACGTTAATACTAACCTCAAGATGACAAGACCTGCTTTTGGCGGACACTTGATGGCTACTATCGTATGCCCAAGATTCAGACCTGCTATGGCAACAGTTCGTCCTGGAGTAATGCAGAAGAGAGTATTTGACGAGGCTAAGGCTAACGCTGTAGAGATTATCCACCCTGAGTTCACACTCACAGCTGAGGATATTAAGACTGAAGTAGTTGAAATCGTTAAGGCTGCTAAGAAGATGGTTGACCTTATCGGAGCTGACTTCATCGTATCAGTTGGTCGTGGAATCGCTAAGGACGTTGAAGGCGGAATCAAGATTGCTGAAGCTATCGCTGAGGAACTCGGCGGAGTAGTTGGCTCATCCCGTGCTGTTGTAGACGCAGGATGGATTTCGGCAGACCACCAGGTTGGACAGACAGGTAAGACTGTACATCCTAAGGTATATATCGCTCTTGGTATTTCTGGAGCTATCCAGCATAAGGCTGGTATGCAGGATTCAGAGTGCATCATCGCAGTTAACAAGAATGATGCAGCTCCAATTTTCGAGATTGCTGACTATGGTATCGTAGGCGACCTCTTCAAGGTTGGACCTCTGCTTCTTGACTCAATTAAAGCTGCTAAGGCAGAAGCATAACACACTTCCTTATTATTGAAATATTGGTCCCCTTGCCCATAAGACAGGGGGACCAATAACTATCTCATTCTATTTCGGGGGAATATTAGGATATGGAAAAGAAAATTTATCACATCATCGCTCTGAATCCAGGTTCAACGTCAACTAAGATTGGCTATTACCACAATGATGAGAAGGTGTGGATTGAGAACCTTCATCACGAGAAAGACGAGCTGGCTAAATATTCGTGTATTCAGGATCAGCTCTATTACCGCTGGGAAATGGTCGAGAAGGCCTGCAAGGATCACGACGTAGATCTTTCGAAAATGGACGCCTTTGTAGGTCGTGGCGGCGGTATGGTAGGTTGTCTCGGCGGCGTATATGAAATAAATACGGTCATGCTCAAGGACTGCATTACAGCAGCATCAGGCGTGCCGCATCCCGCAATGCTTGCTCCGCAGATTTGCCGCAAGCTCGCCGACGAATATGGAGTTCCTGCTTTTACAGTAAATTCTCCTGATACTGATGAGCTTATGGATATTGCAAGAATATCCGGCCTTAAGGGCCTTTACAGACAGAGCCACTGCCACTGCCTCAATCAGAAGGAAGTCGCTTATAGATTCTGCAAGGAGCATGGCCTTAAATATAAAGAGGCTGACCTTCTTGTTGCGCACTTTGGCGGCGGTGTATCGGTTACGGTTCACCACAACGGAAGAATGATTGACACAAGCGACAGCTTGATTGGCGATGGCCCTATGACTCCAACTCGTGCCGGAATACTTCCTAACTCAACAGTTCTCAAGATGGCATATAGTAGCGAACATCCAACAATGATTGACCTCGAGACTAAGCTGATTCGAGAGGGCGGACTCATTGACCATCTCGGAACCTCGGATATGCAGGAAATTATGCGCCGCATAAATGAAGAGAACGACGAGTACGCTAAGAGGGTTGTTGACGGAATGGCTTACCAGTTCGCTAAGACAATCGGAATGTATTCGGTAGTTATGAAAGGCAAATTCGATGCCATTCTGATGACGGGCGGAGTTGCAAGATGTGACTATGTTATCGACAAGGTCAAGGAATATGTAGACTGGATTGCACCTGTCTATGTATATCCGGGAGAGCTTGAGGTAGCTGCACTTGCTGCGGGAGCATACAGAGCTCTCATCGGCGAGGAAGAAATACTCGAATACGACGGAAAGCCTATATTTGAAGGCTTCCATTCAGATAAATACGGAATTTAATTTCAACTATTAAAAATACAACTAAGAATGTCACCTTTTAATGCTCGGTAGAATCAAGGCAGGCGCTGTGTTATAATATCTGCAGACAAATAGGCTGCGAGCACGCGGTAAAAAATAAGGAAACAAAAGAACAAGAAAAACACTTCCGGAAAGGTGGCAGATTAAATGGCATATATTTTGGCTTATGACATCGGAACGACGGGCGTGAAGACATGCCTCTTCGATGTGAACGAGAGAATTGATTTGATTGAATCGGCGACAGCGAATTATCCGCTTTACATCCTTGATGACGGCGGAGCTGAGCAGGATGGCGACGACTGGTGGAAGGGGATGTGTGACAGCACAAGGGAACTTTTCTCCAAGATTAGCGTGAAGCCTGAGCAGGTTGAAGGAATTTCGTTCTGTTCGCAGATGCAAGGTGTCGTTCTCGTTGATAAAGACGGCGAGCCTATTCATCGTCCGATGAGCTATATGGATCAGCGCGCGAAGGAAGAAATCAGCAAGGGTATCGCATACGGTCCTCAGATTGCGGGGGCTAATATCTTCAAGCTCATTCCGAGCCTTGCGATTACTGGTGCGGTGACTTCAAGCGTCAAAGACCCAGTCTGGAAATATAAGTGGCTCGAGGCTCACGAGCCTAATTTTGCGAACGCATACAAATGGTTCGATGTGAAGGACTACCTGATTTGCAGATGCACGGGCGAGTTCAAGGCCACGGAGGATTCTGCTTTTGCGACCTTGATTTACGATACGCGAAAGGGCAAAGAGGGCTGGAGCAAGAAGATGTGCTCGATGTTCGACATCAATATGGACCTGCTACCAGAAATCATCAAGTCGACGGACCTCGTCGGCGGCCTTACTGCAAAAGCGGCATCGGAGCTTGGACTTGTCGAGGGAACGGCAGTATTTGGCGGTGGCGGAGATTCGTCTCTTATAGGCGTCGGAGCCGGCAGCGTTGAAGTCGGAGACACGCATATTTACAGCGGTACCTCGGGCTGGGTCGGAACCGTAACCGACAAGCAGGTGGTTGACACAAGCGCAATGATTGCCGCAATCGTTGGAGCCCAGAGCGGTAAATTTAATTATTTTGCAGAGATGGAGACTGCTGGCAAGTGTCTCGAGTGGGTCAAGGACCACCTCGCGCTTGACGAAATAGGAATTTATATAAGAAAAGAAGGCGTGCCTTCGGATTATGAAGCGAGATATTCAAGCCTGTATTCGTACATGACCGACGCGGTCAAGGATGTGGAGCCGGGCTCGGGCGGCGTGATTTTTACACCATGGCTTCATGGCAACAGATGCCCATTTGAGGATCCTAATGCTAAGGGAATGTTCTTCGGAATCGGCATCGAAACAGGCAAGACAGAACTTATACACGCGGTTCTCGAGGGAATTTTCTATCACTTAAGATGGATGCTCGAATGTCAGGATAGGAAAATCAAGACTTCAGATGTGATTCGCTTCGTTGGTGGCGGAGCCCTGTCGCCAGTATCTTGTCAGATGCTTGCGGACATTATCGGTAGGCAGGTAGAGACTGTCGCATCGCCTCAGAATGTAGGCTCTGTTGGTGCGGCTGCAGTTGTTGCTGTCGGACTTGGCCTGATTCCAGATCTGTCATGCGTTAAGGATTTCATCCCTGCGACCGAAGTCTATATGCCAGATATGGGACGCCATGCCGAATATGAGAAATATTATCAGACGTTTAGGAAGATATACGCAGCCAACAAGAAGTTGTTCGCGATGCTGTAAGGGGCGAGAATCAAGACTCAAGAAAAAAAGACTCAAGACCTATGTCTTGAGTCTTTATGTTATATCACAAATCTATATCCAAGCCCTCTTACAGTAACAATATATTGAGGCTTAGACGGATCGTCTTCAATCTTCTGGCGAAGTCTGTTGATATATACGGTGATGGTATTCTCGTCTACTACAGGGGAGCCCCAGACAAGATCATAGAGCGAATCTTTAGTGAAAAGCTCGCCTACATTATCAAGGAGGAGCTTAATCAGAGCGCTCTCCTTGCTCGAAAGGCTAATCTCGGTGCCGTTTTTGTAAAAACGCAGGGTGCTTGTGTTGTATTCGAAAGGTCCGGCCTTAAGTACAGGGTTGTCCTGAGAATCGGCATGCTCGCTGCGGCGAACCAGAGCCTTGACTTTTGCACCAAGAATTACAGGATTGAAAGGCTTGAAAATATAATCGTCGGCGCCGATTTCCATGCCATAAAGGGCGTCGTAATCGTCCTTGCGGCCGCTGATAACAATAATAGGAAGAGAATTGTTCTCTTCTCTTAGCTTCTTAATTACCTCGAATCCGTCGATGCCGCTCATATTGATATCAAGAAGCATCAGGTCGTATTTCTGCTCGTCGATTAGATAAAGAGCCTCTTCGCCGCTTGTGGCTGTCTCATAATCCATCGAATTACTGCGGATTACCTTCGAAACCATATTCAGTATTGCCTGGTCGTCATCAACAATTAGTACTTTCTTGTTCATTTTATAAATTCCCGTCTCGTATATTCTTCTTTGTGCGTTCTTCTGAGTCTTCGGAATCCTCGGAATCCTCCGAATCTTCCGATATTTTCGAATCTTCGATATCCTCCGAATCCTCCGATATCATTTTTACCATTAGTCTCTAAATATTCTAAATATTTTTGAAACACAATATGTAATATTATATAATTTGAACAGCAATATTTCAATGAGGTTCAAATAATGAAGCAAGGTCAGAAAAATTTGGCGCAGGTGATATTGATGATTCTATGCTTTGTTTCGATCTTTAGTGTTGGAGCAACCTATGATTCGTACAATGCAACATCAAATCTTCTGATTAGCGAATACGACAAGCAGGTGACGGAGGTCGCGAATTCTCTCGACTACAGCCTCAGTTCCATGCTTAACAATGGCGATAAAGATTATTACGCGTCGGGTGATAGGAAAGCTTGGCAGCAGTTTTACTATGATGCGGTAGACAGCAAGCTCTTCGATAAATATTTGATTGTTTTCTATGACGAGAATACTGGTGTGCTGCTCCAAAATGATGATACGAGCCCGATTTATTCGGTGGTAGCACCGGAAGATCTCGAGAAGCAGAGCGCGCAATATAAGACGCTGATTGAACATATTAGAAAAGGCAAGACCGACACCGACGCTTTTTCTCGCAAGAATCCCAATGGGGGCAGTAGCAATTACAGGGGAGTGGTGATTCCGTCTGTCAAGTCACAGAACGGCCAGATTTCCATAATGGTTTCGGGCGATAGCTCGTATATTTTCAATTCTCTTAAGAAAATAATGCTGATGCTCCTGCTCAGCGTTGCTGCGACGGTTGCCAGCGTTGTCATACTCGTCGTTGCGATTTATATGAGATCAAAGAAACAGTCACTGCTTGAGAATCAACTTGAGGGCCTCAAGAAAGAGACTGAATATACCAAGCAACTTCTTGACCAGCAGGCGGAGATTGAACATCACCAGAGACTTGAGTATCTTGGAACTCTGACTGCGGGAATTGCCCACGAATTCAATAATATGCTGACTCCGATAATAGGATATAGCCTGCTTCTTCTCAACGAGACAGCGCCTGAGGACAACGAGCACTATGATGAACTTCTCGAAATATATAATTCCGCTGATAAGGCAAGAAACCTTGTCAAAAGGCTCAGCCTTATCTCGGGAAAAGGGGACAGAGGTGCGATAGGGATAATCAATCCAAACGAACTTATCTTGAGCATACTTAACTTGCTTGAGCCTGTTCGGTTCGAGAATGTGCAGGTTGTTACAGAGCTTAACTCCGATATGCGGATTTGCTTCGATGAGACTCAATTTTCTCAGATATTTATAAATCTTATTACAAATGCCTTCCATGCGCTCGAGCCGGACGGTGGAATCGTGAGGATTTCGACAGAGAATAGGGGTGACAACATCGAGATTAAGGTCAGTGACAACGGCTGCGGAATTGACGATAGTATAAAGGATAAGATTTTTGAGCCTTTCTATACAACGAAGGGGCCGCATAAAGGAACGGGACTTGGCCTTGCGATAGTTCAGCAGATTCTGCAGAATAATATGTCGAGTATTGCGCTTGACAGCAAGCTCGGCGAGGGCACCTGCTTCACGATTACAATACCTTGTGTCGACTACGAGGATGGCGAAGAATAAGAATAGGATAGGAATAGGATATGGCCTCAATTCCCTGCGAAGTCTTGCGATATCTTAAGACAAATTGCGAGGAATTGGGAACGAATCAAGATCAACATTAGGCGGAAAGGATGGTTCAAATGGAAATCAAAGACAAAGCAATTACAAAGGCTGACAGAGCCGAGGAACTTTTCAGACAAGGGTATAACTGCAGCCAGTCCGTATATGCAGCCTTCGCAGACGAACTTGAAATGACTGTTCCGGAGGCTGCCCAAATGGCAAGTGCATTCGGTGCAGGCCTCGGCAAGCTGCGTGAGGTATGCGGAGCAGTCTGCGGAATGACGATGCTCCTTGGAGCCTTCAAAGGCTATTCGGATCCCGCAGATTCCGAAGGGAAGAAAGCCCTCTATGCACTTGAGCAGGAAATGTGCGCCAAGTTCGAAGAGGTACATAAGACGATAATTTGCAGGGAACTTCTCGGCCTTAAGAAAGGCGAAGACCTTGAAGAGCCTGCAGTCAGAACGGAAGAATATTATACGAGCAGACCTTGCGTAGCCGCTTGCAGAACAGCAGCCCAGATCGCCGAGCAATATCTATTAGGCGGCAATGCTTGCTCTGCTGACACCAACGCAAAAGCCTTGAAATTGAATGTGACCTATAGCTTCGCAACCAAGGAGCAGCGCGACGGCTTCGCAGATTCAGTCACAAGCAATAGAATTTCTGAGATTGTCCAAGCAGAGCCAGGTTGCATAAGATACGAGTACATTATTCCAGAGGACAACGACCTAATTCTTCAGCTATTCGAAGAATGGGAGAGCGAGGCAGACCAGAAGGTGCACCTCGAAACGCCAACCATGGGATTCCTCAAGGCCTTCAAGCTGAGATGGAAGGCCGAAACCACCGTCGAGAAGAAATAAGTTCAACCGCAATAGAATCAAAGAATGCTGTAACTATCGGGTGTTCGATAGTTACAGCATTTTTTTCCATCTTTCATCTTCGCCACTTGGCGCGACGATTGTTGCTTGAAGGGCCTTTGCTGACGTTCGTACTTAGCGTTTGGACTTTCCCTTGATGCACGTAATCTTAAGAAGCACCAGATAATATACGAGGACAATTGCCATTACGATAAGGCAGGACATGATCGACTTAGGCGCGATGCCGACAAGAATCAGCAGCGGGAATCCAAGTGCGATTGCAAAGCTTGAGCCTACAACCAAATTGTTAGCTGCCGGCGTCTTGAATTCAGGGTCGATTTCACGAAGGAGAATTATGCCCGAACTGATTGTTCCTGTCATCATTCCGTACATGGACACAAGGCCCTCGTAGTAGTAATCTCCATAAGCCTTCTTGCAGGTGAACTGAAGGTGAATGAGTGTCACTATTGCGCCTGCAATTGCCATCAGAATGAATGGTACCCAAAGGCCACTGAGCTTAGAAATATTGATTGTCGAAATTGCGGAAACAATCATGATATCGAATGCAAGACCAGAAATTCTATTCAGAAGATAATTGTTCTGATATTGATGCTTAACGATCTTTGCCTCGTTGAGCTTCCTTAATCCGATTTTGAAAAGTACAGCAACGCCTGCGCCAATCATGAAGTTGAAGCCCCAAAGAAGTGGGTTAAGTGTGCCAGCTAATCCTGGAGCCTTACTTGTCAGAAGGCCTGTAATTCCAGCGGTCATAAGGTAAGTGATTACATATACAATCAATACAAGTGCAACCTGAATGGACGCTCTATCAATTGACTCTGCAATCGGAAGCTCGTTCTCGGCTTGGAAAATATCGATTGTAACAGAACCCGAAAGCTCGTCGTGGTCGACTTTCTTGACCTTGCCTTTCTTCTGAAGATATGCAATATAGAAAACTCCGACGGTGCAAGCGCAAAGGTAGCCGGCAGCAGCGATGGAAAGTCCGAAGGACTGTCCGCCTTCAAAGCCGAGTGCTTCGTATGTAAGACCGACGTTATTGGCTTGTCCTGGGCCTTGTCCGTAGCCCATTGGAAGGAGAATTCCGCAAGCATGGAAGAGACCTGGCATTACGGTAAGCGCCAAGGTCACTGAGATGATAAGGCCTGTAAGAGCCTGTATCATATAGGAGCCTACGATTATGCTTCCTGATTTAAGACCTGTAAGAGTGTCGCCTTTAACATCACCAGCCTCCGGAACTCTGAGGCTCAGAGCGATGAAGCCAAGGGCGATGCAGTGATATGTGATATTTGAACTGAAGTCTTCATCAACGGGTGCTATTCCGAGAAGTTTAAGAAAAAGCAGTATGAAGCCTGCCAATACAGCGGTCGGTATCATACTGTTTCTAATGAAAGCGACTTTGCGTCTTAATGCATTTGCAAGAAGAATTACAATAGCGATTAGGCCGATCTGAATGATCGGATTCCAAAGTGCAACGTTTTGAGCTGAATAGTCCATCGATAGCCTCCAATTCTTTTTTCTTTCTTTCTTAGTCTTAGTTTTAGTTTTCTTAGTGTTATGCTTCGTTCGGCGACTGCTGCCACCGATTTATTGCCAATCTAATTCGACGACTAATCTCGCCGATTTCACCTTCAAATTATATAACAGCATTGAAGATTTCGTAAAGATATAGATATTTAAGGGCGGAGTACGAGAAAGGCCCATGCATCTCGTAATGCTTAAGTTCGCCGTCCTTATAATTAAGCACCATTTTGTTATTCCCGAAGATGCTAAGCCCCGATAGAATGTCGAAACCGAAGCTATAGCTTGCATTGTCATTCGCGAAGACGAGCCTGTCGCAGTAGCCGTAGAGCGTTCCCATCTCCTCGGACACAAGCTCGTGGTCTGGGCCGATTTTTCTTAGAGAAATATTGGCGTCTTGGAAAAGCAAGGCTTCAGTGCCTCCCGCCATCTCCTTAACTTGCTCTCGCAAAAGATTGTACTGCCATCTGTCGAGGGCCTTTATGGTCTTGCGACTTCCGTCGGCTTCAACAATATATCCGTATTCATCATATTTAGCCCGATAGCCGCAGGAACATTCTATGATATCGTCGTGAGTGTGAAGCGTCCCGATGGATTTGCAGCAAGGGCAGGTGAAGAGCGTCGATTCAAGTCCTTCGGCAAGCTTCTCGCCCTTGTAAGCGATAGGCTTAATCTCCTGACTCTCATAGGCGTCCTCATAAAGGTCCCTTACGATTATCTGATGAAGCTCATCGGAGCTAAGCTTAGCCAACTCCTCAGGCGAGTAGACGCCCACAATCTCACCTTTCATTTCGCCTTTTCTCAGCGACCTACTCCATCTTGGCGACGAAAGATAGCCGCCCGAGAGCCTGTACGTGATGAGACCTGCGCCAGATTTTTTGACAAGCTTAGCAGTTGCGGGAAAAATATAGCCGGTTACGCCGTTGAAGGAGCGGTTGCCCTCAGCGAAAATACATACGTTGTTGCCCGCGCGAAGCCTTCTCAGAACCTCTGAGGTCGTTCGGATTTCCTGCTTGCCTTTAATTCGGAAAATCGGGTCGAAGTAGCGGACGATGAGCTTGCTTGCAAGGCCCATACGAAGAATGTTCTCAGCTGCGACGAAATACATCGGCTCGCTAAAAGTCTGTCTCAGAAAAAGTGGATCGTAGTCTGTATTGTGATTGGATAGAACAACATAGGGCCAGTCCCCTTTGTGAGTGTAGGGAGTGGTATGGAAGTTGAACTTGGCTACCCAAGGCTTGGATAAAGTGCCGCCGATTGAATAGGCGAATTTGTGACGTGTGTTCTTCATTAAATAGTCTCGTTATTTCTTCTTCGCAAATTTTCTTCTATTATAGCATGAATTTATGCACATCTAATCTTCATTTTTCCATTGTGGCGATATAAGTCAATTTATGTTATATTTACAATGCATTAAAGTGGCTCAAATTAAGAGTCTTCACATAATAATTAAACGAAAAGGGAGAGAGATACAATGCCTTTAGTAACTACCAAAGAAATGTTCGACAAAGCCTATGCTGGAGGATATGCCATAGGCGCTTTTAATGTTAATAATATGGAAATCGTGCAGGGCATCACCGAGGCCTGCAAGGAGAATAGGTCGCCTGTAATTCTGCAGGTATCAAAGGGCGCAAGAGCCTATGCTAACCACACATATCTTGTGAAGATGGTTGAGGCCGCACTGATTGAATGCCCTGAGATTCCTATCGCACTTCACCTTGACCACGGCCCTGACTTCGAGACTTGCAAGTCCTGCATCGACGGCGGTTTCACATCGGTAATGATAGACGGATCCTCGCTGCCATTCGACCAGAATATTGAGCTTGCGAAGAAGGTTGTAGACTATGCTCACGAAAGAGGCGTAGTAGTTGAAGCCGAGCTTGGAACTCTTGCCGGAATCGAGGACGATGTTGTAGTTGAGTCTGGAAATGCATCTTATACCAAGCCTGAAGAGGTTGAGGAATTTGTAGCAAGAACTGGCTGCGACTCGCTTGCAATCGCAATCGGCACATCACACGGCGCATACAAATTCAAGCCAGGCACCAAGCCACAGCTTAGATTTGATGTACTCGATGAAGTAGCAAGAAGACTGCCGGGCTTCCCAATCGTTCTCCATGGAGCATCCTCAGTTCCTCAGGAATTTGTTGCTGAGATAAATAAATACGGCGGCGCAATGCCAGGAGCAATCGGAGTGCCAGAAGATCAGCTTCGTCAGGCAGCAGCTTCTGCAGTATGCAAGATCAATATCGACTCGGATATTCGCCTTGCAATTACAGCAAGCATAAGAAAATACATGGCAGAGCATCCTGACCACTTCGACCCTCGCCAGTATCTGAAGCCAGCTCGTCAGGCAGTTAAGGATATGGTAGCTCACAAGATCGTAGATGTTCTTGGCAGCAACGACAGAATCTAAATTCGAACTAATGACAGGCTTTTAATAATAAAATTTCGAGAGGGATTTAGCGAAAGAAGTATAATATGGATAACAGACCTATTGGGTTTTTCGATTCCGGCTTAGGCGGCTTGACCAGCGTTCAGGAACTTCACGAGAAGCTCCCGAATGAGAAGGTCCTGTATTTTGGAGATACGGCAAGAACACCTTACGGTTCGAAATCACCAGAGACAATTAAAGAATTCGCAGGGCAGATAGTTGACTACCTTATATCTAAGGATGTCAAGCTTGTAATAATCGCCTGCAATACTGTTACGGCTATGGCCCTTGATTCGCTGAGAGCCAAATATCCTGATGTTCCTATTTACGGAGTTGTCGGACCGACAGTTCGAAAGGTAATAAGCGATGGCTGCGACAAGGTTGGCATTATTGCGACTAAGGCTACGATATCAAGCGATGTCTACTCAAAGAAGCTGCATGAGCTTAAGCCTGAGATTAAGACCTACAGCCTTGCCTGCCCGGCCCTTGTTCCTTTGATAGAAGAGGGCTTTGCCGATACAGAAATAATGGAGAAGACAGTCGCATATTATCTTGATGACTTCATTAGTGAGAATGACTTCGATAATCTGATACTCGGATGCACGCATTATCCGCTTATAGCTAAGCATATAAGAAAGCTGTATCCTAAGCTCAATCTCTACAACTCGTCAACAGAAGTTGTAAACGAGCTTGCAAATTATCTCAAAGAGAACGATATGCTCGCAGAACGAAACGATTTCAACGACAGATATTATGCAAGCGACCTTTCAGACAACTTTATTTCGATGACGGATTTGCTTTTCGCTGACCGAAATAGCAAAATCAAGCTTGTAAAGTTCGAAAATTGAATTAAGCATCTGATTTAGGATTTGAATTGCGATAATGCTTGAATGAATACTCTCCTTTAATGTATAATTGTTAGGCTAATTTGCGAGAAATTAACCGAGGAGATTATATGGAAACAGAATACAAGTACCGTGCAACAGACACCGCTGTGTTTTCTGAGATTCTAAGGGATGAGGAATTCGGACCTTTTCTTAAGAACAAGAGCGTTGAAGAGCTGAGAATGCATGCTGTCTATTTCGACACGGAAGACGAGGATTTGCGCAAAAGGGGTATCGCATACAGAATCAGATATGAGAACGACCGAATAATCGCGACCATCAAGTGGGACAACAAGGTTGTTGACGGCTTGCATGTACGAGAGGAATTCAATCTTTATATCAGCGATGAGAAGTTCGCCCAAAGACCTAACATCGAAGCCTTCGCTTCAAGCGGTGCGTACGAGGTATTGCAAAAGGCCGCTGGTAATAAGCAACTTCGGAAGGTGGTCGAGATGGATTTTCTAAGAAAACAGGCTATCTTCGATACGGGCAAATCAATAAGCGCGATTTCGCTCGATGATGGGGCGATAAGAAGGAAGGCCGGAGACGTACCGATTCTCGAACTTGAGATTGAATGGTATTACGGCGATGAAGAGGACTTCAAGAAGCTTGCAACGGATATTGCAAGGAAATACAAGCTCGAGCCTGAGAAATTTTCCAAATTGCAAAGGGCTTTTCAATAATAGTTATAAATAGTTATGAATAGATATGAATAGATAATCAGTCAATTAGATAATTATTTATATATACAAATACATAACATTAACAGTGAATCTTTTATAGACTTAGGAGGAATAATACAAATGAAGACCACACTGATTTCAAAGGATGGCAGCACTTACGAATTTGAGATTGCTTTCTCAAATGAGGAATTTGAAGAGGAGATTAACAAGTCCTACAAGAAGAACAGAGGACAATTCTCTATCGATGGTTTCCGCAAGGGAAAAGCACCAAGAAAGATCATCGAGAGCTACTATGGCGCAGATGTTTTCTATAACGACGCTCTGAATGCTCTTTTCGACAAGGGCTACTATGATGCACTTAACGAGCTTGATATCGAGGCTATCGACCAACCAAAGATTGAGCTTAACGATATCGTAAAGGGCGAGGACGTGCTTGTTAAAGTAACTGTTGCAGGTTTTCCAGAAATCGATGTTAAGGATTACAAGGGCCTTGAGATTGAGAATATCGTAACCAAGATTGGAGCTAAGGAAGTTAATGAAGAGCTTGAGAAAGTTCAGAAGAGCCAGGGCAGAATGGAGACTGTTACGGACAGAAAGTCTAAGCTTGGCGACACTGTAATTATCGACTTCGTTGGATCTGTTGATGGCGAAGAATTCCAGGGCGGCACAGCTGATAATTTCGAGCTTAAGCTTGGAAGCGGCCAGTTCATCGCAGGCTTCGAGGATCAGCTCACAGAGAAGGACGCAGGAGATGATGTTGATGTACTTGTTACATTCCCAACAGACTATCATGCTGAGGAGCTCGCAGGTAAGGAAGCTCTCTTCAAGACTAAGATTCATGAGATTAAAGAAGAAATTCTGCCAGCAATCGATGACGAGCTTGCAAGCGATGTAAGTGATTTCGAGACACTTGCTGATTACAAGAAGGATCTTAAGAAGCAGCTTCAGAAGAAGGCTGACGAGAGAGACGAGAGCATCATGAAGGATAGAGCATTAGAAGCACTTTACAATGCTAACCAGATTGAGCCACCTGTAGCTATGATTGAGGGCGAGATTGACAATATGGTATATGAGATGAACCAGCAGCTGTCATATCAGGGCCTTAAGCTTGACGACTATCTGAACTGGATGGGCAAGAACATCGGAGATTTCCGCGAGGATATGAGACCTGATGCTCTTAAGAGAGTTATCACAAGAATCCTTCTTAAGAACATTATTAGAATAGAGAACATTGAGGCTTCTGAAGAAGAGATCAATGACATGATGGCAGAATTTGGCGCACAGTATGGCCAGACTGCAGAGCAGGTTAAGGAAATGGTTGGAACTACTGCTGAGAAATATTTCGCAGAGGATGTTCAGACTAAGAAGGCTATCGACCTTATCTACAAGAACGCTGTTAAGGGCGAGCCTGTTGAGACCGTAACAGACAAGGCTGAATAATTCGCAAGACAATTCGCGAGACGAATTCAAGCCGAACTCGAGCGGAATTCAATCTGAATTCAAGATGACCAAGAGATAAATTAGAGAGGGAATTATGAATTACGTACCTTATGTTATTGAGCAGACCAGCAGCGGCGAAAGAAGCTATGACATTTATTCAAGACTTCTGCAGGACAGAATCGTCTTCATTGATGAGGAGATTAACGACCACGTAGCAAGCCTTGTTGTTGCGCAGCTTCTTTTCCTCGAGGCACAAGATCCAGAGAAGGATATCAATATATATATCAATTCTCCGGGTGGCGTAGTAACTGCCGGAATGGCTATCTATGATACCATGAAATATGTTAAGCCAGATATTTGCACGATTTGTGTAGGTATGGCTGCAAGCATGGGCGCAGTGCTCCTCTCCGCAGGAACAAAGGGCAAGAGATTTGCTCTTCCAAATGCAGAGATTATGATTCATCAACCTCTCGGCGGAGCGCAAGGTCAGGCATCAGATATTAAGATTCAGGCTGACTGGATGATGAAGACTAAGGCTAAGCTCCATAAGATTCTCGCTGAGAATACAGGGCAGAGCCTTAAGACCATTGAGAAGGATACCGATAGAGATAATTTCATGTCAGCTGATGAGGCTGTTAAATATGGAATTATCGATGAAGTATTGAAGCGATAGCGATAGCGGTAGCAATATCGGCAGCAACAACAATATCGGCAGCAACAGCAACAACAGCGATAAAGGAGTTAATGTGGCTAAGAGTACAAAGACATCGGGAAATGGCAAAGGACTAGTCTGCTCTTTCTGCGGAAAGACAAATGACGAGGTCAAGAAAATCATAGTAGGCCCAGGTGTATATATCTGCGATGAGTGCGTAGAGCTATGCGTTGATCTCTGCAAAGAGAACCGCGAAGCTATTGCACCTAAGAGACTTGAGAAGCTTCCTAAGCCTGAGCAAATTTTCGAGGAATTATCCGAATATGTAATTGAGCAGGAGCCTGCTAAGAAGGCTCTTGCGGTTGCAGTCTACAATCACTATAAGAGAATCAGATATCTTGAGAGCCGAGGCAATAACAAGGACGATGTTGAGATTCAGAAGAGCAACATCCTTCTTCTCGGACCTACAGGAAGCGGCAAGACCTTGCTTGCACAGACACTTGCAAGGACTCTGAATGTTCCTTTTGCAATCGTAGATGCGACAACGCTTACAGAGGCCGGCTATGTCGGAGAGGACGTTGAGAATATTCTCTTGAGATTATATCAGGCAGCAGATGGCGACCTCGAAAGAGCCGAGAGGGGCATAATCTATATAGACGAAATCGACAAGATAGCCCGCAAGTCCGAGAACATGTCCATCACAAGAGATGTAAGTGGCGAGGGCGTTCAGCAGGCGCTTTTGAAGATTATCGAGGGAACCGTTGCAAATGTTCCACCTCAGGGCGGAAGGAAGCATCCAATGCAGGAGTTCATTCATTTCGATACAAAGAATGTGCTCTTTATATGCGGCGGAGCCTTCATGGGACTGTCAACCATTATCAAAAGGCGACTTGGCGATAAGGTAATAGGCTTCAATTCGTCTAACTCAGAAGAAGACAATGAGCAGCTTACAGAGAACGATATTCTTCTCAAGGTTGAGCCTGAGGATCTTCTGAGATACGGAATCATTCCTGAGCTTATCGGAAGACTTCCAATGATTGTTTCTCTAAGCGAGTTAAGCGAGCAGGCTCTTGAGAGAATTATCAGAGAGCCTAAGAACTCTATTATCAAGCAGTACGCGAAGCTTATGTCGATGGATGATGTGGAGCTTGTGGTTACTGACGAGGCAATCACTGCAATAGCCGACAAGGCACTCGAACTCAAGACTGGAGCAAGAGGCTTGAGAGGTATTTTTGAGAGCATGATGACAGATATCATGTATGAGCTTCCATCCAGGCCAGAGATAGGCAAGTGCACAATCACTAAGGACGTTGTGGTAAGTGGAGCAAGACCGCTTCTTGAGGAGAAGCAGAAGTAAGTTATAGAGAGAGAAAAAAATGGGCGGCAAGCGGAAATTTCAACGTATGCCGCCTATTCGGTATAAAAATTTCGAACGTATCATAAAATGTCGGTATAATATGAATAGTAAAGGAGGATTTCAGTCGAATGGAAGATAACAGAACACCTTTAATTGCATTAAGAGGACAGGTCTTTTTCCCAGGGAATATCGTAGGCTTTGATATAGGAAGAGACAAATCACTTGTAGCTATCGACACTGCAATGAATAGCGATAAATATATTGTCGCTGTAACGCAGAAAGATATAGAGGTAAATGACCCTTGTGAGGATGATTGCTACAAGACCGGAATACTTCTTAGATTAAGGCAGGTGGTAAAACACCAAAATGAATATGTCAGGGTGCTTGCTGATTGTGAGGAGAGAGTCAGACTCAACGATTTCTTTGATGATGACAAGATGCTTAGCTGCACATATGAGATAGCACCTGAGACCGACAATAATCTTGAAGACCTTAACACACAGGCCCTACTTAGAGTACTTAAGAAGAGTTTTCTTAAGTATATTGAGTTGAGTAATACCGGAGAGGCAGCAGCAAGAGCTCTGATAGATGGAATAGATGACCCATCCTTGCTCTGCAATACGATTGCCGGCGAAATCGAGATAGATTTCGAATTCAAGCAGACACTTCTCGAAATTGATTCGGTTCAGCTTAGAATTGAGCAGCTCATCGAGATGATAAGCAACGAGAACCAGATTCTTTCCCTCGCAAAGAAAATCAAGAATAGAGTTGCGAAGAATATGAACCGCAGTCAGAAGGAATATTATCTCAGAGAGCAGCTTCAGGAAATCAAGAAGGAGCTCGGAGAAGATGAGGATTCTGACGACGAGGCGAAGCAATGGCTCGAGAAGCTTGATGAGCTTAAGCTCCCTGAGAGGGTAGATACAAAGATGCGCAAGGAGATCGACAAGTTCTCCAAGATGCACACTATGAGCCCTGATGCAAATGTATCAAGGACATATATTGAGACCGTTCTTTCTCTGCCATGGAATGAATCATCGAAGGTCAGCACAAGCATCAAGAAGGCTGAGAAGATTCTCGACGCGGAACATTACGGACTCAAGAATGTCAAGGAAAGAATCATAGAGAGCCTTGCCGTAATGCAGCTCACTAAAGGCTCAAAGGCGCCTATTCTTTGTCTTGTAGGCCCTCCAGGAGTTGGAAAGACCTCTATTGCAAGGTCGATAGCTCATGCTACAAATAGGGAATTTGTCAGAATGTCGCTTGGCGGCGTAACTGATGAGTCAGAGATTAGAGGCCACAGAAGAACCTATGTCGGAGCAATCCCGGGAAGAGTAATCAACGGAATAATCGAGTCTGGTACGAATAACCCGCTCTTCCTTTTCGATGAGATTGACAAAATCGGCTCGGATTTCAGAGGAGACCCAGCATCCGCGCTTCTTGAGGTATTAGACCCTGAGCAGAATAGCAGCTTCACAGACAGATACCTTGAGATACCTTTCGATTTGTCGAAAGTTATGTTCATTACAACGGCAAATACGACCTCGACAATACCAGCTCCTCTTCTTGACAGAATGGAAGTAATTGAGCTCTCAAGCTATATTGAGGATGAGAAGGTAAGCATCGCGCAGAATTTCCTTATTCCTAAGCAGCTTAAGGAGCATTCAATCAGAGAATCTCAGCTTGTATTCAATGAAGAGGCGATAAGAGAAATCATCAACTATTATACAAGAGAGGCCGGCGTGCGTAATCTCGAAAGAGAGATAGCAAATATCTGCCGCAAGATTGCTAAGCGTCTTGTAACAGAGAAGAAGAAGCCTTATCGCATCATGCCAAGAAATCTTGAGAAATACCTCGGCAAGAGGATATATTCAGAGGATATGGCAGACCTTGCACCTGCAGTCGGAACAACGACAGGTATGGCATGGACAAGTGTCGGCGGAGTAACTCTCGAAATCGAGACAGTCAAGATGCCTGGAACAGGCAAGCTCATTCTCACAGGTCAGATGGGCGATGTAATGAAGGAATCTGCAACAACAGCTCTTGGCTATATTCGCTCAATTGCAAAGGAACACAATATTCCTGACGAATATTTCAAGGATTACGATATTCAGATTCATATCCCAGAGGGTGCAACTCCTAAGGACGGACCATCAGCTGGTGTGACAATGTTCTGTGCGCTGTATTCCTGTCTCTCAGAGAAAAAAGCAAGACGGAATATCGCAATGACAGGAGAAATCACACTTCGCGGAAGGGTGCTCAAGATTGGAGGACTCAAGGAGAAGGCTCTGGCAGCTTACAGACAGGGAATTACAAGAATCTTGATTCCAAGAGAGAACGAGCCGGATATCAAGGATATCCCTATTCAGCTTAACAAGCAAATCGAATTCGTACTTATCGATACGGTTGAGGATGCCCTCAAGGAGATAATCATCGATGAAGATAAATAAGTCAGAGCTTGAATGTGTTGCGGTTAAGCCTTCGCAGTATCCTGCTGAGGACAAATATGAGATTGCCTTTGCGGGAAGGTCGAATGTTGGCAAGTCTTCGCTTCTCAATCTGATTACAGGAAGAAAGAGCCTCGCGAGAGTCTCGGGAAGCCCCGGGAAGACGAGGACAATAAATTTCTATTTATGCAATGATGACTTTCGCATAGTTGACCTGCCAGGCTACGGCTATGCGAAGGTCTCTAAGAGCGAGAGCGAGAAGTGGGGCGAGATGATGGAGAATTACCTTGAGAACAGGGAGAAGCTCCTCAAGGTAGTTCAGCTTGTCGACATAAGGCATAAGCCATCTGCACAGGATGTTCAGATGTACGATTACCTTAAATATTACGGGCTAAGCGGCATCGTTGTTGCAACTAAGGCTGACAAGGTGTCGGCAAATGAGAAGCAGAAGAATCTCAAGCTCATAAGAGAAACGCTCGGCATGGATAAGACGGATATTATAATACCTGTTTCGGCCCTTAAGAGGAGCGGACACGACAGCTTGCTTGATGCCTTAGGCGAGCTTCTTGCAGCCGCAGAGGAAGCAGAACAACAATAATAAGAAGAAGAATAACAATAACAATAAGAATATCAAGAAGATAACAATAATAAATTAGAATTTAAGACAAAGCGAAATTATTTAGGAGGATGAAATGAGCAAGGAACCAAAAATGGTCGGCAAAGTTCTTTTTGACGAGAAGCAGATCAGAAAGAGAGCAAAGGAGCTCGGAGAGCTTATCAGCAAGGATTACGAAGGAGAGGAGATAATTCTTATAGGAACATTGAAGGGATCACTTCCTTGGATGGCTGACCTTTCTAAGTGCATTAGCAATAATACAATCTTTGATTTCGTAATCGCAAGTAGCTATGGTTCATCAACAATCAGCTCAGGTATCGTTAAGATTGCGCTCGAGCCAACTCAGAATCTTTATAACAAGCATGTTCTTGTCGTTGAGGATATTATCGATACAGGAAATACACTTGCTTATCTTGTAAAGAAGCTTGAGGAAAGACATCCTAAGAGCATCGAAATTTGCACAATGCTCGACAAAGCAGCAAGAAGAACGAATGACATCAAGCCTAAATATGTCGGCTTTGAGATAGAGGACCTTTTCGTAGTCGGATACGGACTTGACTATGACGAGAAATACAGAAATCTCCCATATATCAGCTATCTCGAGCCTGACGATGTAGAGGCTCTTTAGAATTTGGTGTCGATGGTAGCTTAGAACAGCATGGATGACATAGAAGGCTTGAGAGCATGGAGAATATAGCAAAGATAGATTTACATATTCATTCGACTTATTCTGATGGCGAGCTTGATCCTTGCGCGATAGTTGACAGATGGAAGAAAGAAGGCTATACGAGAATTGCCATAACCGACCATGACGGGATCAAAGGATCGCTTGAAGCCTACCAATATGCGAAGTCAATTGAAGGCATCGAATTGATTCCCGGAGCTGAATTTGATTCATCAAATGAGCTTGGCAAGAAGCTTCATATATTAGCTTATGATTTCGATTATCAAAGTCGCATACTTAATGATACCGTCGATACGCTTCGTGCTTGGAGAGAAGAGCGAAATAATAATATGCTTAAGACCTTGAATCAAGCAGGCTATGAGCTGAGTCTTGAGGATGTTGCTTACGGAACAAGAGGCGAATACCTCTTGAAGCCACATTTCGCAAAGGCTCTTGTAAGAAAAGGTTACGCCTCAAGTGTCCAGGAGGTCTTTGAGAGGATTTTCGAAGATAAATGCAATATGGGCAGGTTCGAGAAGAAGACCATGAATTCAGCCGAGATAGTAAAGGTGATTCATGAGGCGGGAGGCAAGGCTGTGCTTGCACATCCAATGGAGCAACTTAGAGCAGACGAGCAAAGAGAGGATTTCTATCCAAGACTTAGGAAATTGCTTGACTGCTTCAGAGAATATGGAATCGATGGAATTGAGTGCAATCATCCATCTGCAAACGCGGACGACAGAGCCCTGCTTATCGACTATGCCGACAAATACGGCCTTCTCAAGACGACAGGCTCGGATTTCCACGGGGACAATATGAGAAGAATATATAGATAGGTGATTCTATGGGAAGGAAAATTCTAAGAGGTGTTGATAGCTATGATATTCCAAGAGAGGTCTATTATCAGTGCCTTTGGCTTGCAAGAGATGCAGTAAGATTAGAAGAGCTTGCGGCAAATGCGAATAGGTCATCCATAGGAAGAGCCAGCGCAAATAGACTCGATGCCATAAATAGGGCTAAGGAGGCACTCCCAGAGGAATACCGAGAGGCTGTAATGGACAATATCATTTATGGCACGAAATTCCCGGATTTCGCCCACGACAATACGTGGAGGAAATGGAAGAAGCGCTACATCTACCAGCTTGCCGTCGAGCTCGAGCTGATTTGAAGAAAGCAAGCAAAGGCAAGCAACGACAGCGTATTGCGCAAGCATATTGCGAGAGCAAGCAGCGACAGCGTATCGCGCAAGCGCATAACGATTAGGAGGCATAAATGTCTTTTGAAGAAAGAACGATCGAGAGCAAGATCGTATACGAAGGACCTATTTTCCAAATAAGAAAACACAAGGTCGAAACAGTGGCGGGCGAGAGCTACCGAGATGTCCTTGAGCATAACGGCGGTGCTGCCATGATTGCAATTACCGATGAGGGCAAGCTCCTCCTTGTTCGCCAATATAGAAAAGCACTTGGAAGAGATATGCTTGAGATTCCTGCAGGCAAGCTTGATCCGGGCGAAGATTCCAAGGAAACGGCGGCAAGAGAGCTTAAGGAAGAAACAGGATATACCGCAGGAAGCGTGGAATATTTGTTTACAATTACACCAAGCTGCGGATATTCAAACGAGCTTCTGTATATCTACCTGTGCAAGGAGCTTGTTCCAGGCGAGGTCAACTGGGATGATACAGAGGACCTTGATATTTACGAATACGAGCCAGACGAAATAATCGATATGATTATGCGAGGCGAGATTCTCGATGCGAAGACGGTAGCGGGCATACTCTATGCGAGAAATGCCGGCTTGATATAGCGGTGATGATATGAAGACCTACTTAGATTATCTTAAGAACGAAAAGAGAAAAGCACCAAATACCCTTCTTGCGTACGAAAGGGACCTAAGAGGCTTTGCGGATTTTCTTGAGGAGAGGGGCAAGACTCTTTATGAATGCGCCGAGGGCGATGCGGTGGCCTATGTTCTGAAACTTAGGAATCAGAATATGTCAAGGCCTACGGTCAACAGGAAGATTTCGTCTCTCAAATCATTCTATGATTACAAGCTAAGCAAGGGCGAGCTTGAGAGCAATCCTTTTGCCAAGCTAAGATCGTCTAAGCCAGGTGCGAGAGATATTGATTATCTGAGTGTTGAAGAGATCTTCGCATTGCTTGAGCTTCCTGATGATTCCCCAAGAGGCATAAGAGACAAGGCACTTATGGAATTTATGTATGGAACGGGAATCAGGGTTACCGAACTTGTAAGAATCAAATACGAGGACATCAATCTTCGAATGAGATTCGCGAGAATCAAGGACTCAAACGATGAGAGCCGCATAGTTCCGATTGGAGAATATGCCTATGTGGCACTGGTTAAATATATAGAAGAAGCTTATCCTGTAATAAAAGGCAAAGAAATCGAGCCTGAGGAATTCCTCTTCATCAATATGGCAGGAGACTGCCTGACAAGACAGGGAATCTGGAAGATTCTCAAAGACTACGGCAAGAAGCTCGAAATCGAAGACAGAATGACGCCTCAGATTCTAAGAGACAGCTTCGCAATTCACATCTTGCAGAACGGCGGAGACCTTAGAACGCTGCAGGAACTTATGGGCTTCGACGACTTGTCTGCGGGGCTCGCATACCTTGCACTTGTTGAAATTCACGTCAAGGATGTTTTCTCAAAAACTCATCCAAGAGCGCAAATTATTCTTTGACAGGGCATGGCCTCTGTGGTATACTCTGAAAGGTTATTACGGGCGGTCCTCTGGGGATATGCTGAATAGTAGAGAGCATACGGGAACCACGAACGTCTTTGAGGAGAGGAGGAATAACATTGAACATTATTGATCAGATTACAGCAGACTACAAGAAGGAAGGAATTCCTGCATTCAACGTTGGTGATACTGTAAAGGTGCATATCAAGATTGTCGAGGGCCAGAGAGAGAGAATTCAGGTTTTCGAGGGATATGTACTTAAGAAGCAGCATGGAGGCGTTAACGAGACTTTCACAGTTCGTAAGCTTTCAAATGGTATCGGAGTAGAGAAGACATTCCCACTTCACTCACCAAGAATTGAGAAGATCGAGCTGGTTAAGCGCGGTAAGGTTAGAAGAGCTAAGCTCAACTACATGCGTCAGAGAACTGGTAAGGCTGCAAGAATTAAGAACGCTTAATGTAAATAGCAATAAGGATGCATACCCTAAGCATAGGCTGAGGGTATGTATTTTTTTTGAGGAGGGCAAATGGCTTTAGAGCATATCAACTGGTATCCCGGTCACATGAAGAAGACCAGGGAGCTTATACAGGACAACCTTAAGGCTGTAGATGTAGTTATCGAGATAGTCGATAGCCGTATTCCTATTTCGAGCCGCAACCCTATTATCGACCAGATTATTCAGGGCAAAAGGAGAATCATTGTGCTTGGCAAATGCGACCTTGCCGATGATGCAGCTACGGAACAATGGAAGAAGAAGCTAAGCGAGGACGGAAGCCGTGTTGTTGCGCTTAATGCCCAGACCGGCGAGAACATCAAGGAACTTTATAGACTTCTCGAGAAAGAGCAGGATAGGCGAAATGCCGCTAAGTCCTTCGAGCGACCTCTTAGGCTCATGATAGTTGGCGTTCCGAATGTCGGCAAATCCTCTCTTATAAATAGATTGATAGGTCGCAAAAGCACAAGGACAGGCGACAGGCCCGGAGTTACCACTGGCAAGCAGTGGGTTACTTTGCAAAACGGCATGCAGCTTCTTGATACCCCGGGAATTCTGTGGCCTAAGTTCGAAGATAGAAATGTCGGCTTGAAGCTTGCTTTCTGCGGAAGCATTAAGGACGATATACTCGGTGTGCAGGACCTTGCCTTCGAGCTTATCAAGCTACTCGAGAAGGAATATCCGCAGAACCTAATTGACAGATACAAGCTTGACGGCATCAAAGAAGAGACCATAGACAATATGGACGCAATCGCTCTCAAGAGAGGCTTCATAATGTCGGGCAAGAGAATAGATTATGAGAGAACAGGAAGAATTGTTCTTGACGAATTCAGAGGCGGCAAGATAGGCAAGATTACATTGGAGAGGCCATGACCAAGCAGGAAAGATTAGAAAAGCAGGCAAGCAAGCTTATAGAGATGAAATCTCACGAAGATGAGCTTAGAGCCCGCGGCCATAAATATATTGCAGGAATAGACGAGGTTGGAAGAGGCCCTCTTGCAGGACCTGTGTATGCCGCCGTTGTAGTTCTTCCTGCTGATTTCGATGTTCTTGGCGTCGACGATTCTAAGAAGTTATCGGCCAAGAAAAGAGAAGAGCTTGACATTCTTATTCGCGAGCGGGCGATTACCGTAGGTATAGGAATCGCAGATAATGACGAAATCGACGAGCTTAATATTCTTAATGCAACTCGAAATGCGATGATACGAGCAATCATAAATGCCAATGCCGGACTTCCCGCAGGAGAATCAATAGACCAGCTTCTTATAGACGCAGTCAAGCTCGACATAGACATTCCGCAAGAATCTATTATCAAAGGCGATGAGAAATGCCTTTCGATTGCTGCGGCTTCAATTGTCGCAAAGGTCGCAAGGGATAATTTTATGAGCCTGATGGACGAGAAATATCCAGGATATGATTTTGCAAGCAACAAGGGATACGGAACAGCTGCGCACTACGAGGGCCTTCGTAGGCTCGGGCAGACTCCGATACATAGAAAAAGTTTTTTGCATAAATTCAAAGCAGAGGAAGAGGCGAGAAAAGCCGAGAGGATGGGCGATATGGCAGCAGCTAAGACAAAAGCAAGCAAGGTCTATGCGGTTCGCAAGGGCAGAGAAATAGGAATCTTCGATACATGGGAAAGCTGCAAGAGAAGCGTCGACGGATTCAAGGGCGCTGAATATAAGAGCTTCGTAGATCCTGAAGAGGCGCTATGCTATATGGGCTGGTCAGCGGTTAACGAACTCTCTGAGCCGGGCATCAAGGCCTATGTTGACGGAAGCTATAATGTAGCAGACGGGCGATATGCAGGTGCTGCGGTTATTATCAATGGAGATGTGACAATTGAGCTCTCGCAGGCCTATGACGACAATCAGGCACAGCTTAGAAATGTTGCAGGCGAGATTATGGGAGCAAGGCTTGCGATAGATTATTGCTTAAGAAAAGGCATAGATGCTCTGACCATTTACCACGACTACGAGGGCGTAGGCAAGTGGGGAGACGACCTTTGGAAGGCGAATTTAGAGATGACAAGATCGTATAAGGAATATGTTGCCGAGGCAAGAAAGAAAATGACAATTAAGTTCGTGAAGGTCAAGGCGCATGCAGGAAATAAGTACAATGAATTGGCCGATAAATTAGCGAAGAGTGCTCTTGATATGATATAATTACGAGGCGCTTTTGCGCGAAAGAAAGGAATAAGATAATATGTCATTTAGATATTACCATGCAGACAGGATTAGAGATAAGATGCCTCAGTATAAAGGCACCGATGAAGAGCTGCAGGAGGCGATAGACAATATAAGCCTGCTCTATGGCTCGGCTCTCAAGGAGCTTTCGACCAAGCTTGAGGTCCTGTCAGATGATTTCGAGAAGACGCATTCATATATGCCTATACATCATTTCCAAGAGAGGCTTAAGACTTTCGACAGCATGATTGAGAAGGCTGTACGATATGGAATCGAGGACCCAATCAACAATCTCGACCAGGTTCTTAAGGAAGTATATGATATCGCTGGAATCAGAGTTATTTGCAACTATGAAGAGGACCTATATACTATGTCGGGACTTCTTCTTAAGCAATCAGATGTTGAGCTTATAAGAATCAAGGATTATTGCAAGAAGCCAAAAGATAGCGGATATAGAAGTCTTCACGTCGTCGTCGCACTGCCCGTATATCTTGTAAATCGCAAGGCGATGGTACCTGTGGAGCTTCAATTCAGAAGCGTCGCAATGGATACATGGGCCTGCCTTGAGCACGAGCTCAGATACAAGAATAAGGGCGAATTATCAGACGAAACAGTTAGCAGACTTAAGCAGTGTGCCGCTAACCTTGCCAAGGTCGATGAGGAGATGAGTTCGATTAGGCACGAGGTACTGAACGGCGACACAGACTATAGCAGATATTAAGGAGATTTTGCATAATGAAGAATTTAGCAAAGACTTATAATCCAAAGGATTTCGAAGACCGCATTTATCAGATGTGGGAGAACAAGGGAGCATTCAATGCAGAGATAGATAAGGACAAGAAGCCTTTTACTATCGTAATGCCACCTCCAAATATCACAGGACAGCTTCATATGGGACATGCGCTTGACCAGACCTTGCAGGATGTTCTCATTAGATGGAAAAGAATGGAGGGCTATAGCGCTCTGTGGCTTCCTGGCTCAGACCATGCGAGCATCGCTACCGAGGTTAAGGTAGTTGAGAAGATTAAGAAGGAAACAGGCAAGGATAAGCACGATATGACTCGTGAGGAATTCCTTGAATACGCTTGGGCGTGGAAGGAAGAATACGGCGGACGAATTACCAAGCAGTGCCGCAAGCTCGGAGACTCCTGCGACTGGAGAAGAGAGCGTTTTACAATGGACGAGGGCTGCAACAAGGCTGTCAAATCCATGTTCATAAGCCTCTACGAGAAGGGACTCATCTATAAAGGCGACAAGATTATCAACTGGTGCCCAAGCTGTGGCACAACGCTTTCCGATGCAGAGGTTGAGCACGAGGATCTTGACGGACATTATTGGTATTTCAGATATCCTGCAAGCGATGGCGGCGAGGGTATCACAATCGCTACATCACGTCCTGAGACAATGTTTGCCGATGTTGCAATCGCTGTTTCGGAGGACGATCCAAGATATGCCAACTTAATCGGCAAGACAGTTATCCTTCCAATAGTCGGAAGAGAAATTCCTGTTATCACAGACGAGCATGCGGATCCTGAGAAGGGAACTGGCGCTGTTAAGATTACACCTGCCCACGATTTCAACGACTTCGAGGTAGGCGAAAGACACGGACTTGATGCGAGCCTTTCTTGCATAGACGAGCATGCTGTTATGACAGCTCTTGCCGGCAAATACGAGGGCATGGACAGATACGAATGCCGTAAGCTCTGGGTTAAGGAACTTACAGATGCAGGCTATCTTGTGAAGATTGAAGACCTTGTAATTCCTACAGGCAAATGCTACAGATGCCATACCGTAATCGAGCCAAGAATCAGCGACCAGTGGTTCGTTGCGATGAAGGAGCTTGCTAAGCCTGCCATTGCGGCTGCTAAAGGTGAGGGCGGAGAGCTCGAATATGTTCCACCAAGATTTGAGAAGATCCACATGAACTGGCTCTTAGATATAAGAGACTGGTGCATCTCGAGACAGCTCTGGTGGGGCCACAGAATTCCAGCATATTATTGCGACGAATGCGGTGAGCTTGTGGTAGCAGAGGATATGCCAAGCAAGTGCCCTAAGTGCGGATGCACACATCTTCATCAGGATGAGGATGTACTCGATACATGGTTCAGCTCGGCTCTTTGGCCATTCTCAACACTTGGCTGGCCTGAGAGAACTCCTGAGCTTGACTATTTCTATCCTAATCAGGTAATGGTAACAGGATATGACATCATCTTCTTCTGGGTTATCAGAATGGTATTCTCAGGACTATATGCAATGGACGAAATCCCATTCAAATATGTTCTGATTCACGGACTTGTTCGTGACGAGCAGGGACGCAAGATGTCTAAGTCTCTCGGAAATGGTATAGACCCTCTCGAGATTATCGATGAGGTCGGAGCAGACGCTCTTAGATTCATGCTCTGCACAGGTATCACACCAGGAAATGACATGAGATTCATCAAGAGCAGACTTGAGAATTCAAGGAACTTCGCTAACAAGCTCTGGAATGCTTCGAGATTCACCATCATGAATCTCATAGGCGAGGACGACGAATTCCTTCCTATGGCTGACGAGAAGACAGCTAAGCTAAGAGACGAAGACAAGTGGATTATCGCTAAGATAAATGACGGAGTTAAATACGTTACAGATGCTCTTACGAAATTCGAGCTCGGTCTTGCAGGACAGAAGGTATATGAGCTTATCTGGGACGAATACTGCGACTGGTATATTGAGCTTGTTAAGGCAAGACTCTGGGGCGATGATGAAGAGGATAAGAAGACGGCAAGATTCGTTCTTCAGAAGACTCTCAAGGACCTTCTCAAGCTCCTGCATCCATTTATGCCTTTTATTACAGAAGAAATCTGGGGATTCCTGCCTAAGGAAGCTTCCTGCAAGGACAATCCAGACGGCCTTCTCATTAAGGAGAGCTGGCCTGTATATGATGACAAGCTTGATTATGAGGAAGCTATCTTCAGAATCGAGACAGCAAAGAATGTCATCAAGGCTGTAAGAAATATAAGAGCAGAGGCAGATGCTGCGCCAAGCAGGAAGATAAGCCTCATTGTTAAGACTGATACGCTTGCTGATGCTATTTCGGCTATCGGAGCTCACATTCACAGAATTGCAAATGTTGAGGATATTAAGCTTGAGCCAAGCGATACCGAGGCTCCTAATGATGTAATGTCTGCGGTAATCGAGGGCGCACAGATTCTTGTTCCTCTTGACGAGCTTGTAGATATGGCTGCCGAGATTGAGAGACTCGAGAAAGAAGCGAAGAGACTCGAGGGCGAGGTGCTTCGTGTTGAGAAGAAGCTCTCTAATCAGGGCTTTGTTGCAAAGGCTCCTCAGGCAGTAGTTGACGAGGAAAGAGCAAAGGGCGAGAAATACAAGGAAATGCTCGAAACAGTTAAGGCAAGATTAGAGGCTATAAAGAGCAAGTAGGAGATCAAATCCGAGATCAAATTCAAGATCAAATTACAGATAAGATTATTCAATAGCTTAGTCATTGATATTAAATGGAAATATTCGACCGCATCGTTGAAGCAACAAGAAATAAAGGACCTGTAGGCCTTGCGAGAATGAGAAGGCTGATGGAACTATTGGGAAATCCTGAGAGAAGTCTTAGGATTTTTCATGTTGGAGGAACAAATGGCAAGGGCTCTTGTTCCTTCTTCATTAAGGCCATGCTCGAAGCGGAGGGCTATACAGTCGGAATGTTCACATCACCACATGTGATGGTCTATAACGAGAGATTTCAGATAACAGGGGAGATGATTGACGATGCAAGTTTCCAAAGGCTCTCAGATAAGGTGCTTAGCTGCAAGGATACCCTTATAGATGAAGGCTATGGCGGACCTTCCTTGTTCGAAGTGCTTACAGCAGTCGCTTACCTTTATTTCGAAGAGAAGAAGCCAGATTATGTAATAATGGAAGTTGGCATAGGCGGCCGCTATGATGCGACTAATACAATAGATAAGCCGCTTGCCTGCCTTATTACGCAAATCGGGCTTGACCACACTATGATGCTCGGTCATACGCTATCGGCGATTGCAGCCGAGAAGGCCTGCATTATAAAAGAAAGCATTCCCGTAGTCTCGGAGTCCTCGGAGGATGAGGTAAGGGAGCTTCTTAGAGGGGAAGCCGAAGAGAAGGGGGCGAAATTTGTCGACTCTTCGCTGAATGAATATAGCATTAGAGATTATGCGTTGGAGACGGACGAGGGAATGCTGACCTGCTTCGACGCCAAGATAGAAGGGCAGTTATATGAGAATCTCGTCATCGGAATGATAGGAGAGCATCAGGTAAGAAATGCAATTGCAAGCATAAGCCTTCTTAAGGAGGCAATAGCAATTTCTGATGAGGCGATAAGAGAAGGCCTTAGATTAGCGAGAAATCCAGGCCGCTTCGAGATAATGCAGATCAATCCTTATATCATTATCGACGGCGCGCATAATCCGTCGGGAATCGATGCTGCGATAAATACCTTCCGTAAGGCCTTCCCGTTTGCAAGAGATGAGAAAATTTTGCTGGCTTTTGGTTGTCTTTCGGACAAGGAATGCGATACAATGATAGAGCAGATTTCAAATGAGTTCGCTGCTTGCCATCTTGCGGCAGTGCAAGTTGAGAGCGAGCGTTCATTTGACTGCGAGAAGCTTAAGGATAGATTCACAGATAAGGGCTGTAGTTGCATCGCTTGTCATAGCAAGGAAGAATTGCTCGAACTTGCCAAGAGAGACAATTACGATATAGTTCTTATACTTGGCTCGATATATCTTATAGGTGGCATCAGAGCCTTGATAGTGAATAGGCCTTCAAGCTGAATATAAACATAACCACAATAACAATTTTAACAAAATCTAAATTTTTCAAAGCGAAAGGAAGAAGAAAAAAATGTTTGACAGAAATGGTATCGACAACAGCAATTACAACCAGATGATAGTTGACGAAATTGCTAAGGTTTCTCCAACGGTAGCTGAGATGATTAACAAAGAGTATAAGCGTCAGCAGAATAACATCGAGTTAATCGCTTCAGAGAACTATTGCTCAGAGGCTGTAATGGCTGCATGCGGAAGCTGCCTTTCTTGGAAGTATGCTGAGGGTTATCCTTATGTAAGAACCTCCGGCAACAAGGGAAGATATTATGGCGGAACTAAGTACGTTGATGAGCTCGAAGAATACTGCTGCGATATGTGGAGAAAAGTATTCAAGACAGACTACCATGTAAATGTTCAGCCTCATTCAGGCTCACAGGCTAATTTCGCAGCATACAAGGCTGTACTTGAGCCAGGAGATACCATTCTTGGTCTTAACCTTGATAATGGCGGACACCTTACACACGGATCAAGCGTTAACTTCAGCGGCAAGCTCTATGACGTTCACTTCTATGATGTAGACGACAACGGCTTCATCGATATGGAAGACCTCAAGAAGAAGGCAAGAGAGCTTCACCCTAAGCTGATCCTGACAGGCGCAAGCGCATATTCAAGAATTATAGATTTCCCTGCTTTTGCAGAGGTTGCAAAGGAAGTTGGAGCATACTTCATGGTAGATATGGCTCATATCGCAGGACTTGTAGCTGCAGAGGAGCATCCATCACCATTCGGATATGCAGACATCGTAACTACAACAACACATAAGACACTTAGAGGACCTCGTGGCGGACTGATTTTTGCAAAGCCAGAGCTCGCTAAGAAGGTTGACAGCGCTGTATTCCCTTACGCACAGGGTGGCCCACTTGAGCACATCATCGCAGGTAAGGCAGTATGCGCTGAGGAAGCACTTAAGCCTGAATTCAAGGAATATCAGCACCAGGTTAGACTTAACTGTGCTGCTTTTGCAGACGAATTCGTTAAGCTCGGATACAATGTTGTAACAGGCGGAACAGATAACCACGTATTCCTTCTCGACCTTTCGGATCATGATTTTACAGGAAAAGACCTGCAGAATGCTCTTGACGAGGTTGGCATCACTCTCAATAAGAACTGCGTTCCTAACGAGAAGCGTTCACCAATGCAGACTTCAGGAGTAAGAGTTGGTACAGCGCCTATGACAACAAGAGGATTCAAGGAAGATGATTTCCGCAAAGTTGCTCATAGAATTGACGAGGTAGTTAAGGAACTCGACGCTAAGGCTAAAGAGGCTAAGTAAGCTAAATAATAAGGAAATTATCTTAGAATACTTGAATTTATTCTCTTGAACAAATTCTCGTGCTGGAATATAATAAGGGAACTTAATTTTGTAGGAGGACAAGCGAAATGGTGAAGGTATTAGTCGGACATAAGGGTAGCGGAAAGACAAAGAAGATGATTGAGCTTGCTAATGAGCATGTTCAGCAGGCAAAGGGAAGCATCATTTTCATTAACAAGAACGCACGACTTATTTTCGACCTTGACTATAACATTCGAGTAATTTGCATGGAGGACTTCAAGCATATTACAAACGAGGATGAATATATTGGCTTCATCTTCGGAATCATCAGCTCAGATAACGATATCGAGACAATGTATCTTGATGGCGTTATGAAGCACGCTGATTTCTCGCTTGAGGTATTACCAAGCTTCATCAATAAGCTCAAGGTGATTTCAAAGGAATACGGAATCAACTTCGTAATCAGCATCAGCGCTGAGCTTGAGGAAATGCTTGGTGTCGACTTCGAAGGAATTGAAGTTCTGAACTAAGAGATATAGATTAAGATAAAAGAAGCAATCCCGCGCATACGCACGGGATTCTTTAATTCTTTGATAAGCTTCGACAAGGGATAGAAGCTTCAACAAGGGAGATAAGCTTCGACAAGGGAGACAAGCTTCGACAACGGATAGAACCAAAGAAGATACCGATAAAGAGGAAGATAGATTGAGTATCATTGACGAAATCAGAAATGGAATGAATGAGGGCATGGCTCTTGCCGAAAGGGTAGGCGCTCTAAATGCCGAATATGAGCCCAAGCCAAATGGCGAGCTCGGTGACAAGAGCGAGACTAAGCCCGCAAAAGAATGCAGCGGGGAGCTAAGCCTCGATTCAAGCAAAGGCTGCAGCGAGAATCTGCTTGCGAGAGCGGATAATTTGTCGTATATGAAGTGGCTGCTCGAACACGGATACAAGGGTCGCATCAAGCTGATATACATAGACCCGCCTTTTTTCTCTAAGGCCAAATACAACGCCAGCTTCAGCATCACAGACGAAGAGGGACGAAGCCACAAATTCCACCACCTTGCTTACGACGACACCTTCGAAAGAAGCCTTGAATTTTATATTTGCAATATAACGGCAAGGCTCGTACTTATGAAGGAGCTGCTCTCCGACGACGGAACCTTGTGGATACATCTTGACTGGCACTCGTCTCATTATGTCAAGCTCATACTCGACGAACTCATGGGCGAGAAGAATTTCGTCAACGAAATAATCTGGAGTTACAAATCGGGAGGCTCAAGCAGCAAGCATTTCTCGAGAAAACACGACACCATCTTAGTCTATGCGAAATCTTCACAATACTATCTTGAGGTCGCCAAGGAAAAGTCTTACAATCGTGACTTGAAGCCGTATAATTTCAAAGGCGTCGAGGAATATAAGGACGATTACGGTTGGTACACCATGGTAAATGCCAAGGATGTCTGGTCGATTGATATGGTCGGAAGGACGTCGAAGGAAAGAACCGGATATGCGACACAGAAGCCTATGGAGCTAATGGAAAGAATTGTATGCTCGGCCTCGAAGGCGGGCGACATCTGCGCGGATTTCTTCTGCGGATCAGGCTCGCTTCTTGAAGCTGCGGAGGGCTTAGGTCGCAAGTGGATAGGCTGCGATGTTGAAGAGCTTGCCCTTGGAATGAGTAGAAAAAGGCTCGAGCTTCTAAATGCGAATTATCGATTCATAACGGACGCAAATGAGCGTCGTCTAAGGCGAGGCTGCTTGGAATTTGATCTTAGCAGCAGCGAGGAGCTTGAAGATGGCAGAAGGCTATGCACTTTCTCGCTTAGCAAATTCATACCCGATATAGATATTGGGCATATTCCTTTCAAAGAGAGGGATGATATTGAAGACCTTGCAAACAAATGCCCGCAGAGCTTCATCGATTATATTATGGTGGATGCAGCTTATAAAGGAAGGATTCAAGGCTTCGCGACGGGCAGCACCATTTCTTCCGATTGGGATAGAATAAGCGTAGTGGCGTCTGGCCGCGTTGCATTTATTGCCGTCGACGTCTTCGGCAGAGAATATTTCTTCGAATGTGATTTGAATTGAGTACGCATTGAGATTGAATTTCGAAATGCATGAACTTAGAACTTAGAATTTCGAAGTTAGAACTTAGAACTTGTTAAGAAAATTTGAGAATGGAGGATAGGAAATGATTAAGACTGATAGCAAATTCGGCAAAATCCTAAATGAGGCGCTTACGGTGCTGCTCGGAAGTAGTGTCGGCTCGTTTGCGATTGTTGCGATTATGATTCCAAGCGGCTTGACCTACGGCGGAGTAACCGGCCTTTCGAGAATCGTCCAGCATTTTACAAGCCTTAGCTATTCTTTAATCTATTACGGCTTTGCAATGATAGTTCTTATCATCGTATGGGTTTCGCTCGGCTTCAAGGAGGCAAGGAAAATCATAGCGATGTCATTTGCCTATCCTATTATTATGTTCATTTTCGAGAAGCTCAATCTGCAACTTCTGAGAACTCAGGATATTTTCCTTTCGGCTATTTTCTGCGGAGTGGCATTCGGGATTTCCAACGGCATCACCTTCCTCGGAGGATATTCCTCCGGCGGCACAGACTCGCTTGCGAAGGTCATCAAGTACAAATTCTTCCCATACATTGCGCTGTCGAGGATTTCTTTTATAATAGATGTCTTTATCGTAGTGGCGTCAGCCTTCGTATTCGGCATCAACATCGCTCTGTATGCGCTCATCATCATGTATATAAATATGAAAATGACAGATGCGGTTCTCTACGGCGTTTCCGGCAAGCTCGTTGAGCTCAATATCATCACGTCGATACCAGATGAGATTAGCAAATATGTTATAAAGGAAATCGGCAGGGGAGTTACGTCGACCGAAATCGTAGGTGAGTATACAGGAGAAATGAAGAAACAACTAAAGATTATCTGCTCGCCTCGCGAGAGCTTTCTGATTAAGAGGCATCTTGCGAAGAACGATCCGCAGTCGTTTGTGGCGGTATTCAGCGTCAATTCCGTATGGGGCCTTGGAAAAGGTTTCTCGGACATCCGCGACATAGAATAACGCGTAAGAGCTTCTTGAAGGCACGCTCTCGCTCCGTTGTCGACGCAGCTGATACTAAGCTCTGTCCGAGGGACGAGCCCTCGGCCAATCGCTAAGTACAGGCGTCGCCAAAGGCCCTTCAAGAAGCAGTTGCCGCGCCGAGTGGCGAAGAGGAAGCTTCTTGAAGTCGCGCTTTTTAGCGATTTGCGAGAATGCTTACAAGCTTGCAGGAAAGGTCGTTGATGGCGCGCCAAGATGGCTTGCCCTCGTCAAGCAGAACAAGATATCCATTTACATAAGCATCACAAGTTTCAAGCTCTCGGAGTTGGACGCATTCAAAGTCCTCGAATCCGAGGGCTTTTATATCTACATAGAAAGAATCCGCGTATTTGCTTAAAGGCAGATTGATATCGATTGATTTGGTAGCAAAGTTGAACATTGCCGTAATAGGCGAGTTGATGCCTGAGAAATAAGCGGCGCCGATTGGATCGGTATTCTGCCTTCCTCTAATTCTCAGCATGTTGCGGCTCTTATCTATTGAAGGGCGAACAGAGAAGCGCGCCTTGCCCGCAGGAACACCATAGGACGAAATCGCTGAGTCGAAGGACGCCCCGTCAAGAACGAAAGACCACTCATTGCCGCCTGCATTATGCAGAATTTTATATAACTGCAGAACATCCTCGCGATTGTGAGTCAGTATCACCTTCTCAATCTGCGAGTTTCCCGTCCTTGCGTACTCGTCGAAAAGCACGATGATTTCTTTTCCAGAAATCGTATCCTCTCGATCCTTTCTAATCATGAAGAACCTTTCGACCGAAGCCTGACTGAGCGAATCGAGAAGCCTTGGAAGTATGCTGTGTTTCTTAAGAAATTTATATAGGTCAAAATCATACAAATCGAGCTGGTAAGGGAGGCAGAGCATGTCGAGCCTTGTGTTCACGAAAGGGACGTCGTAGGTCTGCCCGTTGTAGGTAATCAGATAATCGATTCCTTCTTCATGCAGAAAATCCATGGTGGCCGTAAGGACCTTGTCCTCTTCGTAGTGATTCTCCGCAAGAAACTGCGTGATCTTGACGCCTTTGTCGGTAGGCACAAGCATCGCGGTCATAATGACCTTGCAGAGCCTTGGGCTCAGACCTGTCGCTTCTATATCAAAAACACAAGGCTTAAGCCCACCAAAGTAGTGGGAGTAAGCCTCGCCTTTGTATTCAGAAATATTGTATTCTCGCTCGAATTTCTTCATACTTAAATATTATTTGAAACTATAATTGTCGATTGCTATTACATGTTAATCGCACAATAATTAAACATTAATTACACATTGAAAAGGAAGTGGCAGATGTCGCCGTCCTTCACCTCGTAGTCCTTGCCCTCGGACCTGAGCCAGCCTTTTTCCTTAGCAGCGGAAAGCTTGCCGTCACATTCCATAAGCTTATCGTAAGCGATGGTCTCAGCTCTTATAAAACCTTTCTCGAAATCCGTGTGGATTCTTCCTGCGGCCTTAGGTGCGAGTGTTCCGCGCTTGATGGTCCAAGCTCTTGTCTCATCCTCGCCGGTCGTAATAAAGGAAATGAGGTCAAGCAGGGAATAGGAGGATTTAATAAGCTTGTCGAGGCCTGACTCGGATAGACCAAGCTCCTCGAGGAACATTGCCTTCTCTTCATCGTCAAGTTCCGACAGCTCAGCCTCGATTTTTGCACAAATAACAACGAGCTCGGAGCCTTCGGAAGCCGCATATTCCTGCACCTTCTTGACATAATCATTGGCCTCGCCCGCGATATCGTCCTCGGAGATATTAGCGGCATAAATTACAGGCTTATACGAAAGAAGGTCAAGGCTCTTAACGAAATCTTTCTCCTCGTCGTCGAGGTCCATATTTCTTGCAGGCTTGCCGTCAGCGATAAAGTCGTTGATGCGATTAAGAAGATCAAGCTCTGCCTGGGCGCTTTTGTCTGCCTTAAGCTGCTTCATCGTCTTCTGAATTCTCCTGTCGAGAACCTCCATGTCCGAGATAATCAGCTCGGTATTTATCGTTTCGATGTCCGAAATCGGGTCAATTCTTCCGTCAACATGGACAACATTGCCGTCGTCGAAGCAGCGCACAACATGAACTATGGCGTCGACCTCGCGGATGTGCCCGAGGAATTTGTTGCCAAGCCCCTCGCCTTTGGAGGCACCCTTAACAAGCCCCGCAATGTCGCAAAATTCAATAGTCGTATAGATGGTTTTCTTTGAGTGATATACGTTCGAAAGTGTCGTAACGCGCTCGTCAGGCACGGCCACAACTCCGACATTAGGCTCGATGGTGCAGAAAGGGTAGTTCGCCGCCTCGGCACCGGCCTTAGTGATTGCGTTGAAAAGTGTGCTTTTTCCCACGTTAGGGAGTCCAACAATTCCTAATTTCATAAATTAAATCCTTTCGTTTGCGTTATTTATAATTCAATCTGTAAAAGGGTACTTCTTTCGGAAGTATGCATACATGAATGCGCAAGCTGCGATGACAATGAGGCTTAGAACCTGAGCTTGCTTGAACGGCCCAATCATGAGGCTGTCTGTCCTGAGCCATTCCACGAAGAACCTTTCAACTGAATAGAGCATTCCGTATAAGCACGTAATCTGTCCTTTGAAGCTGCGCTTCTTGCTGTCAATATAGCTTAAGAATATGAAAAGAAGCAAGCACCAAATGGATTCGTATAGAAAAGTAGGGTGGACGCTCTGTCCGTCAACGATGATTGCCCAAGGAAGATCCGTTGCAGTTCCGTGTGCCTCGCTGTTGAAGAAATTCCCCCAGCGGCCGATGGCCTGTGCAAGAGCGACTGTTGGCAAGAAAAGGTCGAGTGCGTCGAGGAAATCTTTTCCCTTTTTCCTACATACAAGATAGACTGTAAGTATGCCCACAATCAGCCCGCCGTGAATGGCAAGTCCGCCGCCCCTGATGTTGATGATTGCCGCAAGGTTTCCGCCATACAGGTCCCAGTTGAAAATGACATAGTAAAGTCTCGCGCCGATGACTCCGCAAGGAAGCATCCAGATAACGATGTCGAGGACGTCGTCGCCTGTGAGATTGTGTCGAGGAGCACGATGGCTGCTGATGACAACCGCAAGAAGCATGGCAGAAGCGATTAGCACTCCGTACCACATAATGTCGATATTTCCGATTGTAAATGCAACTGGGCCCGGTGAAGTCATTATTGCTCCTTAATAATATGAAACTAATACGAGAACGCCTATTAAATATTTAGGATTCGCAATTCATCAATGATTCTCAAGAATCCACAAGAATCCTCAAGAATTTCCAATAATACTCGGTCAAAGTATAGCACAAAAACAGTTGACAATGTTAGTGGGATTTGCTAATATTATCAAGCGGCATTGAGAAATGTCACTATGTGGCGGCGTAGCTTAGCTGGCTAGAGCGTCCGGTTCATACCCGGAAGGTCATTGGTTCAAGTCCAATCGCCGCTACCATTTGTTAAGGACGCATAGCTCAGCTGGGAGAGCACCTGCCTTACAAGCAGGGGGTCATAGGTTCGAGCCCTATTGCGTCCACCATTTGCGGCCGGGTAGTTCAGCTGGTTAGAATGCCAGCCTGTCACGCTGGAGGTCGACGGTTCGAGCCCGTTCCCGGTCGCCATTTACAAGACCTCGAATTACTCGCAATGTTGACAAAGTATGGCGAGCATAGGTATTCAAGATACGCCGGGAATTGCTCGTAAGACGCGAAACCTCAAGCGAGACCGAAGGAACATACTCATGTATGTGACTGAGGACGAGACGCAGAGGTGACAAAGTATTACGAGTAATTACCAAGTATATGGTGGGTGTCGTCAAGTGGTTAAGACCCTGGGTTGTGGCTCCAGTATTCGTG
>CAVIGM010000002.1:34796-67869 GCA_963642455.1 Anaerovoracaceae bacterium | reverse complement strand
TATATCGCAAGATATCCGAGCTGCATAAGCACGAATAATATAACAGGTAGGCTCAGGCAAGACATCATAGTCGAGAAAACCACCGCCTCGCCGGTCAGCTCGCCGTTTCCGCCCATCGAGGATGCCATCGCAAAGGAGGCAAGGGCCGTCGGTGTCGCGTACATTAGAGCAATCGCAAGAAGCTCAACTCCTCGCAGTCCGAAGAGCACGGCACCGCCGATTCCGAAGATCGGAACAACGATGAGCTTGACGGACACGCAAGCCAGAACTTTTCTTTTGTCCTGCTTAATTCCGCTAATCTTAAGTGATGCCCCAAGAAGCACCATCGCAACCGGTGTTGTCGCATCGGAAAGAGCTCTAATTGGCACCAGCAGGTTCTCTGGCATTTCTATACCGAGAACAAGCACGATTATCGCTGCGATGCCACCGTCAATCAAAGGATTGGTAAGCACACCGTGAAGTATGCTCTTCCAGCTGACTTTTCCGCCTCGGAAATCCTCGAAAATAACGACTGCAATCACGTTGTATATTGGCACTACAACCATTAGCAACACCGCAACAGTTGCAACATTTCCTTTGCCGAAAATATACGTCGCAACAGGCAGACCCATCAGCACTATATTGCTTCGAAACATCGCCTGTATCATCGCGCCCCTGTTATAATTGTCCTTCTCAAAGCGGCAGACAGCCCACCATATACATACAATTATTACAAGAAGGGATGCGAAGGCGTAGATGATAAGCGGCAGACTGAAGTGCTCGCTAAGGCTCTTGCCGTAAAGATTATCAAACATAAGAAAAGGATAAAGCATTACGAATATAACTTTCGTAAATCGCTTCACCTCTTCTTCGCTAATCACATTGAAGCGCTTCAGCATAATTCCGACAATCAGGTATACCGCCTGCGGAATTACCGAGTTAATGCAAATGATGAAATTCTGCAGCATTATTTACTCTTCTTTCCCGTCTTTCCCGTCTTTCCCGAAAAGATCTTCTTGAAGAACGATTGCGCAAGGTTCTCTTGCTTAGCGGCTTTTCGTTCCGCTGCAACCTTCTTGACTTCCTCTTCCGGAGGATTCATAACTTCATTTATTCCTGCAATACAAGCATCTACAGTCTCTTGATTAGGAATCGAAACGAAATATTCGTTCTCGCGGCTCATCGAAGCAACCGTTCTCATTGCGTCCTCTCCGCTTACCGCCTGCTGCTTGATTGTCCACGCACCCAGGTCAGACAGCTGCATTTTTACAAGGGCATTCATCTGCTTAGGCGTCAAATTCGTCTCCATATTGTTGCCCGCCGCATTCAGAAGGTCTTGATAATTCAGCAGAATCGTCTTGCTCGTGCAACACTTGTCAATCATCGCCTTGAGAACCTTCTGCTGATTTGCGATTCTCTTCTCGTCCTCGTCCTCAAAAGATTTTCTTTCTCTCGCAAAATAAAGGGCGTGTATGCCGTCAAGGTGGAGGTTTCCGACAGGGTAGTTGAAGTCCTCCCTAATCCACGAATTGAATTCTATATCGTTCTCGACATCAATGCCGCCTACCGCGTCGATGACATCTACAAGAGTCGAGAAATTCACCTTGATATAATAGTCAAATTTGAGGCCGTCGAACCAGTCGCTTACGGTATTAAGCGTCTCGTCTACGCCGTAAATTCCAGTATGAGTCAGCTTATCCATGGCGCCGTTCTTGTGCAGAGCCACATAGCTATCTCTTGGCATAGATGTAAGCAGAATGGTCTTAGTGTTCGGGTTGACCGTCATTATCATATTAACGTCGCTTCGCTCGAGGTCCTGCCCCTTCTCGTACTCCCACTGGTCAATTCCCGTGATATATACATTGAAAGCCTGCTCCGTAACGTCTACTCCCGAGCCTGCGATTTCGTCGACACTGATGCGGTTGAACATGGAAAAAGCAGACGCAAGGTAGTAGCTTCCCGCTCCGTATAGCACGAGCACAACCGAGGAGAAGACAATCCCGACTACTCGGGCAGCCTTTTTCCTGCTTCTGCTTCTTAGAAGAACGATTGACATTACAAGGAAATAAAGCAGCACGGCAAGAAGAATTGCTACTATGTCCTTTGGAAAAACATCAACAAAGGTAAGCAATACCATGAACGCAAAAGCAACAATAAGCTCAACAAAAACCAAGGCTCTGAGCCATTTGCTCTTAGGCAGAATTTTCAATTTCTTTTTGCCTTCCGATTTCTCCACTCTAACTTCCCGTCTACTTATCTTTCTATCCTCGTATCCGCCAATCTGCATTTATATTTAATCCCAGCTTGCCGTTCCGTCTCCGCTTATCGGAATCGCCTCCCCAAGGTATTTAGGCCTTGTCTTGAGCAAGCACTGTACGATGTCCTTATCCATCGCCAACATTTCGCGAACTATGCGCAGCTTGTCTCCGTCATTATGAACGGCATCGGCACAATAGCCCTGAACATGTATTCCCTGCTTTTGCCCTATATAAAGGGAACGAAATTCGTGATAACGCTGTGTAACAACTATTGCGCTCTCCACTTGGAAAATCGCTCTCGCGCGATACATGCTCTCGTAAGTAGAAAAGCCCGCGTGGTCCATGAAGATGTCCTCGGCGGGAACGCCTTGCTCGAGCGCGTATTCTCGCATAGCCCCGACTTCGTTATATTCGACCTGGCCGTTATCTCCCGTAAGAAGGAGCTTATCAACAATGCCGTCGTTATATAGCTCGATTGCCGTATCTAATCTGTTCTGTAGAAAAGAGCCTGGTGTTCCGTCAGGATTTATCCCTGCTCCGAGCACTATCGCACATTCGGCGTGGCTGAGATTGCTCTTGAAATTCACAATCGAATCCATGCCTCTTATAAAAACATACACATCGCCTGCCACTACGAGTATCAGCAGTAAGCAGGCGAGTTTAAATAATCTCTTAATTAATTTCATCCTTAACCCATTCGTCCTCGCCGTCCTTTGGCTTGGCCTTCTTGACCCAGCCGTCCGGCTCTTCCTTCTTCTCATTCTTATGGTCTGCCAGAATTACAAGAAGGTACATAGTTGCTATCATCGCAAGAACCACGGCCTCTTTATATAATTCACGGCTGATCATAACCGCTGCCATACCCATAGTCGCAACGATTCCGTAAATGATAAGAACGGACCTTCTCTGTCCGAAACCGCTCTTCATAATTCTGTGGTGGATATGACCTTTGTCCGGTGTCATAATGCCCTCGTGCTTGATCATTCTTCTCACGATTGCAAAGAGTGTATCAAAGATAGGAATAGCAAGTGCCATGATAGGAACAAGTGCCGCTACAAAAGTTGCTCTCTTAAGAGGCGAGATTACCGACATGATTGAAATCATGAATCCGAGGAAAAGCGCGCCTCCATCTCCCATAAAGGTTCTTGCCGGGCTGAAATTGTATGGCAGAAAACCTGCGCACGCTCCCGCCAGTGCTACCATTGCAAGGCATACGACGATAGAGCCGTCTCTGCCGTGAATGTATGCAACATACGCAAGAGTAATTCCGATAATCATCGCAATTCCAGCAGCTAAGCCGTCCAGCCCATCCATCAGATTGACCGCATTCGTAACTCCGACAATCCAGCCGATTGTAATAATAAAGGAAACTGCCATTCCGAAGTTCCAAATACCCGAGCCGAAATAATTGCTGATGAAGGTAATTCTTATACCCATCACATACATTATAATTGCAATCGCTGTCTGTCCGGCGAATTTCGTCAGCGCCTTAAGCTGCTTCAAGTCATCTATTGCGCCGAGAATATACATAAGCGTTCCGCCGATAATTGCAGTTCTGATGCTCTCGTTATTTCCTACGAAAACAAGCATCGTAATAGTAGTGGCGAGATAAATTGCAATTCCGCCAAATCTTGGAATCGGTCTATGATGCATTCTTCGCCCGTCTTTAGGCACATCAATAGCACCAATCTTGTGAGCAAGTCTGATGCTGAGTGGTGTCATGACAAAGGCGATGATAAATGCAATCACAGCCATGATTACTATATAATGCAAAATATTGCTTTCGTTAATCTCGTTACTAATAATCATACTCGGCTATTTTATCATACTTCGAGGTAATCTACCAGTTTATTATAGGCCTCTTCCATGCTGACTGTCGCGTCCCAGCCGAGGGCTCTTAGCTTATCCGAATTAAGCCTCATAACTGTATCTGGCGCATAGCCATGAATATTCGTTTCGGGAATGTTGAAGACGAGCTTAATATTCTTGCCCCTTTGAGCCGCTACCTTCTCCACCACGAGCTTTCCTATCTCTGCTATTGAACGACTTTCCTTGTCGTTGCAGACATTATAAGCCTCTCCGTTGACGCCCTTGTGAAGGATAGTCAAAATTCCGTTGAGGGCATCCTCCGTATAGCAGAAATTGCTGATGGATTTGCCTTCGGTATGCAATTCGACATCATTTCCGTCTCTTGCCGCCTTCGCAAATTGCATAGCAATTCTATTATCCGTCTTAGGTATTCCAGGCCCTGTTATCTGTGCAAGCCTTGCAATCTTAACAGGCAGGCCGTATTTCTCGAAGTATTCGACACACATCTCCTCGCAGAGCCTTTTGCTCATCGGATAGCAGCTTCTTGGATTATCGAGGTCAAGTGTACCCATCTTATCTTCGGTAATTGGATTTTGCTCAAGTACAGTTTGGCCATATACCTCCATGGATGATAGGTATACCATCGACTTCACTTCGTATTCTCTCGCAAAATCGAGCACGCTCTTTGTTCCTTCTGTCGCTATCTTGAGAGTAAGCTCAGGTTGCTCAATCATCGTCTTAGAGGTCGTGACTGCCGCGCAGTGAATTACATAATCGATGCTTTCGATGTCCTTAAGGCTCTCGGGCAGGACTATTTGCTCTCTAATATCGCCGATTACATAGGAAAGATTCTCGTGCTCCCCGAGCATATCGCGGGCCTTCTCTATATTTCTGATATGTGCGATTATTCGGCAATCCGGCTCATCTGCCAGAAGCCTTTTAATTAGAAGCGAGCCCACAAGCCCCGTTGCTCCTGTTATAAAATACGTCATTTTCTCTCCTTCTTTCGCGTCTTCGATTTCCTCCGCAGTTCCGCTTCGCCATTGCTTCGCGTCTGCGGCCTTCTTTTCTCAGACCGTTCCGCGTCTAAGTTTGCCTGCGAAGCTCTTCGCCGCCTACATACCGAGGCGATCGCGGATCTCCTTCTTGTACTGCTCAACGCCCGGCTGATTGAAAGGATCCACGCCCATGAGCTTGCCTGTAATTGCCGCCGTCATCATGCAATAATACGTAAGCTGTCCCAGTGTAAATTCATCAATTGTGTCTATCTCAAGCTTGAGAATCGGTGTGCCCGCCTTGCTGTGAGCTGCAACAACACCTTCAAGCGCCGCCTTGTTCACCTCGTTAAGCGACATTCCGCCAAGATTATTTCCAATCGAAGCAGGAATTATCGTGTCGCAAGGCCATTTCTTTACATCGAAGAAAGTCTCAAAGAAAATCGGTCTTCCTTCCTGCAGATACTGCCCGATCGAGTGAAGGTCTGTCGACAGCGTCAGAGTTACAGGGAAAAGTCCCTTGCCATCTTTGCCTTCGCTCTCCGCAAAGAGCTGCTTCATCCACTCTCCGAGAAGCCTTAGGCTCGGATCGAAATATTCATAGACCTCAAGTGACTTGCCTCCCTCGAGCATAGCGAACCTTGCAAGCGCATATCTCAGGCCTTCCTTTTTCCAATAGTCGAGATCCGCAATGCTGCGAGCTCCTTCAATGAAGCTTCGAATGTCGACACCTGCCACGGCAAGTGGGAAAATTATCGCTGGTGTATAAGCCGAATATCTTCCTCCGACATTTGACGGAATCTCGAAGCTTATATAGCCCTCGCGAGTAGCTTCCTCGCGGAGAAGCCCCTTGCTTGGGTCTGTTATCGCGATGATTCTTGAAGCGGCATCCTTGCCGTATTTATTTGCGAGAGCCTCCTTGAAAACGCTGAAGCCTATCATGGATTCCATGGTCGTGCCTGATTTCGATACAACGCAAATTGCGAATTCCCTATTCTCCTTGTCGAGCTTTTCGAGAATTCTGCTCTGCGCGTTTCCGCTAAGATTTGTTCCCGCAAAGAAAAGTTCCGGGCAATCCGTCGCAGGGCCACCGAGGGCCTCGAGTATTGCGGCGCTTCCAAGGTAGGAGCCGCCAATTCCTATCACAACGAGGGTATCGCATAAGCTTCTTACCTTAGCAGCCGCTTCTTCGATTTCCGAAATTAACTTATCCGACAGGTTCTCCGCATAGTGAACCCAGCCCGTATAGGCTTCTTTGTCGAGCCACAGCTCATCGATTATTTCGCATGCCCTGCTGTGATGCTCCTGCATAGCCTTCTCGTCGGTTCTTAGTAATTCGGTGTTCAGATTTAAATTCATTATTCAAGCTCTCCTTCTTTAATATTCGTTCAGGTATGCGTCTTCAATCAAAAGCATTCCTTGTATATCTCGAGAATCTCTTCGTGTGTCAAAGGTCTGAACGCGCCCTCGCTTATGAAACAAGAGTCGGCGATTTCTTTGAGTATTGATTCATCCTCTATGCCGATTTCTCTTAGCGTTCTTGGCAGCCCCACCTCTTCGATTAAATCCTCGAGGGCCTGAATTCCCGCAAGAGCAAGCGCCTCATCGTCTGCATAATCTGCAGGATTAAGCCTCCATACCTCTGTTGCGAATTCAACGAATTTAGGAATACCCGACTTGTATATATGCCTGTAATAGCTTGGATGAAGGACCGCAAGCCCCTCTCCGTGATTGCAGTTGGTGTATGCGCTGAGCTGATGCTCCATATTGTGGCACTCGAAATCCTTAGTCTTTCCCATCTTCACGATATTATTCTCTGCAAGAGAGGCGTGCCACATAAGATTAGCCCTTGCGGTCCTGTCTTGCGGATTCTTAATTGCCGCGCGGAAATCCCTTACAAGTCCGTGCATGAGGCCACAAGCGACATCGTCGCTTGGATTTTTTTCGAGAGGAAAGCTGAAATAGCCTTCCATAAGATGAGAGAGAATGTCAAAAGTTCCTGCGCGAAGCTGGCGCAACGGCATGGTCAGGGTGTAAAGAGGGTCCATGACTGCGAATCTTGGGTTGATCTGCGGATAGCCTCTGTCGCACTTGATATTCGTCTTGGTGTCGGTGAGAACAGCGCAAGGATTAACCTCGGAACCTGTTGCCGGCATGGTCACAACAACTCCGCAAGGGAAGGTGTCAAATGGCATTTGCTTGCCGTCAATCCAGAAATCCTGCCAAGCGTCGCCCTCGTACATAAGCTGAACGGACATCGCCTTGCAGCAATCCATCGCTGAACCGCCGCCGACAGCGAGAATCAAGCCTATATCATTTGCCTTTGCGACGGCAACGCCCTCGAGCATCTTGTCCACGGTCGGATTTGACATGATGCCGCCAAATTCGACAAGCTCCGCACCTGCATCTTTAATCGCGCGAGCAACATCATCATAAGCTCCGTTTAGCTTGATAGAGCCGCCGCCATATCCGAGAAGAACCTTGTTCTTGCCCGGCAATATGTATTCTTTAATCAGAGAAGAAAGGTGCTTGTCTACAGCCTTCTCTCCGAAGTAGACCTTTGTTCTGTTCTGCCAAATGAAGTCATTCATAAGTGCCTCCCTTTGATTCTCGTATCGGCGTTGAGCCGAGCCGTCTCTATTTATCTCGAGCCGTCTCGTGTCTTCTCGAGCCTCGCCGAGCCGATTTTTACTTATCTTATTATACACATATCTCGGCATTATTACATTGACTAATTTGCTTAGTGGTGCTAACATATTCTTAATTCCCACTATCTTGGTGGGAATTAAGTTGTTGCAGTATAAGGAGGTCGATATGATTTACACATCAGTTAGTCAGCTCGTAGGAAGAACGCCTCTTCTTGAGCTTAGTAACATCGAGAAGGAGCTTGGGCTCAAGGCAAGAGTGCTTGTTAAGCTTGAAGGAATGAATCCGGCGGGTTCAGCAAAGGACAGAATTGCGAAATGTATGCTCGATGAGGCTGAGGCAGCAGGCATCATCAAGCCAGGCGCTACCATTATCGAACCTACCAGCGGAAATACAGGAATCGGACTTGCTTCAATTGGAGCAAGCAGAGGATATAAGGTTGTAATCGTAATGCCTGACAGCATGTCTGTCGAGAGAATTAAGACCATGCAAGGCTATGGAGCAGAGGTCGTTCTCACACCAGGTGCACGTGGAATGGCGGGCTCAATCGAGAAGGCCGACGAGCTTCATGCCGCAATTTCCGGCAGCTGGATTGCAGGCCAGTTCAGCAACCCCGATAATCCTAAGGCTCATTACCAGACAACCGGTCCGGAAATTTGGGAAGATACAGAGGGCTCTGTGGATATCTTCGTTGCAGGCATAGGAACAGGCGGTACTATCTCGGGCGTGGGCGCATATCTCAAGGAGAAGAACAAGGATATAAAGATTTATGGCGTCGAGCCTGATACATCTCCTCTTCTCACTAAGGGCTATGCTGGCTCGCACGGAATTCAGGGAATCGGCGCAAATTTCGTACCAGAAACTTTGGATACCACGATCTACGACGAGGTCTTTACAGCCACAGTTGATGATTCGTATAAATACGCGAGAATGATAGCTCGCAAAGAGGGTGTTCTTGTCGGAATCTCAAGTGGCGCTGCTGCATGGGCTGCCATCGAACTCGCGAAGAAGCCTGAGAACGAGGGCAAGACGATTGTCGCTTTCCTTACAGACGACGGCGGCAAATATCTGTCCACTGCGCTTTTTGAATAATTAGAATTTGGAAAGGAAGAAATGCAAATGGAGAATACGACCTTGGCGCTCGCGGCGCACCTTGAGGAAATTGCAAATCGCTTCGGCTCAATCGATAGTGAGCCGTCAGAGGGTAAATACATAGGACTTGACGAAGCAGTTGAAGAAGCACTTGCGCATCTCATTACCGCTATGTTCCCATATCACTTCGGGAAGGCAAGAGAACGTTTTGTAGAAAGCGAGAAAAGAACATGGGAGCTGATGCGTGCCTATGACGCGCTATCGAGATGCTTCAAGATTGTAAGCAAGTGCGACCATGCCACTAAGGAATATACAATGGAGCTTATAGACTCTCTTCCAGAAATTCTCGAGATTCTTAAGACGGATGTTCAGGCGGGCTACGAAGGTGACCCTGCCGCACTGAGCGTTGACGAGATTATTCTGACCTACCCTGCTTTTCGTGCAATCGCAATTCACCGCATCGCACATAAGCTGTATGAGATGAAAGTTCCTCTAATTCCAAGAGTAATGTCAGAATATGCTCACCGAATTACTGGCATCGACATCCACCCAGGTGCGCAAATCGGCAAATATTTCTTCATCGACCATGGCACGGGTGTTGTAATCGGTGAGACCTGCGTAATCGGCGAGCACGTTAAGCTGTATCAGCATGTTACCCTTGGTGCTAAGAGCTTCGCGGTTAATGACGACGGCTCTCTCGTTAAGGGAATCAAGCGTCATCCTAACCTCGGCGATCGTGTTGTTGTCTATGCTGGAGCAACGATTCTCGGCGGCAACACCTACATCGGTGACGACTGCGTTGTCGGAGGTAATGTATGGCTTACCCACTCCCTTGAAGCAGGCAAGTCCATCACTCATTCCTCATCAGATGGCAGTCAGAGAATTGTATAAGGAGCGAGGAATATACGCCTTGATATGTATTCCATCTCCCTCATACTCTTCTGCAATAAGCTGACCGTATTTGCGAATCTTCGCAAGCGCAGCTGAATCCTTATAAGACAAAACGGTATCGACATATACTCTGCTCTCTTGAAGAATGCTTGCAATAGCATCGAAGAGCTCGTCGATGCCGTTTCCTTTTATAGCCGAAATTTCGACAATTCTATCTGCACCTTCTGTTGCCTCTGCCGCATAGATTCTGTCCTTGTCCGCCGCGTCCATTTTATTCCATACGAGGATGACAGGCTTGCCGACAACTTCAAGCTCCTGAAGAGTTCTTTTGACGACTTCAACGTGCATATCCGACTGCTCATCCGACGCATCGACAACGTGCATTATAATATCTGCGTATTTCGCCTCTTCGAGAGTGCTTCGAAAAGCATCGACTATATTATGTGGCAGCTTGTTGATGAAGCCTACGGTGTCTGTCAGCAGAATTTCCTGCTTGTCGGGTAGGACAGCCTGTCGCGTTGTCGGGTCAAGCGTAGCAAAAAGCTTGTCCTCCGAGAGAACATCAGATCCGGTAAGCGCGTTAAGAAGTGTGGATTTGCCGGCGTTGGTATAGCCGACAATTGCAATCATCGGAGTAGCTCCGCCGCTTCTTTTCTTTCTTGTGGTCTCTCTATCCTTCTTAAGCTCTTCTATCTCGTCTGAGAGAAGCTTAATTCTCTTCTGTATTACACGCCTGTCGGTTTCGAGCTTAGTCTCTCCCGGGCCTCTTGTTCCGATTCCGCCTCCGAGCCTCGACATGGCCTCGCCCATGCCTCTTAGCCTTGACATTCTGTATTTCTGCTGAGCTATCTCGACCTGAATCTTTCCTTCCTTGGTCTTCGCGTGCCTTGCAAAAATATCCAAGATGAGCATGGTTCTGTCTACGACCTTCGCATCGATTGCGTCTGACAAATTGCGAAATTGCGAGGGTGTCAGCTCATCGTCGCAGATTATTCCGACGGCATCTTGCTGAATCAGCATCTCCTTAAGCTCTGCCGCCTTACCTGTTCCGACATACATGGCCCTATTTGGATGCTCGAGCCTTTGAACGACATGGCTTGTTGCCTCGCCGCCTGCCGTTTCAAGCAGAGCCTCGAGCTCTTCAAGACTCTCCCAAGCCTTCTCCTCGCTTGTCGCATCACTTGCAACAGCCACAAGTATATATTTCTCTTTTTCTAAATTTGCTTCCTGCATTTATCCTCCAATAGAAAATCAGAGGTACGGCCTTTGTTCAGCTGTACCTCTGAAAGCACTTATTTAGTTACAACTCCGAATTCTCTTTCCATAATCTTGGCAAAGCTTTCAAGAATTACATATAGAAGCTCGGTGCAATATTCCTTTCGCTCGGGTGTTGCGAATTCGTAGTCTGCGATAAGCTCAGGACAAATGCTTGTCTTGTAAGCCGCCGCAACATCGTCGTTGAGCTCTCTTACCATGTCATTGCATTTCGCATATGCGGGATCTCCCTTAACCGTTCTGCCGAAAAGCTTGCCAAGCGCCATAGTCGCTCCGGCAACTCCGCCGCAGACATTGCCGCCGTTTCCGAAGCCGTAAGGGAAGCCTGTGCTGAGAGCAATCGCTTCCTCGCCGATTCCAAGCTCGTAGAATTTGTTCAATGTGTCAAGCACGCTTTCTGAGCAGACGAAGCCTGTTGTGAAATTCTCCTTGCAATAGGCCTTCATCTCTTCGAGATTTACTTCCTTTACCATTTTCTCTTCTCCTTTGCACTTCTTTTGCACTGCCTTGAGATTTACCGTTGCACAACGCTTATTTAATTTCTTAATTGCGTTGCTTCATTCTATTTAACTACTTAATTACGACCTTCATGAATTTCTTCTTGCCCTTCTGAAGAACGAGCTCGCCATCCTTGAAGCAGTCAAGTGTTACAGCGAATTTCTTGTCCGTAACAGCCTCGCCGTTAATCTTAGCGCCGCCTCCCTGAATTGTTCTCAGAGCCTCACTTGTCGATGGCTCAAGGCCAACTTCCTTCATGAGTGCTGCAAGGCCGAAGCCCTCTCCTTCGAACTGCGCCTTTGCAAGCTCAGTTGTAGGCATATTGTCGGATACTCCGCCACCTGCAAAAACAGCCCTTGAAGCCTCGAGAGCCTGCTTTGCTTTTGCCTCTCCATGAACGAAGCTTGTGAGGTTGAAAGCTAGAGCTTCCTTAGCCTCGTTGATAGCTGCGCCCTCAAGTGACGAAAGTCTATTAACCTCATCCATTGGAAGGAAGGTCAGCATTCTGAGGCACTTATTAACATCGGCATCGTCGATATTTCTCCAGTATTGGAAAAAGTCGAATACGCTTACTCTGTTCTCGTCGAGCCACAGAGCTCCGCTTGCCGTCTTGCCCATTTTCTGGCCGTCTGCCTTGGTGAGAAGTCCTGTTGTCATTCCGTATACTTCCTTGCCGCCAAGCTTACGGGACATATCTACTCCAGCGATAATGTTCGACCACTGGTCGTTGCCACCAAGCTGCATCTTCAGGTCGAAGTCTCTTGACATTACGTAGAAGTCATAGCCCTGCATCAGCATGTAGTTGAATTCGAAGAAAGTCAGTCCGCCCTCGGCCATTCTCTTCTTGAAGCACTCAGCACGAAGCATTTCTCTAACGTTGAACTTGCTTCCTACCTCGCGAACGAATTCAACATAATTCAGAGGACGAAGCCACTGAGCATTGTTGATGCTTACAACTGTGCCATCCTTAGGCTCGTAATTGCAGCCGCCTTTGCCTGTAACACCCTCGCCCAGAGTGTGCTTCCACTCGTAGTCGATAGGAATGAAGCGGTCGAAAAGATTAAGGAACTGCTGGCAGTTGTGGTCAATCTCCTCGATTGTCATAACTCTTCTCATGTCGCTTCTTCCCGAAGGGTCTCCAACCATTCCGGTTCCGCCTCCAACGAGGGCTACCGGATGATGGCCGTATTTAAGCATGTACAGGAAAATGATGACCTGAATCAGATGTCCTACGTGAAGGCAGTCCGCTGTTGGGTCGAAGCCGATGTAGAACTTAATCTTCTCATTTGCGAGCAGCTCTCTTACGGCGTTCTCGTCTGTGCACTGCTCGATGAGGCCTCTTTCCATCAGCACATCATATACATTCTCGAATTTGCTTACATTATCTGGAATTGGATTAACAAACATATCTTTACCCTTTCTTTCTTACATTCTCAACCCGAAGCTCTATCAGGAAAGGTTATTCTTAAGTTCCGCGACAGCCTCGCTGAAGTTGCCACGGGAATTTATCTCTTAGGGGAAAAAACTATTTAGTGCCGAAGAGACGATCTCCTGCGTCGCCAAGGCCCGGTACGATGTAAGCGTTCTCGTTCAGCTTCTCGTCCTTAGCTGCAATGTAGATGTCTACGTCTGGGTGAGCTGCCTGCAGAGCGTCGATGCCCTCAGGAGCTGCGATAAGGCACATAAATACGATGTCCTTTCCGCCTCTTTCCTTGATAAAGTTGATTGCCGCAACTGCAGAGCCGCCTGTTGCGAGCATTGGGTCAACTACAACAACTCTTCTTTTGCCAATATCCTCTGGAAGCTTGCAGTAGTATTCAACTGGCTCGTGTGTGTCTGGGTCTCTGTAAAGGCCGATGTGTCCAACCTTTGCGTTTGGACAAAGAGCCAAGATTCCGTCTACGAAGCCAAGTCCTGCACGAAGGATAGGAACGATTGCAAGATCCTCTCCTTTGAGCTGCTTGCATACTGTCTTGCAAATAGGTGTCTCAATTTCAACATCCTCAAGAGGAAGGTCGCGAGTAACCTCGTAGCCCATCAGCATTCCAACTTCCTTAACGAATTCTCTGAAGTCCTTGCTGTTGGTCTCCTTTCTTCTAAGTCTGCCAACCTTGTGCTGAATCAGCGGATGATCAAATACCATTACCTTACTCATTTTGTTTCCTCCTAAATTTTATATTCTTCAATTTGATTCGAATCATTTCGATTTAATTTCAACTTAAGTCAATTGATTCGATTTAGTCTTTGCTTAGGTTCTCGATTTAATCTTCGAGCATATTTATTCTTCTAAGATGCTTGCCGCCTTCAAATTCCGTTGTCAGCCAAGTGTCAACCATCTTGAAAGCAAGCTCCTTATCTATCATTCTTGCGCCCATCGCAATAACATTAGCATTATTGTGTCTTCTGCACATTTCTGCCATCTCAACAGAAGTACATAGTGCGCATCTTACACCTTTAACCTTATTGCAGGCGATAGAAATTCCTATACCCGATCCGCAGATTGCGATGCCTCTTTCTGCCTCGCCTTTTGCAACAGCCTCTCCTACTGCTCTTCCGTAAATAGGATAATCCACAGACTCTGCTGAATTTGTGCCAACATCGATAATTTCGTGACCCTCTTTCAGCAGCTTCTGCTTAACTTCCTCCTTAAGCGGAAAACCTGCGTGATCGCATCCGATTACTATCTTCATACGCCTCGTCTCCTTTAATCCTCTACAATATCGTACCCCGCACTCTTGAGCATGCGGTTCATTATTGAAAACCCGAAGCCCTCTTCATCAAGAGTTCTTACGAGAATCAAATCGTAACTCTGTCTATCGAGCTCTCTCAAATCCGAGAAAAACTTTTTTGCCGCTTTTGCAGCATCCCCGTCGTAGTCGAGAACGGCTACCTTCTCTCCGTGACGCTTCGCCTCGATGCCGAGCATCATGATTCTTTGCCTTGCGGCTTCGTCATTCCCGCGAATCAGCCTAACCTGCGCCTTAGGTGCATAGTGCTTATATTTCATTCCAGGCGACATAGGCTTGAAATCGTCCAAGGCCTGAGCTCCCTTCGCAGGATCGAGCGCATCCACGCCATTCTCATATAGAGATCTATCATATTCGACGGGCTTGCCAAGCAGCTCGGTCAGCTTCTCCTTGGTGTAAAAACCCGGTCTTAGAATGGTCGGTGTGCCCGAGCACAGATTAACCACTGTTGATTCTATGCCTACCTCGCAATCTTTGGATTGAATTATGGCATCAATCCTGCCGTCCATATCCTCGATTACATCCTGATAATTCGTTGGGCTTGGTCTTCCGGAAATGTTTGCGCTTGGTGCTGCAATCGGAACTCCCGACGCATTTATCAGGGCAAGCGCGACTTTATTTGCCGGCATTCTTATTGCAACTGTTCCAAGTCCGCCAGTTGTCACGTTAGGAACTAAGTCGCTCTTTGGCAGGATGAAGGTTATTGGTCCTGGCCAGCAAGCCTTCATCAGCTTGGAGCTGTCCTCGTTGGTGTACTGCACGAGCTGGTCGAGCATTCTCATATTCCCGATATGAACTATCATCGGATTGTCGCTTGGGCGACCTTTTGCGAGATATACGGCCTTAACAGCCTCTTCATTGAGCGCATTTGCGCCAAGTCCGTAGACCGTCTCGGTTGGGAAGGCAACAAGTCCGCCGCCTTTAATAATCTCAGCCGCAAGCTTGATATCATCTAAATTGTCCTGTAGCTTCAAAGTATGCATCTTTATTCACCGAAGTCAGCCATCTTCGCTGCCTGATCTGCTGTAATCAGTCCGTCTATGGCCTCGTCAATATCTCCATCAAGGAACTGGTCGAGCTTATATATAGTAAGATTGATTCTGTGGTCCGTCATTCTTCCCTGTGGGAAATTATACGTTCTGATTCTCTCAGAGCGGTCTCCCGAACCAACCTGACTCTTTCTATCCGCCGAAATCTTGTCGTTCTGCTCTTGGACCATTTTGTCATAGAGTCTTGCCTTGAGAACTCGCATAGCCTTCTCTCTGTTCTGAATCTGCGATTTCTCGTCCTGGCAGGTAACAACGATTCCTGTTGGAAGGTGTGTCATTCTTACCGCGGAGTCAGTCGTATTTACACACTGGCCGCCGTTGCCGGATGCTCTATATACATCGACCTTGACATCATTAGGATCGATCTTGACCTCTACATCGTCGACCTCCGGAAGCACTGCGACTGTTGCCGCACTTGTGTGAATTCTTCCGCTCGACTCGGTCTCAGGAACTCTCTGCACGCGGTGAACGCCGCTCTCGAACTTGAGTCTTGAATATGCGCCTTTACCTTTAATAAGAACGGTCGCTTCCTTGACTCCGCCGATTCCCGTGTCGTTCATATCGATAATCTCGGTCTTCCAGCGTCTTCTTTCAGCATAACGAAGGTACATTCTAAGAAGGTCTCCTCCAAAAAGTGCCGCTTCGTCGCCGCCAGTGCCCGCTCTAATCTCGAGGAAAACGTTCTTCTCGTCGTTAGGGTCCTTAGGCAGCAGCAGAACCTTGAGCTTAGCCTCCGAATCCGTTATCTGGGATTCAAGGTCCTTGAGCTCCTCTCTTGCCATCTCCCTAAGCTCTTCATCTGACTCCGCCTCGAGAATCTCCTTCGCCTCGGCAAGCGACTCCTTGGCTTTCTTATAAGCCTCGTATTCCTTAACGATAGGCTCAAGCTCGCTCATTTCCTTCATGTACTTCTGCCAGTTCGCCTGGTCAGCGATTACATCCGGATCCGAAACTTTCTTTGATAATTCTTCGTACTTCTCTAATATGAAGTCCAATTTGTCAAACATATATTAACTCCTGCTTTAGTTTAATTATTTGCTTTCTTTCGTGATTGATTCAGAATTGCTTTTGTAATTCTTTTGAATTCTTCTGCGATTCAATTCGCGATTCAGTTCGCAGTTAAATCTGCTCTTTTTCAACTTAGTATTATAGCAGAAAAGCGCCCAATTTGATAGGCTTTGCTAAGATATTATCTGGCATGAAAAAACGCTCCTTGATGGAGCGTTTGTAAGGCCTTGTAAGTTACAGGTTGTATTTGTTCTTGAACTTCTCAACACGTCCGCCACGGTTAGCAAACTTCTGCTGACCAGTGAAGAATGGGTGACACTCTGAACAGATGTCAACTCTCATCTCTTCCTTGTTGGAAAGTGTTGTGAAAGTGTTACCACATGCGCAAGTAACTTTACATTCCTTATAATCAGGATGGATTCCTTCCTTCATGGGAGTACCTCTTTCTCTATATAGTCTATGTAGTGAAGTTCAACTCCTACAACACAGCTTGAAAATTATATCAATATTGTGACGACTCGTCAAGTATTCATGCATACATTTTCTATTTCGAGGACAGGGACTCTCTTTCGTGCTATTATAAAAGCGAACTTAGTCACATGCGTCGGCAAACGGAGGCTTTATATGTGGATCGAATCTCACGGCAAGGTCAAGTCCTTGATTCTTCGAATTATTCTTCTTACTTTTGCGTCTGCACTTATGGCCTTTAACATCAACGCCTTCATAAATAATGGCGGGCTCGTGCCCGGCGGCTTTTCCGGACTTACCATTCTTATTCAAAGAACACTCGACAAATTCACGGGAGTATTCGTGCCTTATACGGCCATCAACATTCCTCTCAATCTTATATCCTTCTATATCGGTTTCAAATTCATCGGAAAGAAATTCACTCTCTATTCGCTATATGTAATAGTGCTATCTTCTATTCTGACAGATATAATGCCAACAATTCCGGTTACCTATGATGTTCTTCTTATCGCTCTCTTCGGAGCCATCATTAATGGTACGGCAATTTCAATATGTCTGCACGCAGGCGCAAGCTCGGGCGGCACGGATTTCATCTCGATTTATCTTGCAGAAAGAAGAGGCGTCGACGCCTGGAATTATATCTTCGCTGGAAACGTTGTCATGCTCATCATAGCGGGCATTCTCTTCGGCTTCGACAAGGCTCTCTATTCGATAATTTATCAGTTCACCCAGACGCAAATCCTGAATGCGCTGAACAAGACCTACCAGAAACACACGCTGTGGATTATTACAAACAAGCCTGATGAGGTCTATGACGAAATCAGGAAATTAACCAATCACGGCGCAACTCTCTTCAAGGGCAGAGGCTTCTATCTCAACAAGGAGCAGAACCTTGTATATTCCGTCATCGGAAGCGAGCAGGTGCCTAAGATAATTAAGGCAATAAAAGACATTGATGAACATGCATTCATCAATGTCCAGAAATCGGATTTAATTACCGGCAATTTCTACAGGCGGCCGACAGAGTAAAGCCTTATTTGAATTCCTTGGCGTTCTTGCCAAAATGCAATTCCTTAAGTCCTTCAACCTCGTCGCAAATCGACTTGAGTCCGCAGGTGTTGCAGTCTGTCGACATACCCTCGAGAATCTTCGATAAGGTCCTGGTAATGTCGTTTACCTTCTTCGCGTTATCCTTCATCTGCTCATAATCTGCATCATCAACAGTCAGGAAAACGAGCTTAACATTTATGATGTTCGGATTCTCCTTATACTTCTTGATATAAGTATTTCCTACCTTCTCGAAGCTGATACCCGCTCTTATAGCATCCTTGCTAATTCTAACCTGCTCTCTGTTATTCTCGGAGGAGGTTCTTATCATATAGCCTTCCGGATATACGTGGTACTTAACAAAGTCGATGTCCTGAATCGCTCTGAAGACAGGCTCGGTATCGTCTTCGTCCTCACCCTTCAAATCCTTAACTTTAATAATTGCTATTCTCGCGAAAGGAACGCTTCCGTTAATTTCGCTTAAATCCCTGCCGTATACTACGATTTCGTCTTTGTCTATGAAGTCCGCTGTCGAAACGCAGCTATAATTAACCGCAGGCTTGCTATCCCCACCAAGCTCGTAGGCCGAATCTCTTAACATGATGAGCTGGTTCGCACCTACATCCTTCCAGGTTCTATCTGGATTGTAAGGATACACCTTGCAAGAGGAGGCTCCGTAAAGAGCCTCCGTCTGCTTGATTATTGAATCATATAATTCCATTAGAATTTAATGTCCTCTTTCTTGCGGTCGAAAATGTCATTAACCTTGATGTAAGCCCAGCTCAGAAGCTTCTGATCGAGGTTCCACATATATACCGCAAAGAGTGCTCCGCCCGCAATTGCCGTTGTCTTTACAATAGCCTTTGTAGCCTTGCATACTTTACAATCTTTCATTTGCGTCTCCTTTCGGCTTAAGCCTTAGCCTGTCCCTTCTGACGAGCAAATTCAGCAGCTCCGAGAGCTCCCATCAGCTGTGGGTCTGTCTTGAGGTCGATAACCTTGAGCTTGAGTACACGCTCGATAGCCTGCTTAAGACCTGCGTTCTTAGCACATCCGCCTGTCAGTGTAATAGCGTCTGTTGCACCAGCCTTCTTAGCCATTACGAAGCATCTCTTAGCAACAGCCATCTGAATTCCAGCTGCGATTTCGTCCATTGGCTTATCCTCACCAACGAGTGTGATAACCTCGGACTCAGCGAATACTGTGCACTGTGCTGTGATTGGAATTACGTTCTTTGCAGTAAGTGAAAGATTTGAGAAATCCTGGAGGCTCATTTCGAAGGATCTTGCCATAGCCTCGTAGAATCTTCCTGTTCCAGCAGCGCACTTGTCGTTCATAGCGAAGTTCTTAACAGTTCCGTCTGTATCAACCTGGATACCCTTAACGTCCTGTCCGCCGATATCGATGATAGCCTTTACTGCAGGGTCTGTTACGTGAACTCCCATAGCGTGGCATGAAATCTCGGAAATGTTCTCATCAGCAAATGGAACCTTGTTTCTTCCGTATCCTGTACCGATCAGATAATCGAGCTCTTCTGCTGACTTGAGTCCAGCCTTATCAAGAACTTCCTGCATAGCAAGTCTTGCTGATGCCTCTGACTGAATCTTGCTCTTAATAGTAGTATCTGCTACCATCTTGCCCTCTTCATCGAGAATAACTGCCTTTGTGTAGGTTGAACCTACATCACAACCACCGTAATATTTCATTATCTTGTTCTCCTTTACCTTTTATTAAAACCTTTGATATATCTTTCTACATTGCTGTCTCGTCGTCGAAGTCGAGGAGCGTTGGGTCAACTGGTGTAGCCTTCATAACTGTTGTCATGTACTCGTTAACCTTGTCACGCATTGTCTTTCTCGAAACAGTTCTTGGGTCCATCAGATCGTGCTCGATCCAAATCATGTTGTAACCCTTGTCTCTGCACTGGTCATCAAGTATACCCTGAAGTGTTGCCATGTTCTTGCAAGCTACGTTCTGGTACATGATGATGATGTCGATTCTCCAGTCTTCAACTTGCTTCCACAGCTCATCAACTACATTGTGGTAGCCGCCGTTTGTATGTCTTCTCATTACCATACGCTCGTAGAGTCTTGCGAGGTCCATAAGAGCCTCTTCCTTGTCCTCTGTTTCGAGCTTCTTTGTGAAGTTCAGTGACTCCATCTCAACGAGAATATCTACGCCCCAGCAGTTAGCAATCCAGTTACTGAAGTTAGCATAGTAGTGAGCAGGACATGACCATACGATACCTCTGTACTTCATCTTGCCTACCCATGCCTCATCTCTTCTGTCATAAGCCTCATACATCAGCTTATTAACCTTCTCGCATGTGGCCATAATTCTTGGGTCTGCACCGCCGTCCATCTCGTAGTTCCACTTACGGAAGAGTTCATATACAGGTCCGATAATCTGTGGATAGTCAGTCTTGTTAACTTCCCACTTCTGCAGCTCGTACTCTGTTTCCTTATTGAATCTCTTCATCTGTGCGAAGTAAGCATCCCAGCTCCACTTAGCGCCTGTCTGCTCCTCAACGAACTTGATGCAAGCCTTGATATCCTCAACCGCATCAGGTGTTGTCTCCTCGTATTCGTATCTTACAGGGAATGTAAGGTGGAATACAGGCAGGTTAGGGAATCTTCTTGACATGTATTCGCTGGCCATTACTGAACCATCGCATGGCATTGAGCTTGAAATGAAGCATGAGCCAAGGTGTGGAAGAGCGTCTATTACAAGAGCTCCGCACTCTGATGATGGAACAGGGCATGTGTCAGCAGGAAGTCCGAAGCTCTCTACTGCATCGATGTAAGGAACGCATGTCAACTGGTCAATCTCAGATACCAGGAATACTGGCATAAGCTGATAAGGAATACCCAGAAGGTCTGGGAAACCAGCCATAATCTGACCCATTGTCATCTCGTCGAACAGAACGATCTTCTTCGAAAGCTCTGTCGAATTACCGTTCTTCTCATCTCCCTTTGCAAGGAATACAAGGTTCTCTGCTACATAACGGAAGATGTCGTAAATCATAAGGTGAGACATCTTGAGAGCGTTGCCCTTCTGTCCCATTGTGTTCTTATCCATGAAACCAACGCAGCACATGTAGCTCATCATCCATCTGTACCAGAAGGTTGTGTTCAGTGCAGGTACGAGGTCCTTGGAGAAAGTTGTGAGGAGCATTCCCCACATGCGCAGCCATTCTTTGAAGTCGTAAGCTGTGTCCTTAACGCCTCTCCACTCACGACGAACGGTTGCCATATCACCCTTTCTGTAGAGATAGCCAAGGTGCTTTTCTCCGTTGAGGATGATGTCTTTTCTCTCTGCAGGAGACATTGCAGCAAGAGTCTTAGCTTCTCTTGTAATTCTTGCAAAATCGTCCTTCATATTAGCAAGCTGTCTCTCGGCAAAAGCCTTGTAGTCGCCTTCCTTAGCGATGTCGAGGATGATTCCTCCTACTTCCTTAAGGTTAGCTGCCTGCTTCTTCAAATCCATATTGTCCTTAGCCTTGAAGAATTTAGGATTTGGATATGCTATTTTCTTCTTTCCCATTATTTGCCTCCCTTCTGAATTCTCTTAATTTCAAGAGATTCTACAAAGGCCTGGAATCTTGTTCTAAGCTGACCGGAGCCCTTAGCATTGTACAGTCTGTCGATTGACAGAACTGGCCATCCGTATTCCTCAGTCATGATATGGCTGACAAGCGCTCTTTCGAAGCCCCAGAAATCGCAGTATTTCATCTGCTCATAAATGATTCCGTCTGCGTTGAATTCTCTAGCGATTCTGTCTGCGGTCTCTCTTCTCTGGAAAACTTTCTTGTCCTCGATGTAACGAGCACATTCAGCTACGTTCATGTAGTGACGGCAAATCTGGTCAAGTGCAGGCTCATCGTCTGTAAGTTCGATTACCTCTCTGCCAGGAATTGAACCGAAGCAGTAACGGTCTGCAACAACAAGAGCTCCTGCCTCCTCAATCATCTTTGTGAATTCTGGGTCGTCAATCTCACTTCCTATAACAGCAACTCTTGCTCTGTATGCAGGCTTAGGATCTGGCTTTCTCTTCTTGAGCTCTTCAAGAGTCTCCTTGAGATAAGGCAGAATCTTTGCCTTAGGGCAAGTGTAGCTAACGAGGTTGAGAATGTGGAATTCATATCCTGTGATTACTGGATTGTCAGCCTTTCTCATCTCGGAGATCTCGCTGATAATCTTGCATACCTCGTTGTGTTCAGCTACGGCTTTTCTGATGGCCTCATCAGAAATATCTACACCGTAGTTCTTGTTCATAACTTCGAGCAGACGAACCTGCATCTGCTTCTGATAGTGTTTTACTGAGTAGTCAGCTGTCTTGTACGGCATATCGCAATGAGTTACGAAGAAATTTGGCTTCTCGTTCATCTTGAGAATCTCGAAGTGCTCGTAGAATCTGTTCATCATTGAACATGCATCTACGCCTGCGAGGCCGTCAAGGAAGTTGAAACCTCCTTCAATTCCTCTTTCAACCAGAGCACGCGCATACTCGCAAGTATAGTTCGACATATAATATGTAGCTATGTCGATTGAACCTGTTCTTGGTGCACGCAATCTAACTGAGAAGCAATTGTCCAGGTTGAGAAGAACTTCTGGAATATGGAAACAAGTATAGCCCATGCATAGTTGGCCTTCTGCCTTCGCCTGCTCAACAAGCTCGTTGTCCGCATTGTCCAAAAGATTCTCGAAATAGATTAAATGCTTCAAATCTTTCAACTTTGTACTCCTCCTTTCACTTGTTCTTCTTTTCTAAAATAATTAAATAATCGCCATCTTCGTAAGAGCTTCTCTTGCGCCCTTGATGACTGGTGCATCTTCTGGCAAGTCAAAGATGCTAAGTCCTTTAATGTCGTTGTCGGCATGCTCTCTGTCATCGGGAATATAAGCGAGCACCTCCGCTGTTTCGATCTTGATATAAGGAATTGCTTCCTCGTTAGGGACTCTGTTTACTATCGCGCCGCATTTGTCGTACATTACGAGCTCGTCTGCGACTTTCTTGATAGTGTCGATTACCTGCGTACCCTTGCGGCTTGGGTCCGTTATCAGGAAAAGATGTGTGACCTTCTCCATAACACGCCTGTTAATCTGTTCGATTCCTGCTTCTCCGTCAATGATTACATAATCGAACTCGTCTGCCAGAAGGCTTATTACCTCTTTGAGGTAGGCATTAACCTTGCAGTAGCAGCCCGCACTTTCCGGTCTTCCGATTGCAAGAAAAGAGAATCTGTTCTTCTCTATCATCGTGTCAAAAATCCTGTATCTTGCTTCTCCGAGGATTTCGATTGCTTCCTTCGGTGCTCCGCTCTCCACGCTTGCTACGATCTTCTTGCGAATATCATCGAGCGTTTCGTTAGGCTCAACACCGAGAGCTGTCGAAAGTCCGATTGCAGGGTCAGCGTCGATTGCCAGGATTCTTGCGTCCTTGTGTGCCTCTGCGACAAGTCTTACAAAAGCACTTGAGATAGATGTCTTTCCAACTCCACCTTTTCCAGCAACTGCGAGAATCTTCGTATCTCTTGCCATTATACCCGTTTCTCCCTTCGAAAAACTTTCCTTTCATTGCAAGCAGCGGCTATTTCGCGTCGCTTTGCTCGCAATTCTCTTTCGAGTTTCGTTCAATCTATACTTTAACAAAAGATTGATAAATTTACAACAAAAAGAAGCGAAAAAGCTAAGAAAAGAAATAGAAAAAGCAAATATAACGGCATACGAAAAAAGAGCCTGCTTCTATACTTATTTAGCACGCTCTTTTTTTATTATTTCTATATGACGATTTTGCTTTAGAAGAATTTGCAGATGAGGTCCGTGTAATCCGACGGATTCTCAATCGGAAGCCCCGCAATCATCAGAGCCTGATTGTATAGAATCTCGCAGATATCCTTTGCCCTCTGCTCGTTATCCGCCGTTCTTTCCTTCTCAATGGCAAGGAAAGCTGGATGGTCAGGGTTGAACTCGAGAATTCGCTTAGCCTTAACGCCCATCTCAGGATTAACCGCGGTGAAATATTTCTCCATCTCGAAGCTTACTCCATCGCCGCTTGAAAGGCATACAGGGTGCGACTTCAGCTTGGTTGAGGCCTTAACCACATCGACCTTGTCTCCGAGCGCCTCCTTAATGAACTCGAATGTGTCCTTGAAAATCTCGTCAACTCTTTCGTCTTTCTTGTCTCCGAGGTCGAAATCTCCGTCGATAACGGACATGAACTTCTTATCCTTGTATTTGCGGAACATATCGGAAATGAATTCGTCTGTGTTGTCCGTAAAATACAGAATCTCGATATTTCTCTCCTTGAGTATTTCGTTCTGTGGCATTCTGTCGATTCCGTCGATGCTATCGCCAGCCGCATAGTAGATATACTCTTGGTCGTCTTTCATTCTGTCCACGTATTCTGCGAGGCTGACAAGGCCCTTCTGTGTTGATGAATAGAAAAGCAGGAAGTCCTGAAGTTCTTCTTTCTTCGCACCATAGTCGTCGAGTGCGCAGAGCTTAAGCTGTCTGCCGAAGCTCTTCCAGAATTCCTCGTATTTCTCTCTATCATTCTTCATCAAATTCTCAAGCTCGCTTCTGATCTTCTTCTCGAGATTAGCCGCGATAAGCTTGAGCTGTCTGTCGTGCTGCAGCATTTCTCTTGAAATATTAAGAGAGAGATCCGGCGAATCAACCACGCCACGCACGAAATTGAAATAGTCCGGCAGAAGATCCTTGCATTTCTCCATAATCAGAACGCCGGAGCTGTACAGCTGCAAGCCGCCCTCGTAATCGTCGGAATAGTATTTGTTAGGAAGCTTCTGTGGGATGTATAGCAAAGTGTCATAGCTTACAAGGCCCTCGACTCTTGCCGTGATTGTGCTCATCGGATCAAGGTCGTCGCCGAACTGTGACTTGTAGAACTCATTATATTCTTCTTCTGTAACATCTCCTTTGCGTCTTTGCCAAAGAGGAACCATGGAGTTGAATACCTCATATTCGAACTTCTCTTCGTATTCCGGATTCTCCGGGTCGCAGCCCTCTTTGAGATATGGATGAGGCATAAGCATCTTGATTGGGAAGCGAATATAGTCAGAATATTTCTTAACAAGCTTGTAGATTGTATATTCTCTGAGGTATTTGCTGTATTCGTCCTCGACTTCGCCGTCTTCCTTGATATGCATTATGATATCTGTTCCGACAGACTCCTTCTCGCATTCGCTAATCGCAAAACCGCTTGCGCCCTCGGATTCCCACTGATGTGCGACATCCTCGCCGTATTTTTTTGAAACGACCGTTACCTTGTCGGCAACCATAAAGGCGCTATAGAAGCCCACACCGAACTGACCGATAATGTCGATAGCCTCTTCATTGTCGTTAGCTCCATTCGCCAGCTCGCCCTTCTTCTCGAGCTCTTCGGCGAATTTGCCGCTTCCGCTGAAGGCTATGGTTCCAAGGTTTCGTTCGAGCTCCTCTTCGCTCATGCCGATTCCGTTATCGCTGACTGTGAGTGTGCGATTCTCCTTGTCGAGAGTAATCACGATCTCGAAGCCGTTGATATTGATGTCTCTGTCCTCTGTCAGGGCAATATATCTCAGCTTGTCGATTGCGTCAGATGCGTTAGAAATAATCTCGCGCAGGAAAATCTCCTTGTGCGTGTAAATTGAGTTAATCATTAAGTCCAGCAGTCGCTGGGATTCTGCTTTGAATTTCTTCTTCATATTTATTTCTTCCTTTCAAATTGTAAATTATAACGACCTGCCGACGCCTTGTCAACATTGGCCCGCCAACCGAAATGCCAGCGGAGGCGCCACCGGTGACGCCAACGGAGACGCCAACAGAGCCGCCAACAGAAAAGAGCTCCCGACAGGCTATGCGCCAAGGCGGGAACTCTTTTGCAATTCTACTTAGATTTCATCTTGCTTTAATTTAGAGATGCTCTCCGTCAACAACGTCGTATGGACGGCTCAGTGGATCTCTTCTTTCGATGTTGTCATAGTGCTTGCAGAGCAGTGGCTCAACAACATTGAAAAGCAGCTTTCCGTCGAGGTCGAAATAGAAGACAACGAAAAGTCCTGCGTATGCTGCAGCAGCTCCGCCGACAAGCTTCAATGCTCTCTTTGCGATCTTGTTCATAATGTCCTCCTGTTTCTACCAGCTCTCGCTGTCATCAAAGTCTATAAGTGATGGATCGATTGGCTCCTCGCCCATAACTGTGAACATGTAGTCGTTAACGATCTGTCTGATCTCACTTCTTGAAATTACTCTCTTATCAGGTAATGCGTGTGGCATCCAAATTGCATGGATGTTACGAGCTCTGAACTCATCCTCGAAGAGTCCGTGTACTCCCTGCATTCCCTTGCACTGCAGCTGGTCATACATCATAACCATATCGCAGTTGAATTTCTCCATGTTCTCCCAGAGTTCGAAGATGTGGTGCATTCCACCAACTGCCATTCTTCTCATTGGAGCCCATTCATGATATCTTGCCATATCCATCAGAACGTGCTCTTTCGTATCTGTTCTGATAGTCATGTCGAACATCAGTGAGTCCATATTGATTATGCAGTTGAGACCCCAGCAGTTGTAAGCCCATGTACACCAGTTGGAATAATAGAGAGGTGCGCATGACCAAGCGATAACTCTGTGTCTTGTCATAGGCAGTGTGTTGATCTTCTCCTCAACGCACTTTTCCATGATCTTTCTAACTCTTCCGTCAATCTCGTGCCAAATAGGTCTGTTGCCGTACTGAGACTGGAAAATTCTGTAAAGAGCCTGAGCAACGCCGTTGATAGGATAGTTGTTAGTGTTAGCTGCAACGTCCCACTTCTCCCACTCGAACTCCTGAAGTTCGTTCTGCTCCTTGAGATTCTTTACAAGCTCATCCCAGTTGAACTTAACGCCCATCTGCTCTTCTGTAAATTTCCAAGCTCCTTCGATTTCTCTAGCGCAGTGCTCCTGAACCAGCGGATCGTCGAACTGCATTGGCTGTGGCATAGCGTAAAGTGGCTTGTTGATCATCCAGTCCTGAATAACTGAAGTTGCAACTGAGCCGTCGCAAGCCTCGTTAGTTGTTACCATTGCAGGGAAGTAATCTGGAACATCGTCGAGTACGAAAAGTCCTGATTCTGCCTGGCACATTGGACATGGGTCGCCAGGAAGACCGATAGACTGTACAGCGTCGATGTAGTTAAGTACTGTATGGTTGTTAACGTGTACAGTTACGAAGTATGGAATCATCTGCAGAGGAATATTTTCCATCTGATCTTTGTAAGGATAGAAAACTCCGCCCCATACGGTCTCGTCATGAGCTATAGTCTTGTCGTAGAGCTTCTTATCTCCGCCGGTGTACTGGTCAGCCATGAACATTTCTGTGAACTGAGTAATAGTTGCATTAACCATTCCTCTGTAATGCCATGCGGATGCTCTAAGTGTCTCGCCTCTCATTCCTTCAAGGCCTCTATCGAACCAGTGAAGTACAGGCAGATAGGACTGTCCCATCCATCTATATCTCCATATACCTTTTACAACCTGAACAACGCCCTTTGGGCCGCCGATATCAATAATATCCTTAACCATATTGCCGTAGTTGTACAGCCAAATCATATTGAAATAGTACATGGTGTCCTTGATACCACGCCACTCTCTGTGCTTGTAAAGACCTGTCTTGTCCATGTACAGATCGCCGAGTCTGCGCTCACCATCAGGCTTGCCATATACGAAATCCTTCGCGAGCTTCTTATAATCGAGGCTCTTAAGCTTCTTTATGTTAAACTTTTTCATTTATTGGCCTCCTGAATCTTCTTAAGTTCTACGCTCTCAACGAATGCCTGGAATCTTGTTCTAAGCTGTCCTGAAGCTGAGTTGATATATTCCTTCTCGATTGAGCATACAGGATATCCGTAGTCTCTTGGGAGAACGATGGAATCTATAGTTCTCTCGTAGCTCCAGTACTCGCAGAATTTGTTGGAAATTATGATAATTCCGTCTGCCTTGTATTCGCCTGCAAGGTCTGCGATGAATTTCTTTCTTCTGCGCATCTCGCCCTGCTCCATGAATCTTGTGCAGTTGCTTGTCAAAAGGTAATGACGGGCAATTGCTCTAAGAGGTGTCTCGCCTTCTTTGATTTCGATAGGCTCTCTTGCCTCAACTGCGCCATAGCAGTATCTGTCTGCTACTACGAGCGCTCCGCAGCTCTCGATGAGCTTAATGAATTCAGGGTCATCGTTCTCTGAACCAGCTACCAATACCTTAACTCGATAATTTGGCTTATCGTCAGGCTCTCTTGTCTTCAACTCTTCAGCTGTTTCTCTCAGCTTGTCGATGATAAGATACTTAGGGCATGCCATTGTTGCGAGTACGATTACTGCAAATTCATAACCTGTGATAGTTGGATTGTCGAGCTTTCTGTAGTCGCCAATCTCCTGTACGAGTCTGCATACCTCGTTGTGTGCCTCGATTGCCTTAAGAATAGCCTCGTCAGATGTATCTACACCGTAGTTCTCCTTAAGGAAATCAAGCACGTGGTGCTGAAGTTGCTTCTCGTAGTGTTCGATGCTGTTCTCATTCTTCTTGAATGGAACGTCCATGAATTCGCATTTGAAATTGACATTCTTGATAATGTCATCAACGCGGCTAAGATGCTCTTGGAATCTGCAGGTTACTGTGCAAGTCTCCGTTGCAAGCTGTGCATCAAGGAAGTTGAATCCTCCCTCGAGTGCGCGCTCAAGCAAGCTTCGGCCATAGTGACAAGTTCTTCCTGACATGTAGTATGTAGCCATGTCTGGGGAAACGCACTTAGGCGCACGTAGACGTACAGAGAAGCAACCTGGCAGGTCGAGCAGTACCTCTGGCATGAAATAGCATGTGTAACCAAGACACAGCTTGCCATCCTCTTCCTTGGCCTTTCTGATCAGCTCGTTGTTAGCTTCTTGCAGAAGGTCTTCGAAGTAAATTAGATGTTTTAAATCACGCATATAGTCTCACCTAATCCTCTCTTGTTCTTTTTGTTAAATTATTACTTTTGTAGTAACGTGCTAGTTGTAATTCATTTTAATTCCTTGTCAGAAAAGTGTCAATGAAGTATACTCAAATAAATTATATTTTTTCTTAATATTTATATATATATAGGAGAACTGATATGGCACATTCACATGAGCATACACACGCAGACGGCACTGTTCACAGCCACGAGCATTCACACACACATACACACGGCGAGGAAATTTCGTTCTCATCACACGAGGAAGCTCTCGCGCTTTTGAAATATATGCTTACACATAACCAGCACCACGCAGAGGAACTCCACGAGCTCGCACATGAATTCGACGGCGAAGCTGGCCAGCTTCTACACGAGGCGGTTAGCGCAATCGGTGAGAGCAACGACAAGCTTGCCAAGGCTCTTGAGCTGATTTGCAAGTAAGCAAGGCAGACCTTAACAGGAAGGTAAACAGGAAGGTAAATAGGAGGGTAAAATGTGTCTTTCTAACGTATACGAAATTCGCGGAGAGGAGCGTCATCTTCTCGCAAAAAATATCGCCGACATCCGAGAGGATAACGGCGAATTGATTCTGACTGATATTATGGGGATTCGTACCAAGCTCTATGCTGATATCGAAAAGGTTGATTTGATGGAGAATTTCATCATTGTTAAGCCATATAATTTCGATGCTGCATCGTCTGATTTGGCTAATTCCGCTGACTCGGCAAGCGCTGGTGATGGAGCCGTTCGGCTTCACGAGCACTCACACGAGCATTCTCATCAGCATTCTCCCGAAGAAAAGAAGAAGCAGGTTAACCGCATTTCAAGGGCAATCGGCCACTGCAAGCATGTTAAGAAGCTTATCGACAGTGACGCTGACTGCTCGGAAGTTCTCGTACAGCTTTCCGCTGTAAATGCTGCGCTTCGTAATCTCGGCAAGGAGATTATCAACGAGCACATGTCACATTGCATAACTCATGCAATAGAGAACGGCGACACCTCCGCTGTTGAGGATTTCCAAGAAGCCGTTAAGCGCTTCATATAACGTTTCTATTCGTTCAGCGCGAATTCGATGAGCTTGTCAAGCAGCTGGTCTGTTGGCAGGCCCTCATTTCTCCAGAGCATTGGATACATGCTGATATTAGTGAAGCCCGGAAGCGAGTTGATCTCATTGAAGACTATCTCGCCTTCATCTGAATAGAAGAAGTCAACTCTCGAAAGACCTCTGCAATCAAGTTCCTGATAGATCTTGATTGCAGTTTTTTTGAATGCTTCTACCACATCTTCAGGAAGGTCTGTGACAAATTCCGTCTTTGATTCTGGATTTGCGTATTTGGCCTCGTATGTATAGAATTCCTCTCCCGAAAGAATCTCCCCGATTCCGCTTGCCATAGGCTCCTCGTTTCCGAGAACGGCAACCTCGAGCTCCCTTCCTTTGATTGCCTCTTCAACGAGAACCTTGCTGTCATATTTGAGAGCCTCTTCAACTGCAGCCTTAAGCTCCTCCTCCTTGTGAACCTTCGTAACTCCCACGGATGAACCCGATGCGGAAGGCTTAACAAAGAGAGGATATTTATTTGCGTGTACTTCCTTTATAGCCTCAAGCTCGGCTTGCGGATCTCTCTTGTATTTCCATGCCTTAACCACATAGTCGCGAGCCATCTTGACACCCGTGAGCTTGGCAATTTGCTTAGTGCAAGTCTTGTCCATGCTGTTAGCGGTTGCCTTTACGCCCGAGCCCACGAAAGGAATTTCTGACAGGCTGAAGAGGCCTTGGATTTCGCCGTCCTCTCCGTGGTCGCCATGAAGAACAGGAACGAAGCAGTCAATTGGCTTAACCGTTGCCTTGTCTTCTATGTCAAAAACAAGTATTCCCTTAACCGTAGGGTCGTGTGGAATTACGCACTGGCAGTTGCTGTCGCTATAAATCCACTTGTTATTCTCTATATCCTCTGGCGTTGCCTTGGTGACATACCAGCGGCCCTCTCTTGTTATGCCGATTTTAGTAATATCGTACTTGTCCTCGTTAAGGGCTCTTATTACATTTGCAGCCGAATGAATTGATACATCATACTCGTCTGACTTGCCCCCGAATACTACGCCAAGTCTTAATTTTTTTCTATCTTCCATAACGCCTCTACCTATTCTCCTTCTTTGATTTGATTTGCTTTTCGCATTTCTTATTTCGAACTTCTTGTTTCTCTTCTTTCTTCTTGCTTCTTGCTTCTATTTTCTTTCGGCAAGCACGACTCTGTCGAGGCCCGCAAGATCTTTTACGACCGCAATGTTCGAGTAGTCGCCGCTTTCTTCAAGAAGCTCTGTAACTGCTTTTGCCTGATCGCAGCCTATTTCCAGGGCGAGATAACCATTTGACTTAATGAAGTTTCCTCCCCTGCTCGCGATAATTCGATAGAAGTTAAGGCCGTCCTCGCCTCCGTCAAGAGCCGTTAGAGGCTCGTGCTCTCTTACCTCAATTGCAAGCTTAGGTATTTGGTCGCTCTCGATATATGGAGGGTTGCTTACCAGAATATCGTATTTCCTATCGTCCGGAATCGCATTGAACATATTGCCGACGAAGAAGTGGCAGCGCTTGAAGACCTTGTTCAAATGCGCATTGCTTGCCGCTACACTCATCGCATCCATATCAATATCCGACAAATATACCTCCGAATCAGGAAGATTATGAGCAAGCGAAATTCCAATCGCCCCGCTTCCTGTGCAAAGGTCAAGAATTGTCGCCTCTTTGATTCCCTTAGCTTCTATAAGTCCGAGAATCTGCTCAACGAGAATCTCCGTATCAAGCCTTGGAATCAGCACCGAAGGATTGACTCTAAAAGGCAGCCCCATGAATTCTTGAATCTTAGTAATATATTGAACAGGAACGCCTGTGAGCCTTTCTTGAATCTTCGCCTCATATTCCGCAAGCTGCTCCTCGCTGAGCATTTCCTTAGAGCGCAGAATCGCTTCGCTTCTTGTCATTCCAGTGATGTAGCTGAATATCATCATCGCTTCGTTCTTGCCGTTTTCGACAAAACCAAGGGATGCCTCGCCCCACTTAAGTGTATGTCCGACACTTCCGGGGTCGCTGTCGAAGCGCCTTCCCCGAATTCCGCTTGCCGGCATTACATAGGTGTCATCTAAATCCGCCAGATTGTGTCCGTCTTCTCTAAAGGCATCTGCCGAAGCTTCGGCATCCGAATATCCGTCCGAATATCCTTCTGCGTTCTCGTCTGAGCCATCCTCGTAGCCCCTCTCGCCCCGAGCATCCTCGCTATCGCCTGGCTTCTTAGGAATATCTTTTTCGCTATATTCACCAAACGAACCCGAAAGGAGAACTTCTTTGTCCGGCTCCTTCTCGTCTACAAGCACAGCCTTAAGCGCTGTAATTGCGACCTCAAGCTGGCTGTCGTCAGGCTCTGCCGTTGTCAGCCTCTGAAGCATCAAGCCAGGCCAACTTAGTATCTTCACTACTGCATTATCGCTTCGCCCTGCCCATTTAAGAAGCTCATAGCTGATGCCTGCAATTACAGGAAGAAGCAGGATTCTTGAGCCTATTCTTAGCCAGACATTCGGCCAGCCAAGCAAAGAGAAGACAAGCAGTGCTATTACAAGCACAAAGACCAGAAAACTTGTTCCGCACCTTGGGTGAAGTGTGTAGAATTCTCTCGCATTCTCTGGGGTGAGTTCAAGGTCGTTCTCGAAGCAGTGAATCGTCTTATGCTCTGCCCCGTGATATTGAAATACCGTATAAATATCATTCATTTTTCTGATGCATACAACATAGAGAATGAAGAGCAATATTCTGAAGACGCCTTCGATTAGGTTAAGTACGACTGCATTCGCAATCCATTTCTTAAGCCAGTTCACCGCAACGGTTGGAAAGATGATGAAGACGGCCAAGGATATTACAATAGAGAAGACAAGCGCTAAGACCATCATTATATTCCAGGCCTTCTTCTCGCCGAATTTCTCGCAAATCCAAGTCTCGAACTTGCCAGGCTCCTCTGCTATCTCGGGTGCATATTCCTCGAGTATATCCGCCGAGTCCATAAGAACCTTCATTCCGTCTACCAGGGACTTGAAGAAGGACACGCAGCCTCGAACAAGCGGCACCTTCGTCCAGCCCGCCGCTTTTTTCTTTTTCTCTGTCTTAAGATAAATTCTTCCGTCCGGCAGCCTCATAGCAAGCGACCTTCTGTCAGGGCCCTGCATCATGATGCCTTCCATAACAGCCTGCCCGCCTATGCTTGTTGGCTTCGCCTCTTTAAGAAAAATTCTACTATAATCAATTTTTGCCATGACCTTATCCTCTATCAAAGCTTAAAGTGTGTGCTGTCGCAGCCTTT
>CAVIGM010000002.1:33531-34685 GCA_963642455.1 Anaerovoracaceae bacterium | reverse complement strand
CCATAAAATCTACGAAGTCCTTGTTCGACTTCGTGCTCGAAAGAGTCTCGATAATCTCCTCAGTGACATCCGCAACATTTCCGCGGTTCATCTCGCGGCGCAGGTTGAACATCACCGCATACTCCTCTGGGCTGAGCAGCAGATCTTCTCTTCTTGTGCCAGACTTGTTCAAGTCGATTGCAGGGAAAATTCTTCTCTCGCTCAGTTGTCTGTCAAGATGCAGCTCCATATTGCCCGTTCCCTTGAACTCCTCGTAAATTACATCGTCCATTCTGCTGCCAGTATCTACAAGGGCCGTCGCAAGAATCGTGACGCTTCCGCCTTCCTCAATATTTCTTGCCGTACCGAAAAATTTCTTAGGTGGATGAAGCGCGCCCGGGTCGAGTCCTCCAGAAAGGGTTCTGCCCGATGAAGGCACTTCCATATTGTATGCTCTTGCGAGTCTTGTGATTGAGTCGAGAAGAATCACAACATCCTTGCCTATTTCCGCAAGCCTCTTCGCCCTTTCGATTACCATTGACGCAACCTTTACGTGATGCGATGCCTGCTCGTCAAAAGTCGAATAGATGACCTCCGAATGCTTGAGCGAGCGCTTCATATCGGTTACTTCCTCAGGTCTTTCGTCCACAAGAAGAACGATGAGCTCGATGTCAGGATATTTGTCCTCTATGCTCGCCGCGATTTTCTTAAGTAGCACGGTTTTGCCCGCCTTAGGCTGAGCAACAATCAGGCCTCTTTGGCCTCTTCCGATTGGCGCAACAAGGTCCATAATTCTCGTCGAAAGGTCTATGCTTGAATTCTCAAGTACGATCTTGTCGTTTGGAAAAACAGGTGTCAGCGCGTCGAAATGCTTGCGGTGTTTTGCACTTCCCGGTTCTTGTCCATTTACCGATTTCACATACAAAAGAGCTCCGAAGCGTTCGCCCTGATGTGGCTTTCGGCTTACCCCATATATCTTATCTCCGGTTCTCAGCCCGAAGCGTCTTATCTGTGTTGGCGCAACATAAATATCCTTCTCCGAGGTCAGGAAGTTATTGAATCTGAGGAAGCCGAAGCCTCCTTCCGCAATTTCGAGGATGCCCTCCACATCAGGGCGTTCCTCTTGAACTTCGGCGGCGTCCTGGCCTTCGTGCCCTTCAGCGGCAGCTTGACCG
>CAVIGM010000002.1:28966-33439 GCA_963642455.1 Anaerovoracaceae bacterium | reverse complement strand
TGCGCCTCTGCCTGCCGCTCCGCCGACTTCCGCGAAGTCGCCGCCGTCTGATAATTTATTTGTAAAGGCGTCCGCTTCTGCTACGGCTGCCTCGCGCGCCGCCTCTTCCGCAGCTGCCATTGACTCTTCTCGGATATTGATTTCTTTTGACATAAATTCCTCCGTTATGAATGATGGGTGCTTGTGTGTTACAATATGCACAAGTACAACAAGTGCGATAATTGCATCAGTTGCTTAAGCGTGGCACATGTCACAAGCATAATAATGATATTAAATAATGGAATTGATTAAGATGAATAGAATTAGTATATTCGGAACTACATCCTATGACGTAGTAATCGACAGCGGAATAATAAACGGACTTGGCAGGCTTCTTCAAGACGAGCTTGGTGGCGTCAGGGCAATGGTTGTTTCTGATTCTACCGTAGCGGCCTTGTATCTTGGGCCTGTCATCAATTCTCTTAGAGATGCCGGCTATGAGACTTCAAGCATTAGCTTTGCAGCCGGAGAATCTATTAAGAGCCTTGAGAATTTCGAGCTTATCGCAAACGCCCTCGCCGAGCAGGAATTCACAAGAGCCGATATTCTTATCGCCCTTGGAGGAGGCACCGTCGGTGACCTTGCTGGTTATGCAGCTTCTTGTTTCAAGCGCGGCATGAAGCTTGTGCAACTTCCTACAACCCTTCTTGCCGCAGTAGATTCCTCGATTGGAGGCAAGACCGCAATCAACCTTCCCCTTGCAAAGAACCAAATAGGCTCTTTTTATAACCCTTGCATGGTCGTCTGCGACCCGGAGCTGCTATCAAGCCTTCCTTCCGACAGCCTTCTTGACGGCTATGCCGAGATAATCAAGTACGGAATTCTGAACGGAACAGAAATTATTGATGAGCTTCGGATTGCAAAAGGCTCAGGCGATTATTCGAAGGTAATCGCGCTATCCGTCAAGGCGAAGAAGGAGCTTGTTGAAATGGACGAGCAAGATTCCATGTTCAGGCAATTTCTTAATCTTGGCCATCTCGTAGGCCATGCCATCGAGGCCGCACTGGATTATACAATCTCACACGGCCATGCCGTTGCTGCGGGGCTTTCTCTCGAAGCGAAGGCCTGTGCTCTTTCTGGCTTGACAAGCTTCAACTGCTACAATTCAATTAACGATATTCTCGAAGAATTCGGCTTCGACCTTACGGTCAGCTATCCATTCGAGCTGCTCTGCCCATATATTCATAAGGACAAGCGAATCGCAGATGATCAGATTAAGCTCATCGTACCTAAGTCCATAGGCGAATGTGTCATGCGAAATGTAACAATTCCCGAGCTCGACCTTATCCTCAAGCTCGCACTATAGTTCCTCTAAGGAATTTATCGTCGTGAGGATGGTATCGTCCTTTGTATCTATCTGAGATACCTGCAGCTTGCTGACATCATCCACGTCGATTTCCTCGGTTAAGCCAAGCAGCGTTGGTGACAGATATACAGTATCCAGAAGTTTGCCATCTAAGCTTACGCTACTGTGCTCGGTGAAATTCTCTCCTCTTATGTAATAATTGTCTCCAATCTTGACAATGTCCTTAATCTTAATCTTGCTATGACCCATGGTCATGTTAATTCTCTTATATGGATTTACTCCGCCAAATGCATAATAATCACCATAGAGTATGTCATAGGAAAGAGCCTTAAGGTCGGTAAGGAAATCCTCTGATGTATGGTCTGTGGTCTGCTGATAATCGAAGATTACTCCCTCATGCGAGAGACCTGCTCTCTCAAGAAGAATTGCGCCCGCCTCGTAAGCGGCGATATTCTTATCTTCTTTTGCAAGACCCATATTGTCCCAAATAACATATCTTGTTGAATATAGATCTCCGCTTGCATATTCAGACTCCTTGACATCAAGGGCAGGAATATGGTCGCCGTAGATAAGCATTATTGTAGGCTCGCCCTTCTCTTCAATCTGATCGATCAGATTTCCGATGAAGGTATCCATCTCATGGCATTCGTTAAGGTAGTATTCGTATTTCCACTTAGTCGTCTCGTTCTTGCAGCTAACCGTTGTATATGGATCCTTGAAAACCTGCTCCGTTGGATATTTGCCATGTCCCTCAACGGAGATTATATGCATGAAATCTCTGCCCTCGGTCTCGTTCATTATTCCCATAATGTCAGGGAGCATAGTCTCATCCTTCGCCCAATTTGTCGGGGTCTTAGTGATGTTGTTCATATACTCAATCGAGGTGAAGCTGTCGAAGCCCATATTCGCATACACTTCGTTTCTGTTATAGAAAACGGCTCTGTGGTTATGCAGAGCACTGCAGGTATAGCCGTGCATTCTTGTGACGTAGCCCATGGTCTCGAGCGTCTGGTTTCTAATCTTGCCCTTGTATGGATATTCTCCTGGACCAAAGAATCTTGCGCTGATTCCTGTCAGCACCTCGAATTCCGTATTCGCCGTTCCTGCTCCGCAGGCCGGAACCGTGAAGAAGCCCGAAGAATAATTTTCTTGAAGCTCGTTAAATACTGGTGTCGGATCGTTGTCTACCGAAATATGCGAATAATCCTGTGCCGTTGTAAACGACTCCATCTGAAGAACTATGATGTTCGGATAGTTCTCGTCATCGTCACTTTCCTCGATTATGGTATCTGTGCCCTTAGTTGTCTCTGTTTCGAGAATATTCTGAATGTACTCTTCCGAGTATTCCTTAGGCTTGGAAATGCCCTTGTTGAGCGATGTGTTGATGAAGCAGTATGGAAAACCGTAATCGTTATAAGCGTAGTTGAGGTTTCCAAAGAAAGTCGAGAGTGCTCCGACTTTTATCAAGATCAGCGTCGAAAGAATGGCTGCCGCAAAGGACAGGCCTATCGCGCAAAGGCTCTTCTTGTATTTGATATTGGTCCATTTCTCACTGCGGAAGAATACGATTACTACGCAAGCAATGCCGATTATTGCGCCAATAGCGAGCAGAACAATTTGCCATTTAGCGAAATAGGTCGTAAGCAGAGAGAAGCCGTCCTCTAAATTCTGCAGGTCGTATAGGGTGAAAGGCGTCATTCTCTTAAGCAGAATGCAGCCGTTGACGATTCCAAGAAGTATCCAAATAAGAGAGATGACAAACCAAGCGAATCTGCGCTTCTTGAAGAGCAGGGCAATTGTCATTGTTGCGAAAATAATCAGTACATTGTAGAGATAAATTATAGGATGCTGCACCAAGAATAGCAGGCCGCCAATCGGACTTGCCGTTATTCTGGCGAACTCTTCGATGAATAGATATATTACGAAGGCGTAAATCAGCATCAGAAGAATGTACTTCGCCTCATGAAGGTCGCTGTCGAAATATTTAGCTTCTTTCCTTGGGAAAAGCTTGTTATACAGCTTCTCAATCTTCTTGTATATGAAGCCAAGCGGCTTCTTCAGTTTTTCCCATATTTTGTTGCACAGTTCGTTGATTTTTTTCATTTTCCTTGCTTTTCCTTTGCTGCAAGAAGTTCTTCGGAGAGTCTTGCAAATTCCTCCATGCTCAGGCTCTCTGCTCTTCTGTTTGCCTCAATATTTGCATTATTAAGCGCTTCTTCGATAACAACCTTGCTGTATCCGTCGAGAGACGTAAGTGAATTGAGCAGGGTTTTCCTTCTCATCATGAAGCCCGCTTTAATCGTTTTGAAGAAAAAATCTTCGTCGCTTATAGCTACGGCTGGGTCCTTGCGAAGGTCAAGTCTCAGTACAACAGAGTCGACCTTTGGCGACGGATAGAAGCACTCTCTTCCGGCATCAATCACCTTGCTTACCTCGGCATAATATTGAACCGAATAGGTTATAACCCCGCTTTGCTTATTGCCGGGCTTTGCGAGTATGCGTTCTCCCACTTCCTTCTGCATCATTACTGTAATGCTGTCGGCCTTTGTTCGCATCTCAAGAAGCTTCATGATAATCGGAGTCGTGATATAGTATGGAAGATTTCCGACAAATCTCACATTTGTAAGCTTGAACTTCTCGAGCCTTTCTTCTATCAGGCTGTTGAGGTCTACCTCAAGTATATCTCCATGTATCAGCTCGACATTGTCATAGCCGAACAATTTGACCTTGAGAAGCTTAATCATTCTTTCGTCAAGATCAATCGCAATTACATGTCCTGCGATCTCGGCAAGATGCTCGGTGAGAGCTCCCTCTCCCGGTCCAATCTCAACGACAAGAGAATCCTTATCTGCTCCGCAGCCGTTAATTATTTCTGCTATAACCTCTTCATCTATCAGAAAATTCTGCCCCAGTGATTTCAGAGGCTTAATGTGTCTACTGCCCATTCAACCGCCTTTTCAAGTTCTTCTATGCTAATTCCGTAGCCGTTAAGCATTCTGAGCAAGCCTTTGCTGTTGCCATAGCCTATGCCGAGCTTCTCAGCCGTCTTTGCTCTAAGCAGGCTTGCACCTTCTGTTCCTACAAGCCCGAGCCTTACAAGCTCCTTTTTTTCTATTTTTTCTATTTTT
>CAVIGM010000002.1:14721-28897 GCA_963642455.1 Anaerovoracaceae bacterium | reverse complement strand
TTGTCTGCGCTCGCTGTTGTCTCGCCTGCCTCGCTCTTACTGTCGCAAGGCGCGTGAGCCTTATTTATGGCTTCAAGCACATCCTCCGGCCTTGCATTTTCAATTCCTATATCGCCATTTCTTGTTGCAAGCTCTCTTGCTACATAGGCGTGCTTAGCCTTAGGAAATCTCGCGGCAAGCTTTCGGCGAATTTCCTCGCCCGAGAAGTCAGGGTCCGTCAGAATGATGATGCCCTTCTCCTCATAAGCTCTTGCGATAAGTTCATAGGTTTGCGCTGTAATGCCAAAGCCGTGAGTCGGTATGATGAGTGCATCGACAGCTCTTCTCACTACCTCCACATCATCTCTTCCCTCGACAATGATAGCTTCTTTAATCGTTGGCAGAGTCATTCGTAGCTTCCTTTGTGTCCTTCGTATCTTCCTTCGCAGCTTCCGTATCTTGATTGTCTTCCGTCGCAGAGTCCTCTTCATCATCAAAGACAAAGAGGATTTCGTCTGGATGTATCATTCGAAGCTGCTTTCTCGCCTGCTCGGCAATGTATTCTGCGCTGTCGACATTCTTCAGCTTCGCCTTCAAGCGGTCTCTTTCTTCCTTGAGCTCCTCCTGCTGCTTAATAAGCTCTCTTTGCTGGCCTTTAAGCTGGATTACCTTCGTGATATTGCTGAAACAGAACAAGATAGCCACAGCAAGAGCAGCTGCGATAAGCTGCTTTTGCTGCTTTGTCAGGCGCTTCTTTTTATTCTTTGCTTTGCTGCGCTCTTCAGCGCTTATTGTTCTTGCTCTTTTCCTTGCCATTTTGATATTACGATTTCTATCTCTTTGCAGTTCAATTTCCAGCTAAAGGCTTCTGCTTAAAGACCTAAGGTTGGAGCAGGGTCTATTTGAGTTCCGTTTACTATAATCTCGAAATGCAGGTGTGGTCCCGTGCTGTTACCGGTATTTCCGCAAAGAGCAATTTCCTGTCCCTTGTAGACTCTTTCTCCAACACTTACAAGCAATTTGCTGCAGTGAGCGTATCTTGTTACCTCTCCGTTCTCATGGTCAATATCTATGCAATATCCGTAGCCGCCATAATATGAGGATCTTGTTACTACTCCTCCGTCAGCTGCATAAATACTTGTTCCAACAGGTGCGGCAAGGTCAACTCCCGTATGCATACGGCCCCATCTTGCACCAAATCCAGAAGTATATGTAAATCCTCTGATTGGCATGGAGTAGCTTCCCGTTGCCCTTGTCTTTGGAATATCCGCTGTTCCCTCAAGTGTGATTTCGTCAACTGGCTCACTTATGAGCTCTGTCTTCTTAAGGTTCCTCTTTACGATGGTATCATTTATCTTGGTTATCTTACCAGTTATGATCTGCTTGCCTTCCTGTCCTTGCTGCTTAACCTCGGTCATTCCCTTGTACATGCTGCTTGTCTTCTCGACAATCTTGTTATAAGGAAGTATCTCGGCCATGGTTCCCTTCTCAACAACCTTGACCTCAAGTGGCTGAACAGTCTTCTTGATGCAGACCTTATCTCCTGGCTCTACCTTCTCTGCCGTAGTGCTGCCGCTGCTATCCTTAATGCTCTCCTCTTTAACTCCAAAACTTTTACATAAGGAATTCTTGGTCTCTCCTTCGGCAACAACATGCCAAATGTCAAGTTCGCCGCCCTCATATAAAGTGTCGTAAGCCTCGTGTTCGCTCTGGATACTTGTGAGCAGGGCCGTAATTGGCTCTATTGTAATAGCCTTGTTGAAGTCTGCGCTTATAAGTCTCATTCCATCGTCCGGCTGGCTTCTTGCTGCCTTTACGCCGTCGATTGCTCCGTTGGCTGCGGCTTCACTTTCTACAATTGTAAGAAGCACTCCTTCCTCGTAGATACCATAAGCGTCTACTTCTATATCTGTCATATAAGCAAGCTTATTTACAACCTCGTCTGATGAGTCAACGGACTTGTCCTCAGCCGTAACAAGCTGGAAAGTGATGTTGTCATTTGCCTTGAACGACACATCTACATCCGTGTTATTTGCCTTAATATTCTCGCTGGCAACCTCAAGGACCTCTGTTACAGCCTCCTGGCTCTTAACATAACCAAGAACTCTTCCGTTATATGCATATTGGTATACGGTTACTTGGTTGAAGACCAGCATCTCTGCTCCGCATACCAAGGTAATCAGAAGTAATGAATAGCTGATACGCTTTCTTGAGCCTCTATATCTGGCAAGAGCATTGTGGTATTCCTTTCCGATGCTTCTTCCTGCCTCGATGAAGCGGTCATCAAGCTTCTCCTGCGTTCTGTCATGCACATCTACAAGCCAAGCAAGAAATTCTCCGAACAATTTGAAGGGATTGTAATTTGCTTCTTTGAGCTTGTTTGTCTTATCCTTTGCATTCTTGTCTTTCTTATTTGCTTTTCTCTTGTCCTGCTTGCTTGACTTCGCGTCTTTCTTTGCCGCCTTTGCTTCTTTCTTTGCCGACTTCGCGTCCTTCTTGCTCGCTTTTTCTGATGTTAGCGGCGCGGCTTGATTCTCCATCTTCTGCGCAGGCTGTGGCTGCGCACTTTGCGTGACTTGATTTGCGTTCGCCTGAGGCTGCGAAGGTGCACTGGAATTAATGGCCTCCATTGCCTCGGCTGGATCCATCTTCTTGACCTTGATAGATTCTATCGGCTTATCTATCTCCGAGAGAGGATCTTCCTTGATTCCGTTCTCCCTGAGATATTTGGCGTAGACCTTCTCAAGCAGTATTCTCTTCTCTTCTTCTGTTAACGATTTGTGTGCCATAAATATGCCTCTTCTGAACGTGCCATAGCGCACGAACAAATCCTTCCTTCGTCTGTTTCCCCCGTATCCTTGCAACGTGGGCATTTATATTGTATTTCGAGGTAATCCTCGGGATAATCATTCTCTCTTAGAATTCTTTTCTTTTCCTCTTGAACGAGAATCTTCTGTTCTCTGAGCTTGCTTCGCTGCTCTTTGCCGTCGCTTGCAAAGCTCATGTTAATAAGCTGATTGTTAAGCTCATTCTCTTTATCGAAAATTTCTCTCATTTCCGCAACGCCTGCGCATACCTCGTCGATTCGCGCATTCAAGTTAGCTTCTGCCTTGCGTCTTAGGAATTCATAATATTCATGCAGAACTCTTTGGCTGACCTTCGCCTTCTCTCCTTGAGCTTCCCTCGACCTTGTGCTCACAACATTTCCGTCATTTCTTTTTATCACTATGCCGCCGGCCTCAAGGTATTTATTCTCGAGCACCTTGTCGACATATTTAAGAGACGGCTCTCTTTGGCCCGCGGTCTTCTTGCAGGCATCAAGCACATCCGAGAGCTTATAATTCCAATCATCGAACCAGCGGTCCATCATCTCTCTATCAGCAGGGCTTGGTGTTCTGTTAAAACCGACAGCCTTGAAAATCTTGCCGTATTCGCTGCTTCTCTGGTTATGCTTCGCAAGAAGTTCTTTGACATCATCGATTGTTCGGCAACCCTCTTCTGTCCACCTAAGTGCCACCGTTGAAATATAGTCAATGCTGTACTTTTCGAGCTCGCTGCAATACTTCATCGAGTAGTACATTACCGCAGGAGTAATGCTGTATGTATTGATGGCATCATTGATTCTGTTGATTTCTCTCTTTGAAACCAGCCTGCCGGAAATCTGCTCGTATTCGTTATATAAGCCTCTTAGCTCATCATTCAGAAGCTCGGCAAATCTCTCTTCGTCGCTTTTGCTGTGGCCTTCTCCGTCACCATCTTCGCCGTCTTCCTTGTCGCTGCTTTCTATTACTATGTTCTTCTCTCTGTTAGGCTTGGACGAATCTTCGCCCATTCCATAGAGATTGTTTCTCTGGCTGATAAAATCAACCGTGTAATTATCGTACTCGTCCGTGCTAATGTGCACAGCGCCTCTTTTTGACCAGTACACAAAGGCCTCTTTCACTTCCTCGGGCCTCATGCCAAGAGCTTTTGCCATAGTCTGCAGATCCATTTCCTGCTGATGCTGGGCATACATAATTCCGAAAACGTACACCTTAACATAGTCTCCGGGAGCAGAAGGAAGAAGCTCGTTTATAAAGAGATTCTCTATCCTTGTGTCTCTGAGATACAAATCTATTCCGTTGTCAATTCGCATCTTCAAATCGTTCATTTGCTGTGTCCTTCACTTAATGATTCTCGTCAAAAGTGTGTGCAAGATTTCCGAACTTCGTATATTTGCCAACCCACGCGAGCTTGCAACTTCCTGTTGGGCCGCTACGGTGTTTAGCAATAATTACTTCGCAGACATTTCCTATATTCGGATTTACCTCTGCTGGATCATCGCCGCTTTGCTCACTGCCATTATCTCTCTTGAGGAAAATTACTATGTCGGCATCCTGCTCGATTGAGCCCGAGTCTCTAAGGTCGGATAGTTGCAATCTGTGATCCGCCCTTTTCTCTGAGTCTCTTGATAATTGCGAGAGCATAATTACCGGAACCTCGAGTTCCTTGGCAAGAATCTTGATGGATCTTGTAATTTCCGAAATCTCATTAACTCTGTTCTCGATTCTGCGGTCAAGTGACATGAGCTGCAGATAGTCGATTATCACAAGGTCGAGTCCGTGCTCCGCCTTCAGTCTGCGACATTTGTTCTTCATTTCGAGTATAGACAGCTTCGCCGCGTCATCTACGAAAATCTTCATGTCCTCGTAGTCGTCCTGGGCCGTGCTTAGCGCCATCCATTCGTCAGGCGAGAGGTTGCCGCTTTTCATCTTCTCCATCTCGATGCTTGATGTCATAGACAAAATTCTCTGGCCCAGCTCTTCGCTCGACATTTCCATGCTGAATAGAAGCACGGTTTTGCCTTTCTCGGCTACATTTGATGCTATGTTCAGGGCAAAAGAAGTCTTTCCGACACCCGGTCTTGCCGCGAGAATTACGAGATTATTCTTCTGTATGCCCCCGAGTATGCCGTCGACATCTCTGAAGCCCGTTGCGATTCCAGGAATTTGGCCCTTGTTCTTCTCGAGCTCCTGCAGCTGTCTGAAGTTCTCTTCGAAAACAGTATTTATATTCACATAGTTCTTCTTCTGCGTTCTATGTGCTATTTCGAAAATTCTCTGCTCGGCTCTGTCGAGGATTTCTTCCGCTTCTTTGCCTCCGGCATAAGCCTGGCTTCGCATTTCCTCGGCCGCCTTAATGAGCTGTCTCATTCTGGACTTAGCGATAACCGTCTCTGCGTAAAATTTCGCATTGGTGCTGACAATGGCCTCGTCCACCAGTCTCGAAAGATAGCTCATGCCACCGACGAGTTCGAGCAGCTTCTTCTCATTTAGCGCCGAATAGGTTGTCATCAAATCTATGCCTATGCTTTTCTTGTACATATCAATCATAGTTTGATAAATCTGCTGATGCTCTGCCAAATAGAAGTCATCTGCCTTAAGTCTGTCGATTACATCAGAAACGGCGTCCTGGCTCTTCATCATCGAACCAAGAACGGCCTTCTCCGCTTCGATATCCTGAGGCGGTATTAAATTATTTGCGGTAGTGTTGGTAACGTTAGTGTTCTCTTCCATAATATTTGATTAGCCCTCAATAATGACTTTAATCTTTGCGCTTACCTCTGCATAGAGCTTAGCCTCTACCTCGAAGCTTCCCGTCTCCTTAATAGGCTTGTCGAGCACGAGCTTCTTCTTGTCAATATCAAGCTCGCACTGCTCCTTGATTGCATTTGCGATATCCATAGTTGTAATCGAGCCAAAGAGCTTACCACCCTCGCCGACCTTTGTCTTAACGACAACAGGCTTAGCAACAAGCTTAGCTGCAAGCTCCTCTGCGGCTGCCTTTTCCTCTGCTCTCTTTGCAGCAAGCGCAGCCTTTTCTCTCTCGATAGCCTTTATATTCTGAGTAGTAGCTTCTACTGCAAGGCCCGCAGGAATAAGCTTGTTTCTTGCGAAACCATCACTTACCTTTACAACCTCGCCTTCTTTGCCTGTTCCCTTAACATCTTTTTTCAAAATTACCTGCATATCTATCCTCCTATTCCTCTTCGGAATTATTATCCTTCATCTTCTTGAGCAATTTCTCTAATTCGGCTCTTGCCTCCTCCGGCGTAATATCGAGCTGTGCCGCAGCCGCTGTAAGATGGCCTCCGCCACCGAGCTTCTCCATCAGGGCTTGAACGTTGACCTCTCCAAGCGACCTTGCGCTTATTATCGTCTGCATCTTCTCGTTTCTTCCGATAACGAAAGATGCAATTACGCCTTTGACCGTCAGAAGAGCATCGGCAACCTGCGCATTTATGATAGCCGCGTCCGCCGTGAAGCAATCTGTTTTTGCAAAAACAAAGCCCTCCGGGCTGTACTCAGCCGCCGCGATTGCGTTCGCCTTGATTCTGAAGTCCTCTATGTCAGTCTGGAAAAGCCTCTTAACAGAAGCGGTGTCTGCGCCTGCTCTCTTAAGCCATGCCGCAGCCTCGAAAGTCCTTACGCCTGAGCGAATTGAATAGCTGTTGGTATCAACCATTATTCCCGCAAGCAGGGCCTCTGCCTCGAGCCTTGTGATGAATTTCTTCTGTGCAAAATATTGCATAACCTCTGTGATGAGCTCGCTTGCCGATGAAGCATACGATTCAACATAGGCAATCGTCGGCGATTCAATGGCATCGTCTGCAAGTCTGTGATGGTCTACAACAATCACCTTGTCGCATTTCTCAAGCAGCTCAGGGCACTCAACCAGCACGGGCCTGTTAGTGTCAACCACGAAGCACAGTGTCTTATCGTCGACAAGGTCAATGGCCTTCTTTCTTTTGACGAACCTGTAATCATCGCTTTCTACTGCGGCCGTATATATTTCTTCGAGCGCGTCGTTATGCTCTTCTATAACGATATACGCGTCGGTGTCCATGTATTCGCACATTCTGTAAGCGCCAAGAGCCGCACCAAAGCTGTCCATATCGGGCATCCTGTGTCCCATAATGAGAACCTTCGAGCTCTCCTTGATGAGCCTCTTAATCGCATGTGCGATAACTCTTGCCTTACCTCTCTTATTCTTCTCCATCGTCTGGAGCGTGCCGCCGTAATGGTCTGTTGTCTCGTCCGTCTTGACAATCGCCTGGTCTCCGCCTCTACCGATAGCAAGCTCGAGTGCCGCAAGCGCAAGCACCTTGCATTCCGCTATCGAAATATCGCTGATTCCCATTCCGATTGAAATGCTGACAGGAAAGTCAATCTTCGTCTCGATCTCGCGCACCTCGTCGAGCACCGCGAAATTATCTGCGACCATTTCCCTTGCTTTTTCCCTATCGGTGAAAACAACATATTCGTCATCGGCAACACTTGATATTGCCGCACCATAGCTCTCGGCCCACTTACGAAGAATTCTGTCTACCTCGGTCGGAATCGCTCTCTTCGAGTCGGTAGTTGTCTTCGATGTCAGCTCGTCGTAGTTGTCTATGTCGACAATTATAAGGACCGGCTTAACGTTCTCGAAGCTCTTGCAATAGAGTTCTCTGTCCGTTCTGTCTATGAAAAAAACAGTCACTTCGTTGTCGGGGTTCGCGTCCTTTTCCGTCGCAAGTGAAAACTTCCGATCGTTTCTTTCAATCAGTATTTCTTCGTTGTTCTTATTTGCCTCGCATATATCCGACTTCTTAACACCGGTTAACGCAAAGAAATTTGAACCGATGATGTCGTTATATACGAATACCTCTCCCATGAGATCGTTGGCACTTATAATATTGCCTTCGGTGCCTACCACACAGGCAGGCATTGGAAATTTGTTAATCATTTCTTTAAAAAGCCTCTCTTAGAGCATCAATCAATCTATTTAATTCTTCAAGACTATAATATTCTAATTCAATCTTTCCGCTTGACGAATTTCCTGTTATGGTAACCTTCGTTCCGCTTATCGTTCTTAGCTCTTCTTCTACAGCTATTATCTCCTGCGACTTGCCCTCTGCTGCCTTAGGCTTTCTTCTGTGGCGATCAGGCTTGGCTTCATCTTTAATCTTCTCTGCCAGCTTCTCTGTCGCTCTTACAGAAAGCCCTTCTTTAATAATTCTCTTGCAAATCGCAAGCTGTGTATCCTTGTCTCCGACCGTAATCAGAGTTCTTCCATGTGCCGCGCTGATCTCGCCATTCTGAATATGCTCTTGAATCTCTTCTGGCAGCTTGAGAAGTCTAAGTGAATTTGCGATATATCCACGGCTCTTTCCCAGGGAAACCGAAATCTGCTCCTGCGTAAAGCCGTACTTCTTAGACATAGCCTGAAGACCTGCAGCCTCTTCGATAGCGTCAAGATCCTCTCTTTGCATGTTCTCGATGATTGCCACGATCGCATTCTGCTTCTCGTCGAAATCCCTTACTATGCATGGAACCTTGCGAAGGCCTGCGATTCTCGATGCGCGCCATCTTCTCTCGCCGGCAACAAGCTCATATCCAAGCTTGGCTTTTCTTACAATCAAAGGCTGAATCACGCCGTTTTCCTCGATGGAGCTTGCCAGCTCTCTTAGCTTATCCTCGTCGAATCTCGTTCTTGGCTGAGCTGCGTTCGGCTTGATGTCGTTGATGTCTATGTATAAAATTCTATCCTTATCGTCCTCTTCGGATGCCTTGGAGCTTCTTGCAGAAGAGCCTTTCGCGGAAGCCTTGCCCGTAGCGGATTTACCAGTGCTACTTTTGCCTGCACCCTTGTCTTCGCCTTTGGCTTCTTCCTTGGCTTCTTCCGAGCCCTTCGCTTCTATGTCTCTAATCTGCTCTTTGTAGTCATCTTCGAGAATCGGAGCTGCGTCTGCAAAGAGGGCGTCAAGGCCTCTTCCGAGTCCACCTGTCTTTCTTGCCATTACTTACCTGCTTTCTTTTCTTTCTCTCTTTCCAAAAACTCTTTAGTGAAAGCCATATATGCCTTTGCTCCGCTTGCGCTTGGATCATAGGTTATCGCAGGAACGCCATAGCTTGGAGCCTCGGCAAGTCTTACATTGCGCGGAATAATCGTCGAATAAACGGCCGACCCGAAGAAGTTCTTCACCTCCTGAACAACCTGAAGCGAAAGATTTGTTCTTCCGTCGAACATCGAAAGGATTACGCCCTCGATATATATATTCGGATTCATATTCTTCTTAACAAGCTCGATAGTGCTTACAAGCTGGCTTACGCCCTCAAGCGCGTAGAACTCGCACTGTATAGGAATGAGAACGCTGTCAACCGCAGTCAAAGAATTGATCGTCAGCAAACCAAGTGAAGGAGGGCAGTCAACAAAGATAAAATCATAGGAATCTCTGATTGCGTCTATTGCCTTCTTCAGTCGTCTTTCTCTGCCTTCAATTGACACGAGCTCAACCTCGGCTCCGGCCAAATCGACGTCAGCAGGAATGATATCCAAATTCTTTGTCTTTGTTGGAAGTATTGCCTTTCTTACATCGAAGTCGTCTTCCAGCAAAACATCATAAAGGGTGTATTCAAGCGAGCGCTTTCTGATTCCGATTCCGCTTGTTGTGTTACCCTGTGGGTCAATATCTACTACAAGTACCTTCTTGCCCTTCATTGCAAGGCAGGCACCCAGATTGATGTTAGTAGTAGTTTTTCCTACGCCGCCCTTTTGATTAAAGATAGCTATTGCTTTGCCCATATTCTTCCTCCTGGCATAATTCTCCATGTAAACATAGATAGATATACTATTATACTTCTTTTCTATTTCGATTTCCATAATTTTATATGTCGAGCCTGTGTTATTTCTATGAAGTGGAACGGATAACTACCGATTCTCAGTCCGCCAGCTCGCAGGCCGACGGCGCGCGGACGACTCGCTTGTTGTTCATGCTGACGGCCAGACGCTGAGTACGCACGCAGATGATTTGGCTGCTTTGGTATTGCGTTGGAATTAAAAAGGATAAATGTTTCACGTGAAACATTTATCCTTTGCTACTTGATCTTATGTTGTTTCGAAAGAGCGCCTTTCGTTTGTTGATCGGCCGAGAGCTCGCATTCCTCTTGCTGACACTCAACGAGGCAATCTTGCTTGAAGAGCCTTTGGCGACGTTCGCGCTTGTCCTTGACGCTGGGCGCGACGCTTGTTGCTTGAAGGGCCTTTGATGACGTCCGTGCTTAGCGATTGGCTGAGGGCTTGTCCCTCAGACAGAGCTTAGCATCGGCTACGTCAGCAACGGAGCGAGAGCGTGCCTTCAAGCAACAGTTAGTCGCGCCTTTGCATCGGCTACGTCAGCAATAGAGCGTGAGCGTGTCTTCAAGCAAGCTTTTGCCTCGCCCTTTGCCTATTTGATTGGATTGTTCTTCGCGAGCTTAGTCGGCCTTGGATACTTCTTAGGCGTAGGCTTAACCTTCTCAATTACAACCAGCACATGTCCCGAAATGTCGGCCTCACCGTTATTAACTTTTCTAATATCTTTGAGCTTACCGCCGAGCACTTCTATCGCCTTGCCAGCCTCAGATGTTTCACGTGAAACATTTTCGCCTTTGTAAGCGATAAGATGTCCTCCTACTTTAACGAGCGGAAGGCACCATTCGACAAGAACGTCAAGGCTTGCAACAGCTCTCGAAACGCAGAGGTCAAAGCCTTCTCTATACAAAGGATTCTGTCCTATATCCTCTGCTCTGCCATGCATTGTCGTAACGTTCTTTATATCGAGTTGCTCTGCGAATTCGTCAATAATCTTCAGCCTCTTATTCAAGGAGTCGACAAGAAGGAAATCTTTGTCTGGAAAAGCAATTGCAAGTGGAACTCCAGGAAAGCCTGCGCCAGTTCCTATATCTACAACGGTCTTTGCGGCGATGACTTCCTCTTCATCTGCACAAGAAAGAGAATCTATAATGTGCTTGCTATAAGCCTCGTCCCAATCTGTTATGGCTGTCAAATTGATATGCTGATTCCTTTCGAGGATGAGTCGCAGATATTCGCAGCATTTATTCTTAGCTTCGTTATTCACATTAGTCACGCCTATTTCTCATCTCCTTCTCTAAATACACAAGAAGAACATTTATATCTGCAGGAGAAACGCCGGAAATTCGGCTCGCCTGCCCTACAGTAATTGGCTTAATCTTTGATAGCTTCTGCATAGCTTCAAGTCTAAGTCCTTTGATTGCCTCATAATCTATGTCTTCACTGAGCTTCTTAGCTTCAAGCTTATGGAGCTTCTCAACCTCATCAAGCTGTTTTCTAATATATCCCTCATACTTGATTTGAATGTTGATTTCTTTGATTTCGGCCTTTGTAAGCTGAGGCCTTGAATCCTCTATAGCAACGAGATCCTCGTAGGATATTTCTGGCCTCTTAAGAATTTCATACAGGCAAAGATTATCTGTCGCAGGCTTACCGCCCTTCAAGACAAGAAGCTCATTTAATTTATCGAAATCTACCTTCGTCCTACGGAGCCTCTCAAGCTCCCTATCTATATGCTCGTACTTGAGCTTGAATTTTCTATATCTTTCCTCGCTTACTGAACCGAAGCTATAGCCAAGCTCCGTAAGTCTACTATCCGCATTATCCTGACGCAGAAGCAATCTGTACTCAGCTCTTGAGGTCATAATTCTGTAAGGCTCATTGGTTCCCTTGGTTACAAGATCATCTATGAGAACTCCAATATAAGCCTGGTCTCTTCCAAGAACAAGTGGCTCTGCTTCCTCCACAAATCTCACCGAATTTATTCCAGCAAGAAGGCCCTGTGCCGCCGCTTCCTCATAGCCCGAGCTTCCGTTGAACTGACCTGCACAGAAAAGCCCACTAACAAGCTTGCTCTCAAGACTTGGCTTAAGCGTAAGCGGATCTATGCAATCATATTCGATAGCATAAGCAGGCCTTACTATAGTCGCATTCTCAAGTCCCGGGATTGTAGCATAGAAGCGATGCTGCACATCCTCAGGAAGACTTGATGACATGCCCTGAATATACATCCAATCTGTATCAAGGCCCTCCGGCTCGACAAATAATTGGTGCCTTTCTCTGTCTCTGAATCTCGATACTTTGTCCTCAATTGACGGACAGTATCTTGGGCCTACTCCGACTATATTTCCCGAGTACATTGCTGATTTGTCAAGGTTCTCAAGGATTATCTGATGTGTTCTTTCGTTCGTATAAGAAAGCCAGCAGGAAATCTGCTCTTTGCCAAGATCAAGGTCTTCGTTCATGAAGGAGAAAGGTGTAATTTGCTCGTCGCCCTTTTGCTCTTTCATCTTGGAATAGTCGAGAGTATCCCTAAGCATTCGTGCAGGTGTTCCTGTCTTAAATCTTCTTAATGGAAAATTCTGCATATACAGATTCGTCGCAAGTGCCTTTGCAGCACCAAGTCCCGAAGGCCCCATCTCCCAGGTTTTGTCGCCAATGAAGATCTTGCCGCCAAGGAAGGTTCCCGTGCAAATAACGACGGCATCTGAGTAAACTCTTGTACCGTCCGCAAGCACAACACCGCATATCCTTTTCTTTTCCTTGATTTCGTTTATATTGTTATTGCAATTTGTATTGTTATTATTGCTATTGTTATTCTGATTCTTGTCATCCTGTTCAGAATCATCGGCGTCGCAGATCATCAGAATGTCAGTAACCTCAGATTCCACAAGTTCAAGGCGTTCCTGCTTAGTAATAGTATTAAGCATTTCCTCGTGATATTTGTGCTTGTCCGCCTGCGCTCTTAGGGAATGAACGGCAGGGCCCTTTGAGGTGTTGAGCATTTTATTCTGTATAAAAGTCTTATCTATATTGAGACCCATCTCGCCGCCGAGAGCGTCTATCTCGCATACGAGATGCCCTTTGCCAGTGCCGCCAATCGACGGATTGCATGGCATCATAGCCACCGACTCAATATCCGTACAGTAAATAGCAGTCCTCTTTCCCATGCGCGCCGCAATAAGACCGGCCTCGCAGCCGGCATGTCCCGCACCTATAACTACGATTTCGTAGTCTTTTTTCTTAGGAATTTCCCTTGAATTAAGTAGCATCTGTACCCCTTGAAATTTCTAAATTATTACTATTTACCAAGACAGAATTTCGAAAAAACCGTATCTAGTATCTCGTCGCTTGCGGTAGCACCAATTATAGTACCGAGAGAATCGTAGGCGTAATGAACGTTAAGTTCCACAAGTTCAAGCGGTTCCGCCTCCTCGAGCATATAAATTGCCTGCTCAAGATTGTCAAAAGCATCGCTTAAGGCAGCCACTTGTCGCTCGCTTGTCACTATAGTGCTCTCCTCGGTATTGATTCTTCCCTTGATGAATTTCGCCGTGATAAGCTCGCCTATTCTCGTTGCCGCCTCGAGCGCACTCATACCAAGAAGTGAAGTATAAATAATCTCCGCATCTGGAAGCATCTTCTTCACATCATCGATTGAAACAAGAGAGCCTTTATCCTCTTTATTTAGAACAACGATAGGATGATTCTTCGTGGACTTTTTCATAATATCAGCTATTTCCATATCCTCTTCATCGAGCATCCTGCTGCTGTCGAAGACAAGTATAGCCATGTCGCACTCAATAAGAGCCCTTTTCGTTCTTTCAATTCCTATATTTTCTATTTCATCTTCGGTATCTCTAATGCCGGCCGTATCTACCAGCACAACAGGAATTCCGTCTATGTTGGCATTCTCCTCAATGGTGTCTCGCGTCGTTCCGGGTATATTAGTAACAATCGCTCTGCCCTCTCCGAGCATAGCGTTCATAAGTGACGACTTGCCTACGTTTGGTTTTCCTATGATAGCAATCTTAATGCCCTCTCTCGCGATTCTTCCGATTGAAGCTGTCGCCATCAAATTCTCAATGCTCGCACATACAAACCTTAGCGACTCAACGAATTTATCATATTCTTCCTGCTCGATATCCTCATCAGGATAGTCAATATTTACGGCCATTTGCGCAAGCACATCGAGAATCTCTCGTCTCATGCCCTCAACCGCCACGCTCAACCTTCCAGCCTTTTGCTGCTCTGCAATTCCGAGGCTAAGATCCGTCTTTGATTTGATAATATCAATTACGGCTTCCGCCTGAGATAAATCCATCTTTCCGTTGAGAAAAGCAATCTTGGTGAATTCGCCGGGATCGGCAAGCCGAACATTTGCTATAGAAAGACACGCACGAAGAATTTTTCTAAGAGAAACGTTGCTGCCGTGAGCTTGAATCTCAAGCATATCCTCGCCTGTATAAGAGGCAGGTCCCTTATAAAATATGAATACGGCCTCATCAATTATTTGCTCGCAATCTTTTGAATTTGTATTTGT
>CAVIGM010000002.1:0-14715 GCA_963642455.1 Anaerovoracaceae bacterium | reverse complement strand
ATTTGTATTTGTCTTTAAATTCTTTTTCTGCTTCTCGAGGACATGACCGAAATAGGCGTGCCTTGGAATTATATTCTCAGGACACTCCTTAAATAAATTACGCATAACATCAAGGCTAGCAGGACCGCTAACTCTGACTATGCCTATTCCACCCTCTCCAAGCGGGGTTGATATTGCCGAAATTGTGTTATTCATTCTTTAATAATAGCATTTTACATTGGACTATTAAATATAAGTTTAATATAATTTAGATATGAAAATTAACTCACTCAAGATAGAAAATTTCAGAAATTACGAGAGCCTTAGCTTAGATTTTTCAAATTTGAGAAATATTATCATAGGCGAGAATGCCCAAGGTAAGACGAATTTGATTGAGGCTATTTATTTATGTGCCTTCGCTAAAAGTTTCCGCACTAATAGCTCATCGGAGCTTCTTATGTTCGGAAAAGAGCTTGCCACTATCAATGCCAATATCACAAGCGAGGAGATAGATAAGAATATAAGGATCTGTATTAACAGCCAGGGAAAGAAAATGATTTCCAAGGATTCGAAGCTTCTTCCAAGAACCGCGGACCTTCTTAAGAATTTCGTTGTTATTGTTTTCTCTCCGGAAGATCTTAGAATAATTAAGGATTCGCCTGAGAAAAGAAGGAACTTTCTTAATACAGAAATTTCTCAGCTTAGCCCTAAATACTGTGAGCATTTAAGACAATATAACGAAGCACTCAAACAGAAGAATGTTCTATTAAAGGAATTATCTATTAACAATAAATTTGATGCTTCTCTTCTTGATATTTTCGATGAGCAATTATCTATGCATGGCTACGAGATAATCAAAGCAAGAAGAGGCTTCATAAGTAAATTATCTAAGAAAGCAAATCAAATTCAGAATTCAATTAGTGGCGAGAAGGAAAATCTAAATATAGAAATTGACGAATCTCTAAAGGCCTCTTCTGTGAATGATTTCAAGAATGAATTATTAGCAAAAAGAAATAATGATATTCATTACGGAATTTCTTCTATTGGGCCTCATAGAGACGATTTAATCTTCATAATAAATGGTAAAAATGCAAAGAAATTTGCTTCTCAAGGTCAGCAAAGAACTATTGCTCTTAGTCTCAAATTAGCCGAAATAGAAATTGCTAAAGAGGTTCTCGATGAAAGTCCTGTTCTTCTTCTTGATGATGTTCTATCTGAGCTTGATATAGAGAGGCAGAATTATCTGATAAATGAAATCAGCGATATTCAATTATTCATTACAACCACGGAATTAAATGAAGTAATCAAATCGAAAATTACAGACGCGAATATCATTAGAATTAAAGACGGAAAAGTTGTTTCTTTTAAATAACGTAACTGAAACTCAGAGAGGCAATCTTGCTTGATGGCACGCTCTCGCTCCGTTGCTTACATATCCGATGCTAAGCAGAGGCACGACTAACTGTTGTTTGATGGCACGCTCTCGCTTAGTTGTCGACGCAACTGATACTAAGCTCTGTCCGAGGGGCGAGCCCTCGTCCAATCGCTAAGTACAGGCGTCGCCAAATATCCATCAAACAACAATCGTCGCGCCCAGCGTCAAGGATAAGCACAGACGTCTCTAAAGGCTCTTCAAGCAAGATTGCCTCTCAATTTCACAATCACTAAATTAAAAAGAAAAGCCTTGCGGCTTTTCTTTTATTAAATGATTCGCTCTTGTTATGATTCAATTCAATCAATTTAGTTGATTCTGATTGGAAGAACCAGATATTTGTAAGTGTCTCCTTTAAGAGGCTTAATTATGCAAGGACTAACCTGATCTTTGAAGTTCATATTGATTTCTTCATCATCAATTACCGAAAGAATATCCTTAAGATATTTAGAATTAAGACCGATTAAGAGATTGTCTCCTTCCTTAATAATCTCAATCTTCTCTTCAATATTTCCTTCATCAGATAAAGAAGTAATAACGATAATGTCTTCTTCTATTATCAATTTGATCAGATTGTTACTTTGAACCGTTGTAAGAAGTGATGCTCTATCAATTGATCTAAGAAGATCCTCTCTCTTAATTCTTATATTAATATCGCCTTCTTTATTTAGAATTCTCTCATAATCAATATATTTTCCAGAGAAAGTATTTATAACAACCTTATTATTATCGAAATTCATAACTATCTTCTTATCAATAACTTCTAAGGTCATTATGTCATTACCATCATCGCTTATGATTTTCGCAACATCATTTGCAAGCTTAGCCGGAATAACTACACTAACATCATCTTTATTATCTTCGAGAGCAACATTATAAGTAGCAATTCTGAAAGGATCCACAGCTACCATTTTCATATTTCCATCCATTATCTCAAGAAGAACACCTGTAAGTATGCCATTGTAATCATCTACGGAAGCCGCAAAAGACGTCTTCTTAATAAGCTTCTTTACACTTTCCTTAGAAAGATTAATTACATTTTTTCCTTCTTCTATCTTAATTCTTGGGAAATCATCTGCCTTGAAGCATACAATTTCTGATGTTGATCCTGCACACTTAATAGACAGCTTATTCTTTGAATCATTATATTCAAGCATGAGCTCATCTTCAGGAAGCTTACTAATAATGCTTGTAAATAATTTAGCTGGTACAACGAAAGAACAATTCTCGCTATTGTCCGCACTTATGCAAGATTCAATAATCATTGTAGTGTCTGTTGCGCATAATTTGATTTCTTTATCTATAACATCAATTAGTATGCCCTCGAGAATAGGAGAAGTAGTTCTTGTAGGAACTGCATGAGAAACATTGTTAAGTGCCTTATTAAGATCATTTCTGCTGCAATATATTTTCATTAGAAAGCTCCTTTATTTTTATATATTTATATATAGTTGTAGTAGTAGGGTATGTGAATTATATGGATAAGTCGTTAAGTGCCTCAAATTGCTTGTTTTTATTAGTGCAAAAATGTTCATAAATACGTCGATAAGTATGTGGATAAATTGTGGATAAATTATTTGTTCTTCATACTTAACTTAGAATTTATAGCAGCAATATCATTTGCAAGCTTATCATCATATTTGAGCATCTCGTTGATTTTCTCAACGGCATGAATTACTGTCGAATAATGTCTATTTCCGAAGAGTTTACCAATCTTCGAAAGAGAAACATCTGTATTTTCTCTACAAAGATACATTGCAATCTGTCTTGGAAGCGCAATCTCGGAATTTCTCTTAGGAGAATCAATATCCTCAAGATTAATCTTGTAATAGCTTGCAACCGTACTTCTAATTCTCTCCGGAGCAACGGCCTGCTCTGTATTAGAAATTATATCCTTAAGTACGGTTTTGGCATAATCTATAGTGATTTTCTCGCCAAGAAGGTTAGAAAAACCAATAACTCTATTAAATGCGCCTTCGAGTTCGCGTATATTATCTGTAATTTGCTCGGCAATCAAGCAGCATACCTGGTATGTCTCGTCTGTGAGTTCAACATTCTGCTTCTCTGCAAGATTCTTAAGAATAGCAACTCTTGTTTCGTAATCAGGTGGCTGAATATCTGCAATCATATTCCAAGAGAACCTGGATCTAAGCCTATCCTCAATGCCATTAAGACTGCTTGGTGGGCAGTCTGCGGTAATAACAATTTGCTTATTATTTGAATATAAATGCTCGAAGGTATAGAAAAATTCCTCCTGTGTAGAATCCTTACCCTCAAGAAATTGAATATCGTCTATGAGAAGGACATCAACTTTTCTAAATTTATTCTCGAACTTCTTTACAGACTTATCAGCTAAGGCCTTAATGAATTCATCCATGAACATTTCCGAACTTACATAAAGAACATTAGCAGATGGGTTAAGTGTTGAAATATGAACACCTATAGCCTGCATAAGATGAGTCTTACCAAGGCCCGAGCCTCCGTAAATGAAAAGTGGATTAAATGCCTCGCCAGGAGATTCGGCAACAGCAACAGATGCTGCGTGCGCATACATATTTGATTTACCAACTATGAAATTCTCGAAATTATAACGAGGATTAAATAACTTCTCAGTTGGATTCTGCTTCTCACCGATTCTCTTAGATGTAGAAGGCTTGTGCTCAATATAATCTGCACTTGTCTTAAGAATAACTCTATAAGGACCACCATTTACGGACATGCCAAGAATGTTGTCAAAGGTTTTCTGAATTAAAGGAAAATAATTCTCCTTGATCCAATTGACAACAAGTTCCTGCTCAGTTTCGATATAAATAATACCTGTCTCCTTATCGAGCTTTCTAAGAGAAAGCGGAGAAATCCAGGTATTGAAACTAACAGGTGTAAGATTTGCTTTCATTGAGGAAGTGAAGACTTCCCATATCTTGTTATTATCCAAAACGCCACTCCTTAAGTTATGCACATATATTACACGTATTTATCCACAATTTCAAATGACAGAAATATCGAAAAATTCAATTTGTTGAGCATACAAAAATAAAGTTATACACATATTGTTGATAAAGTTGTTAATATCTTTCCCAAAACACAAGATGTTGTGTATAAGTAGATTTTTGAAAAAATCTAATAAATTTAAGAAACTATAAATCTGTAATGGGATATAATCATAACATATAAAGTAGTGAAAATTTCTTAGGAATTATTAAGATAGTTATATAGAAAAGGAGAAAGATTATGGCAGGTATTGAATTTTATGCACCAAGCAGAGTTATCTTCGGAAACGGAGTAGAGCATCAGGTTGGACAAATGCTTACAGAATTCGGAGCAAAGAAGGTTCTTATTCACTTCGGCACAGGCTCTGTCAGAAAAAGCGGTCTATTAGATAATGTAGAAGAAGAGCTTAGAAAAGCCGGCATAGAATATCTTGAGCTTGGCGGAGTAATTCCTAATCCAAGACTTAGCCTCGTTCGCAAGGGAATCAATCTTTGCAAAGATGAGCAAATTGATTTCATACTTGCAGTTGGCGGAGGCTCGGTAATAGACAGTGCTAAGGCAATAGGCTATGGTGCTGCATCCGAGGGAGATGTGTGGGATTTCTATTGTGGCAAAAGAAAAGTGCAAGCCTCGCTTCCTGTCGGAGTTATACTTACGCTCTCTGCGACAGGCTCCGAGATGAGCGACTCTTCGGTTATCACAAATGACGAAGGTGAGATTATTTACAAAAGAGGAGTTAACACTCCATTCGGCAGAGTTAAATTCTCGCTTCTTGCACCTAATCTCACATATACAGTATCGGCATACCAGACGGCTTCGGGCTCTGTGGATATTATGATGCATACCTTAGAAAGATATTTCCATAATGGTTATGCGCTTGACCTTACTGACGAGGTATCCTTTGTCGTATTGAAGACCGTGATGAAATATGCGCCTATCGCAATAGACCATCCAGATGATTACGATGCAAGGGCTAACCTCATGTGGGCAGGAAGCCTGTCGCATAATGGTCTTACTAATGCAGGTAATTCAAATAAAGGTGACTGGGCTTGCCATCAGATTGAGCATGAGCTCTCGGCCGAATTCGATGTTGCGCATGGTGCGGGCCTTGCGGCAATTTGGGGCTCATGGGCAAGATTTGTTCTTGATACAGATGTAAGAAGATTTGCCAAGCTCGGCAAGGCGCTCTTCGGCTTCGATTGGGACGAGAATACTGACGATCAAACATCAAGAAGAATTGCCCTCGACACAATTGAAGGCATGGAAGACTTCTTTATTAGTATAGGAATGCCAATCGGACTTAAGGGACTTGGCCTTGATTTCGACGAGGCAGCTTGTGAAAAGGCGGCCCTTGGAGTTACTTTCCAGGACGCAAGAACAGTCGGTGACTTCGTCGTGCTTACAAGCAAAGAAATCAAAGACATCTACATGATGGCGAAGGACAAATAATTGACTTTTTGTAGGCAAAAGAATACAATATTTAGGCTTATGTGCTTATTTAATTTAGGAAGCACGATAAAAGTCGCACTTAGGCGGCTGGCCGAACCGCAATCCCGCGGTTACGAAGTAAATTTTTTTATAGAAAGAGAAAAGGAGAATAAGTAATGAAAAGAACTTATCAGCCAAAGAAGAGACAGCGTCTCAAGGAGCACGGATTCAGAAAGAGAATGGCAACTGCAAACGGACGCAAGGTTCTGAAGAGAAGAAGAGCAAGAGGAAGAAAGAGCCTCTCAGCATAGTGAGGTCACATAGTGAGAAAGAGTTATAAGCTCACAATAAGACAACAGAAGCATTTCGATGCCGTCTACAAGCACGGCAAGTCGAAGGGTAGCCGAAATGTGGTTGTGCTGTATAGAAAAAACGGTCTTGATTACTCGCGCATGGCTTATGTTGCGAGCAAGAAGGTCGGAAACAGCGTGCAGCGCAACAGGGCGCGTCGCCTGATGAGGGAAGCCTACAGAACAATGGATGGCAGAATCGCTAAGGGCTACGATGTAATTCTGGTTGCAAGACAGGAGATCAACGGAAAGAAATGTAATGAAGTCCAAAGATCTTTGTACGGAGTATTAAGGGCAGAAGAGCTCTTGGAGAAACTATGATTAAAACTGTGTTGAAATTTATTGGAACAATTCTAAGTAAGATTATAATCGGACTTATTAGGGTATATCAGGTATGTATTTCACCCCTTTTTCCTGCGACCTGCAGATTCTATCCGACTTGCAGCACATATTTCATACAGGCTGTAAGAAAGTACGGACCGATTAAGGGCTCATATCTTGGTATAAAGAGAATTCTAAGATGTCATCCGGGAAACCCTGGCGGATACGACCCTGTACCTTAATAAGAAGATTAAGTAAGGAGTAATATGGGAATTTTTGCAAAACCCCTTGGTTACATTCTTTTCTGGATTTATAAGCTTGTTGGAAATTACGGTATTTCACTGATAATTCTGACAGTGCTTGTTAAATGCCTGCTCTATCCTCTTTACAGAAAGCAGATTAAGTCTTCTGCTAACATGACTGAGATAGCAGAGAAGTCGAAGGTTCTTCAGGAAAGATATGCTAACGACAAAGAAAAGTTAAATGAGGCAATGCAGGACCTCTACGCTAAAGAGGGCTTCAACCCTATGAGCGGATGTCTTCCAATGCTTATTCAGTTCCCTATCATTATGGGACTGTTCGCACTTCTCAGAAATCCAATTCTTTACATGCCTGAGTCGGCAGGCTCAATGATGATTATGGCAGCACACGAGTCATTCCTCTGGATTGACGACCTTGCACAGCCTGACCTTTGGATTCTGCCAATACTCGCCGGCGTTTCAACATATTTCTCATTCGCTATGAATTCAGCAATGATGAATATGGGAGGCCCTCAGGCAAGCGCTAAGTCAATGAATATGATTATGAAATACGTATTTCCACTTTCAATTCTTTGGCTTGCAAGATCATATCCGGCTGGACTTGCTATTTACTGGGCAGGCGGCCAGATGCTCCAGATCATTTTCAATATCCGCATCAACAAGCTGCGTGATCAGATGAGAAAAGAGAAAGAGCATAAGGAAATCGTAAAGAAGGCTGAGAAGGAGCTCGAGAAGAAGAAGAGAGCTCACATGGTTAAGGTGAAAGGAAAAGTAAGTTAATGAGATCATCAGAAAAATGGGGCGTCGATGTAGATACCGCTGTTGATCTTGCTCTTAAAGAGCTGAAGCTTACCAAAGATGAGGTAGAAATCGAAGTACTCGAGGAGTCCTCAAGCGGATTTCTGGGTATCGGTTCTAAGCTTGCTAAGGTTAGAGTAACAGAGAAAGAATCCTTGAAGAAGGATAGCTCTGACAAGAGTAAGACTAAGGCAACATTCGACGAAATCGATGCAATTCTCGCAAGCCTTCCTGAGAACTCAGCACAAGCACTTCCAGATGAAGTAAGAAAAGATTACGATAAATTCGAAGCTGAGGAGCGCGAGGACGCTCAGGCAAGAGCTAAAGAGAAGAGAAAAGAAAGAAAAGAGAAATATAGAGAGAAGAGAGCTTCCAAGAACGCAGAAAGCGTTGTAATCGAAGATGTCCTTCTCGAAGAAGTTAAAGGTCTTCCTGCTGTAGAGAACCATCCTGTTGAGGCTTTCCTCACAGAGATAGCAGAGAAGATGGGAATCGACCTTAGCTTCGCGGTTAAGGCTAACGAAGATCTTGTTTTCGTAGAAATCACAGGCAAGGACACAGGAACAATCATCGGCAAAAGAGGACAGACCCTCGACGCGGTGCAGTGCCTTGCAAGCTACGTGGTTAACAAGGATGGCGGCAAATATATAAGAGTAATTCTCGACGCAGAGGATTACAGAGCAAAGAGAGAGAAGACTCTGATTGCCCTGGCACAGCGCCTTGCAGGAAAGGTTGAGCGCACAAGACATAGTGTAACGCTCGAGCCAATGAATCCTTATGAAAGAAAGGTAATTCATACAACTCTGCAGGATCATCCAAAAGTTAAGACAAGAAGCGAGGGCAAGGACCCTTACCGTAAAGTCATAATCGAGCTCAAGTAGGCTGCTAAGCCGGAACAACAAATAACATTAAATCCAAAGACAAGAGGCGTTCGAATTCCGAATGCCTCTTTTGTTGCGCCAGCAACGAAGCGAGAGCATGCCTTCAAACAAGCTTTTACGCGAAAAACGTCGAAAAAGGTCGAAAATCTTCGATTTAACGCATTTTATTTTTTCACAATATATTGTGTCTAAACTTGCGAAAAAACGCCTTATATGGTAAAATAAGGGCACAAAATGGTTCTGAGGCCAGAAATTTTTTTGCCTTAAATTAAGGGATGGGGTCGAAGCGAGGTCGAAAGCAAGACTAAGACGAAGACCAAGCTAAGACAAGGCTGGCCGAAATTGAACCTGAAAGGATTATATATAATGAGCGATAACAAACAATACGGAGCGGAACAAATCCAGGTGCTCGAGGGACTGCAACCTGTCAGACTAAGACCGGGTATGTATATCGGAAGCACCGGACCTGCAGGACTTCATCATCTCGTATATGAGATCGTAGACAATTCTGTCGATGAAGCACTTGCTGGATACTGCAAGCACATCCAGGTTGCCATCGAGCCGGACAATTCGATTACGGTTCAGGACGATGGTCGTGGAATGCCTGTCGACATTCACCCTAAGATGGGAATACCTGCTGTTCAGGTAATTCACACCAAGCTGCATGCGGGTGGTAAATTCGGAGGCGGAGGATACAAGGTATCTGGAGGTCTTCACGGCGTAGGTGCATCAGTTGTAAATGCTCTTTCCACACATATGGTTGTAGAGGTCAAGAGAGACGGCAAGCTGTACCAGCAGGAATACTGGGCTGGCGAGAAGGCATCTGAGCTTAAGGTGCTTGGAGACGCAAGAGGCACGGGCTCAAAGACACAGTTCTGGCCGGATCCTACGATTTTTGATGAGACCGTCTACGACTACGATACGCTTCAAAGAAGAATGCGCGAAATGGCCTTTCTGAATAAGGGCCTTTCCATCAGCATCGAGGATAAGCGCGAAGGTCACAAGAAGAAGGAGAAATTCTGCTATGAAGGCGGAATCAAGGAGTTTGTTGAATTCCTGAATACCAATAAGGAAGCAATCAACCCTACGATTTTCTATTTCGAGGCAAGTAAGCCTGGCTATGAGGTTGAGGTAGCTTTGCAATATACTGACCGCTACAGCGATCTTATTCTTTCTTATGCAAATAACATCAACACGGCTGAAGGTGGCTTCCACCTTATCGGCTTCAAGACGGCTCTTACAAGAACAATCAATGATTATGCTCGTAAGAACAAATATATCAAGGACAACGACGAGTCGCTGCAGGGTGATGATGTAAGAGAGGGCCTCACGGCCGTAGTAAGCGTCAAGCTCACCAATCCTCAGTTCGAGGGCCAGACAAAAGCCAAGCTCGGTAACTCCGAGGTAAAGGGTTTTGTTGAGACAAATGTCGGCGAGCAGTTCGGCTTCTTCCTTGAGGAGAATCCTAAGCAGGCGAGAATAATCGTAGACAAGTGTCTGCGAGCTCAAAGAGCAAGAGAGGCCGCAAGAAAAGCTAAAGAAATCACAAGAAAGACCTCGGTTCTCGAGACTACCTCGCTTCCTGGCAAGCTCAAGGACTGCTCCGAGAAGGACCCTTCGCTTTGCGAGATTTTCCTTGTCGAGGGAGATTCCGCGGGCGGAAGCGCACAGCAAGGTCGTGACCGTAAGCGTCAGGCCATACTTCCGCTTAGAGGTAAGATTCTGAACGTTGAGAAGGCAAGCCTCGATAGAGTTCTTGGCTCAGACGAGATTAAGAATATGATTACAGCCTTTGGCTGCAATGTCGGCAAAGACTTCGATATAGATAAGCTGAGATATGACAAGATTATCATCATGACCGATGCCGACGTCGACGGAGCACACATAAGAACACTGCTCCTGACCTTCTTTTATAGATTTATGCCGGCTCTTATCGAGCAAGGCCACGTATATGCGGCTCAGCCACCTCTCTTTAGAGTGAAGCGCGGCAAGGACATCTGGTATACATATTCAGATGCCGAGCAGGAAGCTCTTCTTACTAAGATTAGAGAAGAGAAGGCTAATAGCAAGATTGAAATTCAGAGATACAAAGGTCTTGGAGAGATGGACTATAACCAGCTCTGGGAGACAACCATGGATTACAACACAAGAACTCTTGTAAGAATTACAATCGACGACGCAACGGCAGCCGACGAGATTTTTACAACTCTAATGGGAGATAAGGTTCCACCTCGTAGAGCTTTCATAGAAGAGAACGCTAAATACGTTAAGAACCTCGACATCTAAGGAAGGAGGAAGCAATGTCAGAAATAACAGATAACAGCAAGATTATTGAGCATGAAATATATGACGAAATGAAGACTTCGTATATAGATTATGCGATGTCGGTAATCGTAGCCCGTGCGCTTCCGGATGTCAGAGACGGACTTAAGCCAGTTCATAGAAGAATACTCTACGGAATGCATGAGCTTGGTGTAACACCGGACAAGCCACACAAGAAGTCGGCTCGTATTGTCGGAGAAGTAATGGGTAAATACCACCCACACGGAGACTCTTCGATTTATGATGCCATGGTTAAGCTCGCACAGGATTTCTCGACGAGATATATGCTTGTTGACGGACACGGTAACTTCGGTTCGGTCGACGGAGACGGTGCGGCTGCCATGAGATATACAGAGGCGAGAATGTCACCTTTCTCGCTGCAGATGGTACGCGATCTTGACAAGGACACTGTCGATTTCATGGAGAATTTCGACGGAGAGGAGAAGGAGCCAGTTGTTCTGCCTTCAAGAGTTCCTAATCTTCTGATTAACGGCTCTAACGGTATCGCTGTTGGTATGGCAACGTCAATTCCGCCTCATAACCTCGGCGAGACAATCGATGCCTGCGTTGAGATGATAGATAATCCGAATTGCACCATTGAGGATCTTATTAAGATAATCAAGGGACCGGATTTTCCAACAGGCGCAATTATTCTCGGAAGAAATGCCGCAAGAGAAGCGTATCTCACAGGACAGGGCAAGGTAAATGTTCGCTCGGTATGTGAGATTGAAGAGAGTGTTCGCGGAAAGACCAAGATTGTTGTTACAGAGATTCCTTATCAGGTAAATAAGGCAAGGCTCATCGAGTCGATGGCTGACCTTGTTCGAAATAAGAAGGTTGAGGGAATTACGGCAATCAGAGACGAGTCCAACCGCGAGGGAACAAGAATCGTAATTGAGCTCAAGAAGGAAGTTAATCCTAATGTAGTTCTCAATAGACTATATAAGCATACACAGCTTCAGACAACTTGCAGCATGATTATGCTTGCTCTTGTTGACGGCGAGCCTAAGATTCTGAATCTTTATCAGATTCTTGAGGAATACCTCAAGCACCAGAAGGAAGTTGTTACAAGGCGTACAAGATATGACCTTGCGAAGGCTGAGGCAAGAGCTCATATTCTCGAAGGTCTTCTTATTGCCCTTGACAATATCGACGAGATCATCAAGACAATCAGATCCGCATATAACGATGCCAAGGAGAAGCTGATGGTTCGCTTCAAGCTTTCCGAAATTCAGGCTCAGGCAATACTCGATATGAGACTTGCAAGACTGCAAGGTCTCGAGAGAGAGAAATTAGAGGCTGAATACAAGGAAGTCCTTGAGAGAATCGCATATTATAAGGAAATCCTCGCTGACGAGCGCAAGCTCATGAGAGTTATCAAGAATGAGATGCTCGAGATTAAGAGCAAGTGGGCGGACCCAAGAAGAACCAAGATTGTGGCAGACGAGGGCGAGCTTGATGAAGAGGCTCTCATCGATGAAGAGGATGTTGCAATCACCCTGACACATCTCGGTTATGTAAAAAGAGTACCGGAGAATACCTACAAGGCGCAGAAGAGAGGCGGCAAGGGAATCGTAGGCCTCACGACAAGAGAGAATGATTTTGTCAAAGACCTCATCATCACTTCAACCCACGACTACCTGATGTTCTTTACAGATCTTGGAAGAGTATACCAGATTAAGGCATACCAGATTCCGGAAGCATCAAGAACAGCAAAGGGAACGCCGGTAATCAACTTCCTTAACCTGAACGCAGGCGAAAGAGTAACGGCGGTAATTCCAATCAAGAGCTTCGATACAGATGAGGAACTCATCATGGTTACCAAGATGGGAACTATCAAGAAGACTCCGCTTAAGGAATTTGACACCAATAGAAAAGCAGGCCTCATAGCCATTACCTTGAAGGACGGAGACAAGCTCATAAGCGTGGCGCAGTCCTCGGCAAAAGAGACGGTCCTTGTTGTTACTAAGCAGGGTAAGGCAATTGCATTTAGCGAAGAGGATGTGCGCTCCATGGGCAGAAATGCAGGTGGAGTAAGAGCAATCAGCCTCGAGAAGGACGACGAAGTTGTTTCGATGGAGCTCGACATTGACAAGACTCGCAAAATGCTTGTAATTACAGAGAACGGCTTCGGTAAGAGAACAGCTCTTGACGAATACAGACTGCAGGCAAGAGGAGGCAAGGGCGTTGCAACCTATGACAAGACCAAGTTCGGTAAGACGGGTATGCTTGTTGGAGCAACACTTGTAAGCGATGAAGATGAGATTATGATTATCAATTCAGATGGTGTAATCATCAGAATCAGAGCAGGCGAGATTACCAAGTCCGGAAGAACAACGCAGGGAGTTAAGATTATGAAGGTCGAAAAGGGCAAGAGAATCGTATCCTTTGCGAAGGTTGTAGACGAGGAGAATGCTATTAAGCCTACAGAGAAAAGCAGCAAGAAGAAGGAGCCTGAGAACGAGCAGCTGACCTTGCTATAGAGGAAATTTTTTCCACTACAGGTTCTAACGAAGAGCTAACGAAGAGCTCGAAACTGTGAAGACTATCTGAATAAACGCCTGAGAATTTGCAATTCTTGGGCGTTTGTTATAATATTTCGAGAGCTTTTGGAAAGGAAGCAAGCGGAACTTTATATGAACAGAACACTAAGCAAATCAATAAGTAAAGCCATAAGCAAGCTTCTTATGATAGTTCTCCTTGCAGGCTTTATTGCAATACCGACAAGCGTAGAGGTAAACGCTGATGTGCTCGACGAGCCTTCAACCTACTCAATTGTCGGATATAGAGACGGAATGTGCGTGCTTTCGGCATGTGTATATATGATTAGAAGATCTCTTATAATGATGGGATCGAACGCCTGGGATCAGGTAACACTCGAATCGGCGAGAAAGGTAATGACCGTCAACGGACAGGAGTATATGAAATGGAATTTCACATATACCGTAGACGGCGTTAGCTTCAAGATTACAAGCGGCAACCACACAAGAGATTCGCTGATTAGCTACCTGTCAAGCCACCCTGAAGGCATGGTAGTCCATAACGGAAGCCATGCAATTCTTGCGACATCCTATGACGGAAGTTTCCACTGTGTTGACTCCGCAAACTGGGGAGCAGGAATACAGAACTATGGCTCTTCAATGTCCTACGACCACGGCTCCTGCTGGTATATAGAATCTGTCAGCGGCGTGCCTAAGAGTGCAGGACAAGAGGAAGTAGACGAGAACGGCAATAGGATTTTCGTCAAGAACGGAGAGAGAATCACAGGCTTCTACGACCTGTCCTTTGACGGCTATAAGACAAGCATTCCAGTCTACTATAATGAAAAAGGCGAGATGCAGCTCGGCTGGTTCAAGGTAGACGGCAATACATATTATGCAAACAATATCTCAGGAGAGATTCAGAAGAATTGCGAGATTAACATCAAAGGCAAGTGGTACTATCTCGATGAAGACGGCATCCGAAAGACAGGCTATGTGATTTTCTCAGATAAAGAATGCTATTATGACGAGAAAGACGGCCACCTTGTCAACACTTGGGTAAAGGGCGTAGACGAGAAGAAGCAAGAAGTAATTCCAGACGGCGGAGCAACGCTGAAGGGAACACATAAAGGCGTCGACGGAACCAACTCCTTCAAGCTTCCAGCATGGAAGAACAACAAGATGGGCCTTGTATAGCGCCAATACAGAGCGAGCGCAGGCTGTGAAAACAGCCTGTTTTTTTATTTCGAGAGGGCGCGACGATTGTGCATTGGCGAGGCAATCTTGCTTGAAGAGCCTTTGGCGACGTTCGCGCTTACCTTTGAGGCATCGCGCGACGATTGTTGTTTGATGGATATTTGGCGACGCCTGTGCTTAGCGATTGGCCAAGGACTCGCCCCTTGGACAGAGCTTAGCATCAGCTGCGTCGACAACTAAGCGAGAGCGTGCCATCAAACAACAGTTAGTCGCGCA
>CAVIGM010000001.1:63330-74201 GCA_963642455.1 Anaerovoracaceae bacterium | reverse complement strand
TTTATTCATCGACAGAGCCTACCGCATGCCTGAAACGAACGGATCAATCTGGGCTGCGAGCTTGCCTTGACTTGATTTTCACCGACAGCGCCGATTATTTTCAAAAACGAACGGAAACATTTTTCAGATGGATTTGAGAATCGCCGACAGCGGCGATTTTCTTCAAAAACGAACGGATTTTTGTCAGAACCCTGCATTGGAGCACTGAATAAATATTCAAGATAGTGGAAGAATATCCATTGGCGCTGCCAAGTGCTGCCAGATGCTGCCACAGTGTCTCAGCAGGCTTTTTCCGACAGAAAATCCTATTAAATAGAATGAGGAAATCAGCGAACACTGATTTCCTCAACATTTCATTCTTTAATTATCAGTCATCTTACCCCAAGATTAATTGATGACGCCTGTGCTTAGCGGCTGACCTCCGCTGGCGTCACTGGGCGCGACGCTTGTTGTTTGATGGATCTTTAACTACGCCTCGATTGTCTCCTGTGCAGTCTTCTCGATGAGAAGGGCATTGTTAAATGCGTCTTGCATATCGTCTCCGTAGCAGACCATTCCGTGGTGTGCCATGAAGCAGCCTTTGGCTGCGGCTGTGGCCTTGTGTCCAAGAGCCTTTGAGATGTTCTCGGACAAGCCGTTTGAACCTGCGATTGCGTATTTAGCGCATTTGATTTTCTTGCCGAGATGCTGAGCAACTTGCTTGTCTTTGATTGGCATATCTTTGCCGACACAGGCAAAGACGCAAGCATACGTTGAATGTGTATGCACGATAGCGCCTGCGTCAGGATGCTCAAGATAAATCCTCGCATGGAAGACTTTCTCGGATGTAGGCTTGATATCTCCCTCGTATTCGAGGCTATTTATATCTACCTTAACCATGTCGGAAGGAGTCAGATGATTGTAATCCATTCCGGAAGGGGTGCAAATCATATATTTGTCGTCGAGCAGAATCGAAAGATTGCCCCATGTGCCTTGAACAAGGCCTGCGCTCTGTAGCTTAAGGCCGTATTCAACCAGTAGCTCGCGCGCCTTATTTTCGTCCTTCAGCTGCATTCTGATTCCTCCTTTCTGCCTGCGAATATTTCTTAAGATATATGCGATGCTCTAAGTTTGCGATTGCCTTATTAACATATTTAGCACCGCCAAGCTTCTTTGCCTTATAATAAATCTTTGCGTTTTTCTCAAGAACGGTAAGGCAGGTGTAAGCCTCGTAAATATTCCTTCCAAGACAGAGAACAGTCTCGCCTTCAAGCATAACGGCCGACGAGGTCTTGATTGCTTTCTCAATCTCCTGGCGGTCTTTTCTTACGATGGAAACCTTAGGGCCGACTATCATCGCCATATCCTCAAGGGTAGGGTATAGAACTACGCCGTCGTCTATGGCGCGTCCTGTCCATTCAGGCTTGCAAATTATCATGGCATTGTAGTCTGAACCGACAAGAACGGCTTTGAGAAGATCCGAGCTTCCGCTGTAGTCGATTATGTCTTGAGGGCCGAGGCTCTTGTTGCAATCCAGTCTATAGGTCTCTTTGCCTTCCGTTGCAAGAAGAACAGGGATATCACTGAACTTGATATCCCCCTCAGAAAGCAAATTTCCGTATTTAAGCATACTTTCTTCTAATAACATATAATTTCACCTACTTAAGTAATCCCTGCTTAGGAACGCATTTATTCGTCTTTCTGACATGCTTGAAAACTTCCTCGAATCTATTCAGAGCCTCGTCAATTACTTCGTCAGTATCGGCAAGCGAAGTATAAAGACGGCTTCCTGCAAGAGTAACAAGTCCGTTAGCCATATAAGCTGCACCCATGCGCTCCATTGAATCCTTACGCTTATACATCATGCTCTTGTTAGCGAGAAGTCCGAGTGCCGACTTAGGCATGAAGAAAGAAGAGTAGTCGAAGCTCATAGCGCCTGTGCACTCGAGATGGCAGATGCTTCCTTGGTTGTAAGCGACAAAAGGCAGTCCGTATTTGTCGATCAGCGCCTTAAGTCCGTCAGTCAGCTTATCTCCGGCTTTTCCGGCAATTTCGCAAGCATTGGTCTCGGCAATCTTCTGAATTGCAACTTTACCAGCTACGCAAGAAATTGGAGCAGCAGCAAGGGTGCCGCCAACATAAGCTCTGTGCTTACCTGTAGCAAGACCTGCAGCCATGAGACCTGCATATTCCTTCTTGCCACCAACACCACCTGCACCTGGATATCCACCAGCAACGATTTTACCAAATATTGTAAGGTCAGGAGTAACACCGAAATATCCTTGAGCACCGCCTGTGCCAACACGGAAGCCAGTAACAACTTCGTCGAAGATAAGAAGTGCTCCGTATTTATCGCAAAGGTATCTAACGCCCTTGTTATAGTCAAAATCAACTGGTCTTGTGCCGCTCTCTGGTCCGCAAGGCTCGATGATTACAGCAGCCGTGCCGCCGCGAAGCTTATTTATCTTAAGCATTTCCTCGAGCATTTCGAGGTCGTTAGGGCGAACTTCGTCAGTGTATTTATATGAAGCATGAGGAATTCCGTGAGATTCAAGAAAAGCTCTGCTGCCTGGTACCTTCGTGCCATATACCATTTGATCGCTCCAACCGTGGTAGTCGCCGCCATTCTTGATGATTCTCTTGTGGCCTGTTGCAATTCTTGCGATACGAAGGGAAGCCATAACAGCCTCGGTTCCACTGCCGAGCATACGGAACATTTCAACACCCGGCATATGCTTATTTATTTCTTTTGCAAGCTCCATCTCGGATTCGTGAAGAAGACCTGTTACAGGTCCGCAATCTTGGAGAAGGTCAATTACGCTCTCTCTAATATCCTGATAATTGCTTCCGAGAATTGTTGGGCCGCCTGCCTGAAGAAAGTCTATGTAAAGGTTGCCGTCCTTGTCCTCAAGCGTGTAATCATAAGCTTTTGTAAAGCAAACAGGGAAGGGCTTGTTGAAGGCGAGGTTGTGCTGCACGCCACCAGGGATATAGTTCTTTGCCTCGTCGAAAACAGCCTTAGACTTAACGCATTTCTCGTCGTAATATCTGAGAATTGTATTCTTGTAATAATCATCATCAACTTCCCAAATAGGCTCGCTTGTGAGCTTCTTCAGTCTGTCGTTAATTTCCTGTGCAGAGTCCCATCTGCTAATACCGCAACTTATCATTATTCTTCCTCCTTAAGTGTAGCCGCTCTTTGTTTCTGAGCGCGCTTATTTGTATTCATGCTGTCTTTATATACGACGAATCTGTCATAAAGGAATTCTGTCGAAAGGTTGATTGCCATTGTAAAAGCAAGTACAAGATAATTGTTCCAGCCGGCATATTCTGTCAGGGCGTTTCCCCAGAGAGTGGATGCAGGGGTGAAAACCAAATAGAACAAGAAGACTTGAAACATAGCCTTAGGGATATTGTTTGCTGATTTGAAGGTATATTCTCTGTTGAGAGTGAAATTCCATATTACTGAGCAAACGAGTGCTATCAGGTAGCAAGGCCAGTATTTCCATTTGGTGAGTACATCAAGTGCTGTAAAAACAATTGTTTCAATTATGCCAGCAGAGGCAGAGAAGAGAGTGAACTTTATGATTTGAGCCTTTGTCTCTTTCTTATTTGGCTTGTAGACCTCTTGCTTAGGCGTGTTGTTGCTTTCCATAAGTCAAAACTCCTTTAATTTAGTAGATTTCATTTGGGTTAATTATCTCACTATTGCGGCTATATTTCAAGAAAAGAACTATGTCAATATTTTGTCTGATTATTGATTTTATTAGCCAACAATGTTACTATAAATTGTTAATTTACACAAATTAGCAAGGAGGGATATAAAGATGCTAAACAAATTAGAAGAAATTCGCAAAATAGGAATTGCGAGAATCAACGAAGTTGCAGACCTTGAGCAATTGCAGGATATCAGAAAGAAGCTCACCGGAAAGAAGAGCGACCTGCAGGATGTACTTAAGAGCCTTGGCGGACTTGAACCAGAAATGAGAAAGAACGTAGGAATGAAGGCAAATGAGATTAAGAATGAATTTGCTGATTTTCTGCAGAAGAAAGAGGATGAGCTTGTTGCTTCAGCTTCCGTATGTGAGGGCGAGATAGACCTTACACTGCCTGGAATTCCGCTTGAGGCGGGCGCGCTGCATCCTATTACACAGATGTGCTATGACTTAAATGATGCCTTTCTATCCCTCGGTTTTGAAGTCTATAGCGAAGATGATATAAGCAGCGAGAAATATGCTTTTGATAACCTTAACTTCCCAGCAGACCATCCTGCAAGACAGTCGATGGATACCTACTGGCTTGAGGGAACTGAGGACAAAGAAGGAAACGAGAGACTTTGCTTGAGACCTCATCTTACGGGCGGTTCTGTAAGATACCTGCTTAAGCACGGAGCACCTGCTCGCTTCGTATATCCGGGCAGGGTATATAGAAACGAGGCAACTGACGCAAGACACGAAAGAGCTTTTTTCCAATACGAGGCACTTATCGTGGATAAAGACCTTTCGTTCTCATCGGGCAAGGTAATGATCGAGGCTATACTCGAGAAGGTATTCGGCAAGAAGGTCAAGACTCGTATGAGAGAGGGCTTCTTCCCATTTACAGAGCCTGGCTACGAAATAGATATGGAATGCGTTGTTTGCGGCGGCAAAGGCTGCAGAGTCTGCAATCAGGCAGGTTGGATTGAGGTTATGCCGGGCGGCGTAATTCATCCGAATGTACTGAGATCTGCAGGTCTTGATCCTGATGTATGGACAGGCTTCTATACCAACATTGGTCTTGATAGACTCGTTATGATGCGTTACGGGGTTGACGATGTGAGATATTTCCACAGCGGCGATCTTAGATTCTTAGAGCAGTTCAAGTAAGGAGGGGCCCAGAATGAATGTTTCACTGAATTTTGTAAAAAGATATGTAGACCTGCCAGCAGAGCTTACTCCAGAGCAGATTTCTTATGACCTCACCATGAGAACGGTTGAGGTAGAATCAATCACTAATACTGCTGACAAGTTCGAGAATATTGTTGTAGGCGAGATCAAAGAAGTTAAGGCTCATCCAAATGCCGATGCTCTCAGAATTTGCATAGTTGACTGCGGAGAAGATGAGCTTAAGCAGATTGTATGCGGAGGAAGCAATCTCGAGGTAGGGCAAAAAGTTGTTGTCTCCAAGCCAGGCGCAATGGTTGTATGGCACGGAGAAGGCGAGCCTGTCAAGATTAAAGAGACCAAGATGAGGGGAGAAGCCTCATACGGAATGATTTGCGGTGCGACCGAGGTATATCTTGCGGATTTCTTCCCAACAGACGATGAGAAGATAATTGTTGATCTTGCGGGCTATGACTGCACACCTGGTCAGAATGTTGCCGAGCTCGTTGGCATGGACGACATCATCCTCGAGATAGACAACAAATCTTTAACTAACAGACCTGACCTTTGGGGTCATTATGGCATTGCAAGAGAGCTTGCCGCAATCTATGGATGCGAGCTTAAGCCTCTTCCTGAATTTGCAATTGATAAGAGCCTTCCTGCATATCCTGTAGAGATTGAAGCTCCAGACAAATGCTATCGTTATACAGGAACTGAGATTCATAATGTATATGTTAAGGAATCGCCTGTATGGCTTAAGACCTTAATCACAAATGCAGGAATGAGACCTATAAATGCCATCGTAGACATTACTAATTTCATCCTTCTTTCTGTAGGTCAGCCAACTCATGCTTTCGACCTTTCACATGTAGAAGGCGGCAAGATTGTTGTAAGAAATGCTAAGAAGGGCGAGACTTTGACTCTTCTTGACAGATCCGAGCTTGATCTTACAGAGGATGATCTTGTAATATGCGATGCGGTAGAGCCTATGGGCCTTGCCGGAATTAAGGGCGGAATTAAGGACTCGATTCTTCCAGATACGAAGGATGTTCTTCTCGAGGTAGCAAGCTTCACTAAGGAGACAATCAGAAAGACTGGCCGTCGTTTCGATGAGAAAACAGATTCTTCAATTAGATACGAGAAGGGAATAGATACTCAAAGAGTAGATGTAGGTCTTGCGGTAGGTCTTAATCTCTTCAAGGAGATTTATCCTGATTGTGAGATTGTTGCATTCGGAGATAATTATCCTGTTAAGACAGAGAACGCTAAGATCTCGGTACCTAAGGAATTCCTTGATATAAGACTCGGTAAGCATCTTGATGATGACGAAATCATGGCAGTTCTTGGAAGACTTGGTTTCGAGGTTAAGCTGAGTGGGGACTGCTTCGATGTTACCTCTCCAACTTGGAGATCAACAGGCGATGTTCATCTCAAGGACGATGTACTTGGCGAACTTGCAAGACTTATAGGCTATGAGAACTTCGAATCGAAGCCTCTTCCTGTTAATTTCGAGCACGCTGTTAAGCAGAACGATGTATCGCTTCACAGAAGGATCAGAGAATTCCTTGCTTTCAGATGCGGCTTCAACGAAATTTTCTCATATCCTTGGATAGATGAGAAATATATCAAGGCTTCTAAATGCGATATGGATAAGGCGATTCGCCTTGCAACTCCACCTGCACCTGAGCTGTCTTACCTGAGACAGTCTCTGATTCCGGGAATGCTTGAAGCAATTGAGAAGAATACAAGATACTATAATGAATTCAGAATTTTCGAGGCTGCGCAGGTATTCGAGAAAGGCGAATATCATCCATCGTCCGAGGACGAGTGCCTTCCTGTTCATAAGAACCTTATCACGGGAGCCATCGTTGGCAAGGACGCAAAAGAACTTTTCTTTAAGCTTAAGGGTGTAATCGAGAGCCTCCCATCGTACTGCCATTGCCAGCCTAATGGCATTAGCTTCGAGCAGAAGGAGAAGCCAAATTGGGCGGATGATAAGGTATGGCTAAATGTTATAAGCAACAAGAAGATTCTCGGCTCAATTGGACTCATTTCGTTCTCTGCACTTAGCGATGCAGGAATTAAGAGACACAATGCGGCTGCTTTCGAGCTTGACCTTGATAGCCTTGAGCCACAACCATCAAGAACGAATGAATTCAAGCACCTTCCACAGTATCCTCTTGTTGAGAAGGATCTTTCAATTCTTGTTTCCGAATCAACAGCTTGGGCGGACATTAAGGACGCAATCAAGTATATGGTTAAGGAACTGAGCTTCGTTGAGGAATACAGAGGCGAGCAGGTTCCTGAAGGAAAGAAGTCGATTATGCTTAGCTTGAAGATTGGTAATGATGATTCAACAATGAATGCTAAGCAGATTGAAAAGAAGATGAATGGTATCATCAAGATGCTTGAGAACAAGTGCGGTGCCGTTCTGAGAGAGGAATAATTCGGGGCAGTATTCAGATTTTGAATTTGAGTCGAATTTAGAACTAAAGGGTTCATCTAAGAGAAATCTGCGATGAACCCTTTTAATCAGATGAATTAGAATGCGTCATTGGATTGAATCAAATAGGCAAGGCCCGAAGATAGCTTCAAGCTGGCGCTCATATCTAATATCTCGTTGCTAATACAGAGCGTCGAAGCCTTAGGCATTGCGGTCGGACTCGAGACAGGATAGCGAGCGCCTTTTATATATTCAATTTCAATCTTATCGAATACAGGATAGAGCGAGAAATACTTATAAATGCCTTTATTTACAAGGGTTTCGGACTTGGAATCTATAAGCTTAACTGAATTTCGCATATCCTTAATGGTTACTGTAACCGAATTATTGTAACCCATGAGAAGAAGGGCAAGTGCTCCCATCATGTGGTCAAGGCGGCCACCGATTCCACCCAAGTAAACGATATCCGTGCATTCAAGTTCAAGGGCATGAAGAAGGCAGGCCTCTCCATCCGTGAGATCTTTCTCTGATGGATATTCAATGTATTCGCAGTCAAGCTCATGCTTAATCTTGCTTGAATCAAAGTCCCCGATAACGCAATCAGGCCTTATGTTAAGCCGCTTGGCAAGGCTCTGGCCGCCATCTGCACAGATTATATAATCCGCTTCGGACAGTTCCTGCCTTATGAATTCATCTGTGTATTTTTCTATATATGGAAGCAGAATAACGCATTTCTTCATATAAAAACCTCTTATACTTTATTTTTCTATTATAAATACAATTACAAATTCAATTATAATTACAACATAATGATGATATACTCTTTATAAAATATTTTCAAATAGGTGACACAATTATGAATTTTCAAGAAATGTACTACAGAATAACAGAGAGTCCGAACTTGATTCAAAGGCTTACAGTAACGCATGCCAAAGGCAAGTGGCCGAAGTATCTTCTCGGCGGGCTGATCGTTTTCTTCTTTACAAACTGGCTCCCTGAGATACTTGCTATGCTGATTCCACTTGATTATTGGGACCTTGTTAATCCGCAGGTTAAGCAAGCATATGCTGGCATGATAGACCAAATGCCAAGCCTGCCGGTTGTTCAGATATTCTATGTATTTCTCTTTGTCGGCGTAATTGAAGTAGGGCAGGCATTATATGTCCTTACTTTTATAAGAAACGGCCGCTGCGAATACAGATCGATTTTCGAAGGCTTCACGCTCTTTGTTAAATCAATTTGCATGTCCGCAGCTAAGTCGCTATTCATAAGCATGGGCCTGTTCTTCTTTATAGCACCTGGCGTTCTTTTCTTCTATCACTTCAGACAGGCATATTTCATCCTTGCGGACGATCCAAGTAAAGGCGTAATGCAATGCCTTGCGGAGAGTAGAATGAGAATGACTGGAAATAAGACGAATATGTTCAAACTCGACCTATCCTATATCGGCATTATTGCCCTTGGATATTTTCCATCATATGTTGTCGCTTATTTCAACCTGCTCGACGCAAGTACAATCGGCGGAATGCTTGGATATTTCGTTCTTGAGATTCCACTCGCACTTGCACTCAGCTACTGCGTGCTTGTAAGAGGTGTCTATTATGAGCTTCTGGTATATCATGGATTTGATAATTTCAAGTTCGTTGGTGAGGGCGTCTTCAGAAATTATAGGCTCTTGGAAAGCAACAATTAGTCGTACCGCGCCGAGTGACGAAGAGGAGGGCCAATCGCTAAGTACGAACGGCGGCGGAAGGCGAGCCTTCGGAGCGCGTTTTCAAAAATCCGTTCGTTTTTGCGATTATTTCTCTTTGTCGGCGATTTCTCAGAGGTTCACATTCAAAAATCCGTTCGTTTTTGCGATTTTCTGCCTCTGCCGACGATTTCTGAGCGTTGAACAAGCTTGAATCAGCTTTCAACTACTTGATTTTCACCGACAGAGCCGATTATTTTCAAAAACGAACGGAATATATTTTTCACAAGAGGATGGAAGGCTCGATGTCTATGAGCAGAAGTATGGAATGTATAGAGACGCTTATTGGCGTAAAGTCAATTAAATCAAACAATGCAGACCTTCGGGTCTGCTTTTTTATTTATAGAAAATTTATAGAGAGGAATGGAAGAGAAACAACAGCTTGAATAGAATTAAACGAGGGATACAATGCAGCTTGCACGCCACCACAGAATTTGTTGGTTCAGCAAAAAATAGAGAAAATCGCTTCAAAATCGACATATTTTCTCTACTCGCATCTTAGTCTATGCGAAAAGCCTGCTACGAATCGAAGTTGGTTCGGAAGAAAATAGAGAAAATAGGCTTAAAATCGCTCTATTTTCTCTACTAAATAACAGATTAAGAAAAGAAGACAGGGCTTCGATTACCGAAGCCCTGTCGACAGATGACAAATGAGTAGAGAAAATCGCCTCGAAATCGGCGGATTTTCTCTATAAATGACGAAACCAAGTTACGCACGTGACATAACACATGGCCTCGCTTGGAGCCTGAGTAGAGAAAATCGGCTCGAAAACACACGATTTTCTCTATTTTTGTGAATCCCAAGCCCGAGAGGGCTTACCTTTGAGAGTCGATTGCACCGATTGCAGCCAATATATCGTCAGGGTAAGGGGCTTCGATTTCAAGGAGCTCCTTGCTTATTGGATGTATGAAGCTCAGCTTATACGCATGCAAAGCCTGTCTGTCGATTAGAAGCGGGGCATCGCCGTCATAAAGGCTGTCTCCGATAATCGGATGCCCGATGTGCGATAGATGAACTCTGATTTGATGTGTTCTGCCTGTATGGAGCGTCAGTTCCACAAGCGTATAATCGGCATATCTTTGCAGAACTTTGACATCGGTTACGGCGTCTTTGCCACCCTCGAACATAACGCAGCGCCTTATCGATTCTTGGCTTGGCCTTCCGACTGGCAAATCTATAGTGAACTCGTCTTCAGCCACAGAACCATGAACAAGGGCTATATACTTTTTTATAACGGTCTGAGAGCGCATTTGAGAGGAAATGTCGTTCTGAGCATTTGCGTTCTTGCAGCAAATAACAATGCCCGATGTATCCATATCTATGCGATTTGCAAAGCGTATCTTGAAGCTCTGATTTGTATCGAGCATGTACTTCATTATGCCATTAGCGATGGTCGAAGTAGGGTGGCCTTTCGTCGGATGAACGATTATGCCGGGCTGCTTGTTGATAATCAGAAGATCATCGTCCTCGTATAGAACATTAATCGGTATGTCCTCGGGAGGAAAATCGCTTGTTTCCTCGGGCAGCCTGATTCCGATTATATCTCCGACCTCGGGCTTGACGTAGCCAGGTGTCGGAACACCATTCAAATCAACAAGGGACTGGAATTTCATCTTAGTCTTGAATCTTGCCGAGAAGCTGTAATTGGCTCTCAGTATTTGATTGATGCTCTGTCCGTATTCTTCTTCTGTAACTGTGTGATTGTATTTAGCCATTATGAATGCTTATGAATGCTTATATAAGTTTGTAAAAGTTTGTAATAGTTCGTAATAGTTAGTAAAAGTCTATAAAAGTTTCGTTGTGAGTTTCTTCCAGTAGTCGTAATTGCGGAAGCGA
>CAVIGM010000001.1:0-62382 GCA_963642455.1 Anaerovoracaceae bacterium | reverse complement strand
ACGAGCTCGCTGAAGGTATCAAGTGCCGAAAGTATAGGCTCTTCTGTGCTCATATCCACGCCAGCAAGCTTAAGAAGCTCAATCGGATAATCAGACGAGCCGGCCGACAGGAAGCTAATATAATCATCTACAGCTTCTTGTCCTAAGCTTAGAATTCTATTTGCTATTGCATTAGCTGCGGAATATCCGGTCGCATATTGATATACATAGAAGGCCCTATAGAAATGCGGAATCCTTGACCATTCATACTGAATATATGGATCTTCGCCCATATCAGGACCGAAGTATAAGCTGTTCAATTTGGCATAATAGTCATTAAGTGCATCTGCAGTAAGAGCATTTCCTGCCTCGACCTCTTCATGCGCCCATTTCTCAAATTCCGCAAACATGGTCTGGCGGAAGAGGGTGGATTTGAACTCGTCAATATAGAAATTAACAAGATATAATTGCATCTCCTCATCGTCAGTATTATCGAGCAGATATTTGATTAGCAGCGTTTCGTTGACGGTACTTGCAACCTCAGCAGTGAAGATGCAATGATCCCCGTAAATATAATCCTGAGTTTTTCGCGTATAATAAGAGTGCATGGAATGTCCACCTTCATGAATTAAGGTGAAGACATCTCTTAGCTCGCCAGTAAAATTCATCAGAATATAAGGGTAGCTATCGTAGGAGCCGAAGCTGTAGGCACCCGAACTCTTGCCTTTATTCTCATATCTATCGACCCAGCGCTTATTCAAGATACCGTCTCTGAATACCGATACATATTCTTCTCCCATAGGAGCAAGGGCATTGCAGCAGATGTCCACGGCTTCCTCGAATGTGTAGCTTGAATTTGCGGGCTTAACAAGCGGAATATATACGTCGTACATCTTAAGATCATCTATACCGAGAACTCTTTTTCTTATGCCGACATATTTGTGCATTGCAGGAAGCTGCTTGTGTACAGCGTCAATCAAATTCTCGTATACAGAGAGCGGAATTTTGTTGCCAGATAGCGAAGATTCAAGGCATGAAGCGTAATTTCTTAAATTCTTGCAGATGGCATTTGTTTTGACAGTATAATTATACGTAGTAGCGAGAGTGTTGTTGTGCTCCTTGTATTTCTCGTAGAGCGTTGTAAAAGTATTCTCTCTTACTTCGCGAGATTTGGACTCCATGAGAGCGGAATAGCTCGCGTGAGTGAGTGGCACAAGTTCGTTATCGTCATTTAGCACCTCGCCAAAGACCATATCAACATCATTAAGCGATGTGAAAATTTCGTCTGGTGCATTCAGGGCTTCGGAGAGGGAGGCCATGATATATTCCTGCTCAGAGCTTAGGGTATGAGGCTTAGATAGCATAATGTTCTCGAGCATGAATCTGTATTTGGAAAGTCCATCTTCCTTATCTACATACGAGAGCACCTCATCCTCTTCATAAGAAAGAAGCTCAGGCGTCAGAAATGATGTGTTTGCCGAAAGAGTAGCAATAGCCGACATTGCTTTTCCATATAGCTTGTTATATTTGGAATCGGCATTATCCTCATCGTGCTTCATGCGAGAATACACATAGGCCTTCTCAATCTTTTGCATTGATTGTGCATATAGATTCAGTACTTCAAGAAGAACAGCGGGGCTCTCCATTATCCGTCCCTTGTATTCAGAAAGGGAAGATGCTAAGGCAAGTCCGTCTTCGATATCCTTATCTACATCGGCTTCAAGAGGATACATAGCTTCGATGTCCCACTTGAATTCTGAGGGTATTTCGTTTCTGTTTTTGAGAGTCTTATTATTCATTTTGATATCTCCGTATGCTATAATATTCAGTGCAAAATTATATCATATCTATGGAAAAAGGGGAAGAAATCCGACTATGGACAAGACCATATTTTATAAAACACTTGATATAGATAAGCCTTCGGAGTTCTGCTATTACGAGAACCTCGAGGCGCTGCTCGAATGTGACGAATATATAGAAGCGAATCTAATCTATGACTTATTTAAGGAGATCGACACCGATATATTGGCGGAAGCCTTTTCCAATTACTTCGAAGATTTCTTAAGAGTTATACCTGATGAAGAGAATGAATTGTACATTCTTGTTGATAATATCGGCAGGCTATTTGAGGGCATGCTAAGCTCTAATATGGAAGCCGAGGATATAAGAAGTCTATCTGAAGAGCTTGTTAAATTCAGGAAATGGTATGTGCTTGATAAGCTTGCCTTCAATATGCTTAACGGAACAGAAGTAAGCATCTTAGAGGCAAGATATGACATATTATCGGCCAAGCTATTTAACGAGGATTGCAGATATGATTTTCGAACGGCATTAGATTACGACCTCGAAGGCTTCGATATGAGCGTTTCGAGACTGCTATTTGAAGATGATGATGCAGAGAATGAATCTGAGAATGATTCCGAGGAGGAAGAGATTGAATAATAAATCAAGAGACAATACAAATAATTCAAATACAAATTCAAGCAATAATATAAAGATCATTCAGCTTAGCACGGGGGTTAATCTTATTCTCGATCATATGGATGGAGTTAGGTCAAGCTGTATTGGTATATGGTGCAAGACCGGTTCTTCAAATGAGAGGCCCGAAGAAGAGGGTATCTCTCATTTTATTGAGCACATGGTATTCAAGGGCACATCTAACAGAACGGCATTTGAGATAGTCGACGAGATTGACAGCGTGGGCGGAGACATCAATGCTTTTACAGGCAAAGAGTCAACCTGCTTCTATGTTAAATGCCTTGATGAGCATCTAATGAAGGCCTGCGATGTGCTTGTCGACCTAATCGAGAACCCACTTTTCTCGCAGGAGGACATCGACAAGGAGAAGCTCGTTGTTATCGAAGAGATAAATATGAGTGCGGATGATCCCGACGATGTTGCAGCAGAGAATCTTGCGAAGCTTGTTTTCTCGGATAGCACGCTGAGTCACCCGGTACTTGGCTCTAAGGATAATGTCAGCTCGTTTACATCTGCGGATCTTCGCAAATATTATGATGAGCATTATACCAGAGATTCGATTGTGGTTTCGATAGCAGGCTCCTTTGATGAGGCTGAGATTATTTCCTATTTCGAAGGCAAATTCCACAATCTTAAGCCAAACGCTCGAAAGGACGAGAAGGGCTGCCCAGTTAATGCTTGCCGCAGGGAAACAATTTACAAGGATATTGAGCAAGCGCATCTGATTCTTGGAATTACAACAGTTCCTGTGATTGATGAAGCAAGATATAAGCTGTCTGTTCTTAGCGTATTTCTCGGTGGAGGAATGTCCTCTAGACTTTTCCAGAATGTAAGAGAGCAGAAAGGGCTTGCTTATTCAGTCTATTCGTCAAATTCCTTCTATATAAGCGGTGGAGCCTTTGCAATCGCTGCAGGCGTTGCGAAGAATAAGGTAGATGAGGCTCTTGACGCGATTAAGCAGGAATTAGATAGATTGCAAAGCGAGCCAGTTGCAGAGAAAGAATTTCTTAGTGCAAAAGAGCAGCTTAAATCCTCTTATATCTTCTCTCAGGAGAGTGCGAAGTCAAGGATGAAATCTAACGGAAATAGCTTCCTTGCTCGTGGCAAATGCCTAAGCCAGGATGATATTCTGACAATTCTTGATGATATTTCGCTTGCTGATATCGAAGAAGTGAAGAATTTGATAACTAATTTCGACAATTACAGCATAGTGAATGTAACAGGTAAATAATCGGGGAGTAATATGAAATTCAAAGTTAAATCATTAAGCGGAAGATATCCAAGCTACGCTACAGAGGGTTCATCCGGCATGGACCTCTGCGCTTATCTTGATGAGCCCATCATCTTGCATCCTATGGAAAGGCGCCTTATTCCGACAGGAATTTATGCCGAGATTCCACAAGGCTACGAGGGGCAGGTAAGAGCAAGGTCTGGGCTTGCGATTAAATACGGTATTGGTCTTGTAAATAGCATAGGAACAATAGATTCGGACTATCGCGGCGAGTATTTGATTCCGCTTATAAATTACGGCTCAGAGGACTTTGTTATAAATGACGGCGACAGAATCGCACAGCTTGTGATTGCCAAATACGAGAAAGTCGAAATCGAGCCGGTAGAGAGATTAGACGATCTAAGCTCAACGGAGCGGGGCAGTGGCGGATTTGGCCATACCGGAAGAAAGTAAGCAAATTTTATATGGTATAATAGACCACGAGCATAAATCACGAGAATAAGACGCGAGAATGCAGGAAGGAAATTAAGCGAATACATGTTAACAAGAGAAGCCTGTGAGAAAAGAGAATACGAAATTCTGTCTCCGCTTGCGACGCATGCGGCTGAGACGAGAGGCCGTCTTGAGGATGAAGTTAAGTGCGATTATAGAACAGAATTTCAAAGGGATAGAGACCGAATTATTCATTCCAAATCCTTCCGCAGACTTATGCACAAGACACAAGTCTACATTTCGCCTGAATACGATCATTACAGGACAAGACTTACTCATACAATAGAGGTGTCTCAGATTGCAAGAACAATAGCAAGATTGCTTAGATATAACGAGGATTTAACAGAAGCAATTGCTCTCGGACACGATCTTGGGCATACGCCATTTGGACATATTGGAGAATTTGTCTTAAATGAGATTCATCCTTCCGGCTTCGAACATAATGTTCAGAGTCTTCGAACAGTTGATGTGCTTGAACCTACGACGAGAAGAAACGGACTTAATCTCACCGCCGAGGTGCGTGACGGCATACTCAATCACAGGGGAGGCACACTTCCTTTTACACTTGAAGGGCAAATAGTACGAATCAGCGATAGAATTGCATATATCAATCACGATATTGACGATGCATTAAGAGGCAATGTCCTCAAGGAGTCTGATTTTCCTAAATACGACTTCGAAGTACTTGGCTTCACACATGGGGACAGAATCAATAATCTGATTGTGGATTTGTGCCGCAACAGCGAAGGCAAGAACACAATCAGCTTGTCTGATGACTTTAATAAGGCCTTGCTTGATCTAAGAGAATTCATGTTTAAGAATGTATATTTGAGTGATAAAGTAATAGGCAAGGAGAAGAAAGAGCAAGCCGAGAATATAGTTCGCTCGCTATATGAATATTATTTGGCAAACCCAGATGAGCTGCCACCTCTTTATAAGAAAATAGCCTCAAAAGACGGGCTTGAAGAGGCAGTCAAGGATAACGTAGCGGGCATGACCGATAGATACGCTGGCAATTTATATAAGGAATTATTCCTGCAAGCCGATGATAGGAGTGAAGATGGCCTTTGATAATAGCTTTGTCGAAGAGATAAAAATGAATATTAACATAGTTGATGTCGTAGGTCGCGAGGTCAACTTGAAGAGGTCCGGCTCGAATTACACTGGTCTTTGTCCTTTTCACTCGGAGAAAACACCTTCTTTCTCGGTCAACGAAGAGAAGCAAATTTTCCATTGTTTCGGCTGCGGGGAGAGTGGAGATGTCATTTCCTTTGTGCAGAAAATCAACAGAATTCCATTTATGGAGGCTTGCGAGAAGCTGTGCAATGAATATGGAATTAAGATGCCCGAAAGGACGCACAAGGGACCTAAGATTGATTACGACAAATTCTATAATATCAACGCAAAGGCGGCTCGATTCTTCTTTGATAATCTAAGCAAGCAGAAGAATATCGGATATCCGTATCTTAAGCAAAGAGGAATTTCTGACGAGATTATCAGAAAATTCGGCCTTGGTTATGCGCCAGGCAAGGGCAAATCCTTATGTCAATATTTGCTCGCTGAAGGTGTGGCAGAAGAGGATTTGTTAAGACTTGGCTTAGCGAAGAAGGGCAAGAATGGGCTCTACGATTATTTCCGAAATAGAGTTATGTTTCCCATCTTCAATACTAACGGCAAGGTGATAGGCTTCGGTGGAAGAGCGATAGGCGATGCTAAGCCTAAATATCTTAATTCAGCCGAGAGCGAGATTTTCCTTAAGAAGAATAATCTCTATGCCCTTAATTTCACGAAGAGCGCCATAACAGATAGCAACAAGGTAATAGTTGTTGAAGGGTATATGGATGCGATTTCTTTATATCAGGCAGGCATATGTAATGTTGTTGCTTCTCTTGGTACAGCCTTAACAGATAATCAGGCAAAATTATTAGCAAGGTATACCAAAAATGTGGTATTATCTTACGATAGCGATAACGCTGGAATCAATGCCGCATTAAGAGGAATCGACGTTATCATCGGAGCCGGTGGCAAGCCTAAGATTCTTAGGATAAATGACGGCAAGGATCCCGACGAATTTGTCAAGAAGAACGGCAAGCAGGCCTTTGAGAAGCTTGTCGATGAGGCGATATATTCCACGGACTTCAAGCTTGGTCTTTATAGAAAAGGCTATGATTTAAGCAATAATCTTGATGTTCTTGATTATATTGCAAAGTGCATACCTGTACTTAGGTCGCTTGCACCTGTCGAAAGAGACATATACGTTCGCAAGCTCTCAGAAGAATTCGGTATATCTGAGCATGCGATTTCTCTGGAGATTCAATCCGAGAACGAACGCCCAAGTGGCACTTTCAAACCAGCAAGATCAAGCGAGAGCTTCGTCGAAAGAAACAGCCGCAAGCTTGATAGCAACATGAAGCTTGAATTATCTTTAATAATTCTTGCGATGAATAATACAGATTATATTAAGCGCATTTCGGATGACGGAATCAAGATAGAGTCACCGCTTGCTAAGAAGATATGGACCGTGGTAGTTGATTTATCTAAGCAAGATGATAATCACAGCGGCAGAATTGATTACAGCAAAATTCTAAGCGAGCTTGACCCCGAAGAGGAAGCACACTTCCGCAAATGCCTTGAAATAACAGAGCTTGGACCTGACGACGAGCTATTTTATAACGAATGCAGGTCAAGCTACATAAGCAGGATAAATAACGAGAAAAGACTTGAGATCCAGAGCAAACTTGCAGTTGCTGAGAAAATGGGTGATAGTGAAGAAATTAAGAAATGCTTATCCGAGCTTATGGAAATTAACAATCTCATCAAACAGTAATGGAGGGAAAAATGGCAGAAATTAAAGAAACCAATGAATTTGAACTCTCGAAGAACTCTAAATATGCAAATGAACTTCTCGAAATGGCAAGACGCGCTGGAGATGAGATTACTTATCTTGAAGTTAGCATCTTCGCTAGTGAGCATAAACTGAGCAAGGAAGATACAGACGAGTTGTACGAATTCCTCGAAATGGAAGGTGTCGATGTAGTTGATTCAAGAGAACCTTCTGATTCAGAGCTCATTGAAGAAGAATTTCTTGACCTGGACGATTTCGATGACATTGACAATCTTGACGACTTGGACGAAGTAGACGAATCCGATGATCTTGATGATGATTTGGATGATTCTAAGCGCAGCAAGAACAAAATGGACATCGACATAAGCGATAGCAGCTTAAAGAATATTCCTACAGACGACCCGGTTAAGATGTATTTCAAAGAAATCGGCAAAATTCCGCTTCTTACTGCCGAACAGGAAAAAATTCTTGCTATCAGAATCGAGCAAGGTGACGACGAAGCAAGAAAGCAGCTCTGCGAGGCTAACCTCAGACTTGTTGTAAGTATTGCAAGAAGATATTTGAACAGAGGCCTTAGCTTCCTTGACCTTATTCAGGAAGGTAACCTCGGACTGATGAAGGCTGTAGAGAAATTCGATTATACAAAGGGCTACAAATTCTCCACCTATGCGACATGGTGGATAAGACAGGCTATTACCCGTTCTATCGCTGACCAGGCAAGAACAATCAGAATTCCTGTTCATATGGTTGAGACAATCAACAAGCTTATAAGAATTTCAAGACAGCTCCTTCAGGAATATGGCCGCGAGCCTACCTCCGAAGAAATCGCTAAAGAAATGGGAATTACTGTTGAGAAGGTAAGGGAGATTAAGAAGGTATCTCAGGATCCTGTATCTCTCGAGACTCCTATAGGCGAAGAGGAAGACAGCCATCTTGGCGACTTCATCGCTGACGAGGATATCCCATCACCTGTAGATGCAGCAGCCTATGCTATGCTTCAGAAGCAGCTTAGAGAGGTGCTTGATACATTATCAGAAAGAGAGAAGAAAGTTCTTATTCTTCGTTTCGGCCTTGATGATGGACGTCCTCGTACTCTCGAAGAGGTAGGCAAAGAATTTAATGTAACAAGAGAAAGAATTCGTCAGATTGAGGCGAAGGCTTTAAGGAAGCTTAGACATCCAAGCAGAAGCAAGAAGCTTAAGGATTATCTGGAATAGAGCATGCGATTAAGCAAACGTATATATGCAATTTGCGAACATGTTAATACAGGTGAAACTATTGCTGACATAGGGACGGATCATGGATACGTCCCTATGCTTTTGATGGCAAATAAGATTTCGCCTAAGGCGATAATGTGCGACATAAGTGCCGATTCCCTCTCAAAGGCGAGGCAGACTTTTGAAGAGATTGAAATTCCATGCGAGGAAGACTGCTTTCGAGTAGGAGATGGCCTTAAGCCACTTAGCCATGGCGAAGTTGACGACATAATAATTGCTGGCCTTGGAGGCCATACGATTTCAGATATTCTGTCCTCTGATATTGATAAGTCAAGAAGCTTCAAGAAGATTATCATGCAGCCAAGAAAGCACTCTGGGACACTTAGATATTTTCTCTATACAAACGGCTTCGAGATTATCTCAGAGAGTCTCGTACCCGAAGGCAAATTCATCTGCGAGATAATTACGGCAGTTCCGACCGAAGAAGAAAGAAGGGAACCACTCTTCGACGAAGACGATATAAGATGGAAATATCCTGCAGCCTATGAATTTCTCGAAAGAGAATATGTTGCGAAACGCCTCGGCTGGAAGCTCGATAGCATCGATGAAGAGATCAGCAATTTGCAAAGAAGTTCAAGAGATCCTCTAAGGAAGCAATCGCTAATTGACAAATTGCAATCGGATAAGAAATATCTAAGCGAATTACTTGAGAGAAATAATAAAGAAATAGCAAGGAATATCAATAATGAAGAAGCTTAGCTACATAGACATTGTACTAATATTGATAGGCGTCGTTATGGGCGCTGGCTTTGCGTCTGGTAGAGAGGTATGGCAGTTCTTTGGCGTATTTGGCAAAACGGGATATATAAGCATTGCTATTGCATCTATACTATATATTTGCATCGGTCTAATGCTCGCTTATATTTCTATCTCTAAGAATACCTGCGATTATGCGGAGCTTATATCTCCATTTGATAACAAGATTATAAAAAAACTCATAGAGACCTTTGTTACCTTGCAGTATTTCATGATACTTGTAAGCATGACCGCTGCAGGCGGCTCGCTTCTTAATCAGCAGTTCGGAGTTAAGCTATTTATAGGCGGTATTATAATTGCGGCGCTTGTTGCCGTTACGGTAATCGGAGATTTCGAAAGAATTTCGCGCGTATTCACTAAGATTGTGCCATTTCTATTCTCGATAGTAATAATCACAATCATTCTTGTACTTAGAACGGATATGCAAGGAACGGCTGATATGGCAGCATCTTATCCAAGCTCGCTCACGCCTAACCCTTGGATAGCGGCAGTACTTTTTATAGCATATAATTCAATAGCTCTTGTTACAGTTGCAGGGCAGAATGCTCTATCTGCTAAAGACAACAAGAACGCATTGCTCGGCTCGGGACTTGGAGTTGCCTGCCTTTGCGTGTTAATGGTGCTTCTTCTTGCTTGCCTTCTTAAGGACATGGATTTCTCATATCAGATGGATCTTCCACTCCTTGCTTATGCAGCGAGAATTTCGAAGCCGCTTAACGTGCTCTTTGCGATTGTTCTTTATGGAGCTATTTATTCGGCAGCCGCAAGCACTCTATACGGATGCACAAGAGCTTTTGCACATAGCTCTAAGCTTAATCTAATAATCGTTGCAATATCAGCAATAGCCTTCTTACTTGGCTTAACAGGCTTCAAGACTATAGTTGAATATCTATATCCAATACTCGGATATATTGCGACAGTAGTAGTAATACTTATAACGATAAATTTCTTCAAGATTCTTATCGATAATAAGAAAAAATGAATTGGGTAGTCCATACGATCGCGTGACCATAGGTTATGAGGAAAGTCCGGGCTCCACAGGGCAAGGATGACGGATAACGTCCGCCGCAGGTAACTGTAGGGAAAGTGCAACAGAAACATACCGCCGTAACGGGTAATGCCGTGGTAAGGTTGAAATAGTGAGGTAAGAGCTCACTGGTGTTATGGAGACATAATCATCGTGTAAACCCCATCCGGAGCAAGACAGAGTAGGACAACATGAGGCGGCCCGTCTCAGTCTGAATGGTAGTCGCTAGAGGCTATGAGTAATCATAGTCGTAGATGGATGATCGTTTAATACAGAACCCGGCTTACGGGCTGCCCATTTCATTTTTATTTGTCATAAGCTATTCATAGGTGTATAATTTATTGGATTTTATAGATATACATTATTAAACATTACTTACAAATTATCCAAAAGAAAGAAAAAAAGGAGGTGCCAGCAGTGGGTAGACATGGCACAATCGCTAACAGAAAGTCAGCACAGGATTCAAAGCGTGCTGCAATGTTCACTAAATATGCAAGGCAGATCATAGTTGCCGCAAAGGATGGTGGAGATCCTGAATTCAATCCATCACTTAGAGTTGCTATTGATAAGGCTAAGGGCATTGGAATGCCTAACGATAATATCAATAGAGCTATCAAGAAGGGTACAGGAGAGCTCGGAGGAGAGTCCTACGAGGAGAAGACTTTTGAGGGATATGGCCCATCAGGAGTAGCAATTATCGTTGAATGCCTTACAGATAACAACAACAGAACAACTGCTTTTGTAAGATCGGTATTTGATAAGAACGGCGGCAATCTCGGAACACCTGGCTGCGTATCATATATGTTCGCAAAGAAGGGCGTTATCGTAATTGACAGCGAGGGCTTAAGCGAGGACGATGTAATGATGGAAGTTCTCGAGGCAGGCGCTGAGGATATGATAGTTAACGAAGATAACTTCGAAGTAAGAACTGAGCCAGCTGATTTCCACGATGTTCTTGATGCAATTAAGGCCTCGGGATACGATGTTGTTGAAGCTGAGATCGAATCAATTCCATCAATGTCTGCAAGCGTAGCAGATGATGCGGTCAAGGGACTTGTCAAGCTCATCACTACTCTTGAAGACAACGACGATGTTCAGAAGGTATATTATAACTGCGAACTTGAAGAGATTTAGCAAGAATTAGCAAGAATGAGTAAACTAATAATAATAGACGGTAATAGCCTGTTATTTAGAGCATATTTCGCCATGCGTCCAATGGTTACCTCCAAGGGTATCCATACGCAGGGCGTTTTTGCATTTATTAACATGCTTAACAGAATAATAAGTGACAACGAGCCTGATTATATGGCCGTTGCCTTTGACATGAAGGCTAAGACCTTCAGACACGAATTCTATCCTGAATATAAGGCGGGCAGGCAGCAAACTCCAATAGAGCTTCTGTCGGAAATTCCTTACATGCATAAGGTGCTCGAGGCGATGAATATTGCTATTCTCGAGATGCCAAGCTACGAGGCAGACGATTTAATCGGAACTGTTGCAAAGAGGGCATCAGAGGCCGGCATCAAGACGCGCATTATTTCGGGCGACAAGGACGAACTGCAGCTAATTGACGCAAATACAGAGGTTCTACTCAACCGCAAGGGAATGAGCGAATTCGATATTTATGATCTTGCTGCAATGAAGGAAAGGTATAATCTGACACCAAGCCAGTTCATTGACCTTAAGGGCTTGATGGGGGATTCGTCTGACAATATTCCTGGTATTCCTGGTATAGGCGAGAAGAAAGGAATTGCGCTTCTTGAGAAATATGGTTCTCTCGAGGAGGTGCTCTCTCATAGCGAGGAAATTCCAGGCAAGATGGGCGAGAATGTCCGCAACAATATTGAGCTTGCTAAGCTCTCTAAGAGGCTTGCCACGATTGAAGTCAACGCTCCAATCGATTTTGAATGGGATGATTTGCTATTTAGACAGCCTGATGTCGACAAGCTAATCGAGGTCTATACAGAGCTTGAATTCTACAAATTCATTTCCAAGCTTAAGAGCGATAACGAAGCTATAGCGGATGAAGTTACTATTTCACACGAAATTCCAAAGGCCTGCGAAATAAGCTATGCGGATTTTCTTAAGAAGCATGGCGAGGGCTCTGATATTGTAATTTCGATAGAAGGCGACAATAATCATCTTGATTTGCCTGAGATTACAAGCATTAAGCTTCTCTCCTGCGAGGGCTTCGATTATACATGCTTAGAGCTAACACCGATGAATACCGAGGTCAGCATCAGCGAGATAATTCAGAAGAAGTGGAATTTGATTTCCTATGATATTAAGAAGATTCAATATACTTTCAAGTGCTATTGCGACGAGGATTTGACACCTAAGCACGATATAATGCTTGCCGAATATTTGCTCGATCCGAACAGGAACAAATACGAATTCTCGAAGCTTGTTCTAAGGCATACGGGAAATACCGTCAGCGAATTTGCGGACAGCGAGTATCTGACCTATATCTATCTTGTAATGACAGAGCAGCTCAAGCTCCTTTCCGAGAGGAATTTGCTTAGCCTATTTAACGACATCGAGATGCCTTTGACTACATGCATTGCCTCCATGGAAAAAGAAGGAATTTCCTGTAGCAAGGAGACTCTCTCTAAGATAGGGGAGGAACTAAGCGCAAGGCTTGCAGAGCTTGAGGGACTGATACATGATGAGGCAGGAGGCGAATTTAATATAAATTCACCTAAGCAGCTTGCTTCTATACTCTTCGAAAAGCTCGAAATTCCATACCCGGGCGCAAAGGGCAAGAATGGCTCGTATTCAACAGCTGCTGATATTCTCGCGAAATTAGAGCACGATTATCCGATAGTTTCAAATATTCTTGAATACAGGAAGCTATCTAAGCTTAGAAGCACCTATGTTGATGGCTTGATTGCGCTTATCGCTGCAGACGGCAAGATTCATCCGCATTTCCAGCAGACAGTTGCCGCAACAGGAAGACTAAGCTGCGTTGAGCCGAACCTTCAGAATATTCCTATGCGAGACGAATATGGCAGATTGATAAGAAAGGCCTTTAACGTTTCGAATAAGGACAATATCTTCGTCGGCTCCGACTATTCTCAGATTGAGCTTCGCGTACTTGCCTCGCTTAGCCACGACGAGGGGCTTATAGATGCTTTTAACAAAGGCGTAGATATACATAAGAGCACAGCTTCGAGGATTTTCAATTTGCCTTTAGACGAAGTTACAGCAAGCGACAGAAGCAAGGCGAAGGCTGTGAATTTTGGCGTTATATACGGAATGAGCGCACACGGCCTGTCGGAGAATCTTCATATAAGCCGCATGGAAGCTCAAAGATATATAGACGATTATTTCGATAAGCATATTGCCGTTAAGAATTATTTGGACAATCTCGTTAAAGAAGGCGAGACTAAGCAAATTGCCTCCACGATGTTCGGTCGTATCAGACAAATTCCAGAATTTGCATCTCGCAAATTCATGGAAAGGGAAATGGCCAAAAGGCTTGCGATGAATACGCCAATTCAAGGCACAGCCGCAGATATAATTAAGATTGCCATGAATTCAGTCTACTCGAGGCTCAAAGAGGAAGGCTTAAGAAGCAGGCTAATTCTTCAAATTCATGACGAGCTCATCGTCGAGGGGCCTTTAAGCGAAAAGGATAGAGTCGTTAGCTTGCTGGCAGAGTGCATGGGTAATGCCGCTCAAATGGATGTTAAGCTTGTCTGCGACATCCACGACGCCGACAATTGGTACTACCTCAAATAGATATTGGAAGACGCAACTTCAGGAATCTAAGAATACAGATATCAAATTATGATAAGCATAGTCATCACGGGCGGAATAGGATCAGGTAAATCACTTGTATGTTCTTATCTCGAAGAGAGGGGATATACAGTGATTTATGCTGACAGAATTTCAAGGTCCATGACCGCAGCAGGCGGCTCTGCTATTTCGGATATAGCCAAATGCTTCGGTGACGAATTCATCCTCTCAGACGGAAGCATGGATAGGGATAAAATGCGCAAGCTAATATATTCAGATTCCGAAGCAAAAGCCAAGCTTGAATCCATCGTAAGCTACAAGACCAAGGAAGAAATCGACAGATGCTTAGCTCTCTTGTCTAACGAGCAGATTGTATTTGTTGAGATACCTTTGCTCTTTGAAATGAATTCTCAAGACGAATACGACTATAGCTGGCTTGTAACGGCTGATATGCCAATCAGAATCGAAAGAATATGCAAGCGTGATGCTCTGACAAAGGATCAGGCGCTTGCTATAATCAATTCTCAAATGCCTGAAGCCGAGAAGGCAAGCCTCGCAGACGAAGTCATTTGCAATAATTCATCGGCTGAGCTCCTATATGACAAAATCGACGTGCTGCTTCGTAAATATAGCTTCAGAAAAATTAAAAATTATTTAGAATAATGCTTGATTTCTTGCCAAGTTATGTGTATACTTTCTATTGCCGTGTGGATGTGGCGGAATGGCAGACGCGCATGGTTGAGGGCCATGTGGGAGACCGTGAGGGTTCGAGTCCCTCCATCCACACCATTTTTTTTTACAAAAAAGAATGGCAATACCAATTTGCCGGTGTGGCGGAATTGGCAGACGCGCGGGATTCAAAATCCCGTGATAGAAATATCGTATGGGTTCGACCCCCATCACCGGTACCATTATTTAATTCTAATCGATGAGTTTATAAGTGGATATATAAGCTTCATAAGCTTAATCAAATTTAAGCAAAGCCAAACATATTTAACCAAACGCAATAGCGAATCTAAGATTAAACGGAGGGAAATTACATGAATAACGGTGCTGCAAGTTTAGTTATGTTAGCTGTTCTTATCGCAGTTATTTACTTTATGATGATTCGTCCACAGCAGAAGCAGGACAAGGCTAATAAGGAAATGAGAGCCGGACTTACTCCTGGAGATGAGATCGTAACAATCGGCGGTATTCTCGGCAAGATCGTAAAGGTTAAGGAGAAGACAATTGTTATTTCCGTTGGAGCAGGTAGAACTCAGATGGAGATTCTCAAGACTGCTGTAAGCGTAGTTACTAACCATGCCGCAGATTCCAAGCCAGCTAAGGCTGAAGCTGAGACAGAGGCTAAGGAAGTTAACAGAGATAAGAAGGTTACTCCTAAGAAGCTTACTGCTAAGAAGGAAGCAGCAAAGGAGACAGCAGCAGAGGCAGCAACAGAAGAGACTGCTACTGACGCAGAATAATTACCGGAATATTCATCGGAATTATTATTTAAGAAACAAACATGAAGCGACGCAAATTAGCGTCGCTTTTTTGTTGAAAAATCAAGCATATTATTGTAGAATAGTATGAATTATTGTTTGATGCAAAAGTATGCAACAAATACAATACAAATCGTATTGGGGGATTATTAAATCTATGAAAAAGAAATCAAGAAAAAGATCAATCGGCGCGGTGCTCATCGTGCTAATCACACTTTTCGGATGCTACGTATCTGTATTCGGCTTGGGTGACAAGATCGAGAATTTGGGCAAGCAGATGAAATACGGACTTGACATCAACGGTGGTGTCTATGTTCTGCTCGAAGCTGATACCGACGAAAAGGGTACCGAGAAGACAAAGGTAATGGAACAGACCAAGAGCGTTCTTGAGAACCGTGTTAACGCTATGGGTATCTCCGAGGCAAGTGTTTCAATCGAAGGCGATAACAGAATCAGAGTTGAGATGCCAGGCGTTGAGGATGCCGATGAAGCAATTAAGCAGATCGGAAGAACTGCTCAGCTCAAATTCCTCCTCGCAGATGGTTCTGTGGTAATGACAGGTGACAATGTTAAGGATTGTACTATTGCCAGCGACTCGGATAACGGCGGCTACGAGATCAACCTTAAATTCACGAATAAGGGATCTGACCTTTTTGCAGAGGGAACAGAGAAAGCCGTTAGCGGAACTGTTGTTTCTTCAATGACCGATGAGTATGGCACTGCCATTGGAAATAACTGCATAATTATTATGCTCGATGACGAGATCATCTCATATCCTACGGTTGAAGAGAAAATCAACAGCACTACATGCAGAATTACAAGACCTGGTGGATTCGGACAAGAAGAGGCAAGCGAGATGTCTGCTCTTATAAGAGGCGGAGCACTTCCTGCAACTCTCACCGAGGTTAATTCCTCTGTTGAGACAGCTACGATAGGCGTTAATGCTCTTAATAAGAGTGCGGTTGCTGGCTTAATCGGTCTCGGCCTTGTCATGATTATTATGGTAATCGCTTATGGCTTGCTTGGATTCCTTGCTGACTTTGCGCTGCTTCTCTATGTTCAGCTGATATTATGGATTATGGCTGCATTCGGTTCGGTTCTTACACTTCCTGGAATTGCAGGTATCATCCTCTCGATAGGTATGGCTGTAGACTCGAACGTAATTATCTTTACAAGAATTAGAGAAGAGATTTCAAAAGGCAAGTCGATTAGAGTTGCGGTTGACATGGGCTTCAAGTCGGCTCTTTCAACGGTTATCGACTCACAGACAACAACCCTTATTGCTGCTATCATACTTTACCTTATCGGTACATCATCGGTTAGAGGCTTCGCTCTGACTCTGATTATCGGTACTGTATGCAGTATCTTTACAGCGGTATTTATTACACAGATATTTGTTAATCTTCTTGCAGACAGCAAGAAATTCTCGAAGCTTAAATACTTCGGAATGAAGGAGGACGGAACTCCTAAGATTAAGAAGAATTTCTATATCGACTTTATCAAGAATAGAAAGATCTACTATGCTATCAGCTCTTGCGTAATCGTTGCGGGCATTATCTTCGCTATTGTCAAGGGCTTCAATTACGGAATCGATTTCACCGGCGGTACAATGATGCAAATCGATATGGGCAAGCAGGTCGATATCGAGGAGGTCAGTGATGCGATTAAGGATTACGACCTTGAACCTACAATAGTATATGCAGGTGAGGACAATACTCAGATTATTATCAAGACAATTAAGCCTCTTAAGGTAGCTGAGAGAGAAGAAATCTTAGGCGTACTCGAAGATAAATACGAGCTTGAAGATGATGCGGTACTCGCATCTGAGGAATTCGGACCAACAGTTGGTAAGGACCTTAGACAGAATGCTGTTAAGTCTATAGTATTAGCGGTTCTGTGTATGCTGGTATATATCAGATTCAGGTTCAAGAACTGGAAATACGGTCTTGCCGCAATAAGCGGTCTTGGACATGACGTTCTTGTTACACTTTCGCTGTATGCAATATTCGGATTCTCAATTAACAATCCGTTTATCGCAGGTATCCTCACGGTAGTCGGATATTCCATCAACGACACTATCGTAGTATTTGACAGAATCAGAGAGAATACCAAGTTCTACAAGCGCAAGCAGAATGTCGAACTTATTGACGACAGTATCAACCAGACTCTTTCAAGAACAATTATGACTTCGCTGACAACACTTATAGTTATGGTTCCATTATTCATAATGGTATCCGATGAGCTTAGAGAATTTATTATTCCTCTGATGATAGGTGTATTTGTCGGAACATATTCATCAATATGCCTTTGCAGCCCTCTGTATTATGAGCTGACTAAGAAGGATTCGCTCTCTAAATACGAAGAGCAGAACGGCAGAAAGCCTAAGAGCAAGAGAGAAAACGACGGCATTGTTGTATAGGAGCTAAGAATTGACCAAAGTGCAAAATCTCACAACTGAACAATTCATCGATGAAATGGTGGCGATCAATCCGAAGTATGATGACAGAACAGTCATTAAGGCTTTCGAGACTGCTCGCAGGCTTCATGATGGGCAATTAAGAAAAAGCGGTGAGCCTTACATAATTCACCCGGTTGCTGTTGCCCAGATTCTGGCCAATTTCGGAATGGATAACGAGACTATAGTTGCGGGACTTTTGCATGATGTGGTCGAGGATACCGATTATTCAAGAGAACAGCTTGTTGAAGATTTCGATGAGAAGGTTGCACTTCTTGTAGATGGCGTTACCAAGCTCGGTAAGGTTAAATATGATTCCAAGGAAGAGCTCCAGGCGGAGAATTTCAGAAAGATGTTCCTTGCTATGTCTAAGGATATCAGAGTCCTTATAATCAAGCTTGCCGACAGACTTCATAATATGAGAACCCTCGAATATATGTCGCAGGAGAAAAGAGAAGAGAAGGCCCTCGAGACTTTGGAAATCTACGCTCCTTTGGCAGGCAGGCTCGGAATCTTCAACATCAAATTCGAGCTTGAGGATTTGGCTCTCAAATATCTGCATCCTCTTGAATACAAGAGGCTCAAGAAAGAGATCGAGAAGAAACAAGAAATCTATTCAAAGAATATCGAATCTCTTATTGTCGAAATAGACCAGACTCTTACAGACGCGGGCATTAAGCATGATGTTAAGGGAAGGCACAAGCATCTATATAGCATTTACAAGAAGATGATTGTGCAAAACAAGCAGATTGATGAGATTTTCGACCTGCTTGCCGTAAGAATTCTTGTTCAGAATGTTAAGGATTGCTATGCGGTGCTTGGACTTGTCCACACAAGGTGGAAGCCGATTCCGGGAAGATTCAAAGATTATATAGCAATGCCTAAGCCTAACATGTATCAGAGTCTTCATACGACCGTATTTGGTGATGATGGCGAGCCTTTCGAGATACAGATTAGAACCTATGAGATGCATAGAGTTGCCGAATATGGTATCGCAGCCCATTGGAAATATAAAGAGGGCAAGGTTAACGGCACTGAGGACGACAGCGAGGCTAAGCTTGCTTGGCTAAGGCAGGCCCTTGAGTGGCAAAAGGACGCAGAGGATTCTGTGGATTTCCTTGAGACTCTTAAGGTCGATTTGTTCAACAACCAAGTCTTTGTTTTTACACCTCGAGGCGATGTAATGGAGCTTCCTGTCAACTCGACACCTTTGGATTTCGCATTCAAGGTCCACACCGATGTAGGCATACGCTGCGTTGGAGCGAAGGTCAACGGCAAGATGGTTACTATCGACCATACTTTGCGTAATGGAGATATTATCGAGATTATTACCTCTGCCAATTCTTCGGGACCAAGCATTGACTGGCTTAATATCGCAAAGAGTTCGCAGGCTCAGCACAAGATCAAGGCATGGCTTCGCAAGGCGAACAAGGACGATAATGTTGAGCGAGGTAAGAGTAATATCACAAATTACCTTAAGAAGAAAGGCTATGATCCTTCTCTTGTTGCAAAGAATGCTTATATTCTTAAGGCAAGCAAGGAGCTTAAATGCGACAACGTTAACGAGCTGTATTTGCAGATTTCTCGAGGCGGAGCTCTCGTATCGAAGCTCGGGCAGATTCTCATCGAATACTACAATGAGGACAATAACAATAAGGCTCAGAAAGAAGAGCAGGAAATTAGGTCAAAGCACGTTGTTAACAGGGGAGCAGAGGGCTCAGATCTGGGCATTGTTGTTCAGGGAACAGACAATCTTCTAATCAAGAGAGCAAGCTGCTGCAATCCTGTTCCGGGCGACACAATCATCGGATATATAACAAAAGGCAAAGGCATTAACGTTCACAGGACGGATTGCCCTAATATTCTCAATTTGCGAGAGGAAGAAAAGGCTCGGCTTATAAGCGTGAACTGGGATACGCCAAAGTCCGGCCAGACGTATTTTGCGGATATTCAAATTACAGGAACAGACAGAAAAGGCCTGTTCAGCGATATTTCACGAACCTGCGAAGACAACGATGTAACGCTTGCAGGCGTAAATATGAAGCCTATTACAACAAATGAAGTTAATATGATAATTACTGTTTCGATTACTGATATGCATCAGATGCAGCGATTGATGATTGCGCTAAGACTTCTTGAAGGAATCGACAAGGTATATAGGGCAAGATCTGTATAAGATGTTGCAATAACTGAAACAGAAAGAAAGATTGAGATTTATATGAATTTGGAAATTAAGACATTTGACAAAGGAATGCTCGACGAGAACACCTATGTTGCTAAGGACTTAGATAACAATATTTGTTTCGTAGTCGATCCCGGATATTATGGCAATGATGTAGCAGAATATATCGGAGATTCGAAGGTAGAATATATCTTTGCGACACATTCTCATCCCGACCATGTAGCTGATCTTGATAAATTCAAGGCTAAATATCCTAATGCGCCTTTGGTATCTATGGAATTCAAGTCAGATATTAAGGCGTCAGACAATATGTTGCTTAGCTTCGGAGATAGGGAGATCGAGATAATTGCTACTCCAGGTCATTCGCAAGACGGAATGTGCATATTATTAGCTCAAGATAAGCTGCTCTTTGCGGGAGATACATTATTCTTCATGAGCGTTGGAGCTACGCATTTTCCGGGAGGAGACCCACAGGCTCTGTACGATTCGATAAGCAAGAAGCTTTTTGCTCTTGATGACGAAATTATCGTGTACCCGGGCCATGGCAAATCAACGACAATAGGTTTCGAAAAGAGGCATAATCCTTTTGTATAGATTCTATTTGAACAAAATTGAAAATGACTACCATTATGCGGAAATGTGCCGAGTATTCCTCGACGAATCGGAATTCGAGACGATCGGAATAGATCTTGGCCAAGATAGCAAGATATGCCTAAGAGAAGGAAGCTATCTTCTTAATGCCGAGGGCACAGGCAGAAGGGATACGATTAAGAGGGAGCTATATAATCTCTTGAAAGATCTGACGGGCTCTGAGCCTGAATGGGGAACCATGACAGGCGTTAGACCTTTGAAGCTTGCCTTAGATAAATATAAGGAGCTTGGCTCTATCGAGAAGCTTAATGATTGCCTGTCAACTCTCTATCTTATGAGCGACAGAAAAATCAAGCTGCTTGACGAAATAATCGATTATCAGCTTAAGCATGTCGAAGAGCCTGATCCAGCTAAGCTTTCGTTATATGTAGGAATTCCGTTCTGCCCGACAAGATGTGCATATTGTTCATTTGCATCTAATGTTGCAGATGAAGGGGAGATAGCTAAGTATCTTGAGAATCTCTATAAAGAGATTAGATATACAGGAGAGCTTAATAAAGAATCTTCAAAAGCAGCTTCAATCGAAAGCATTTATATAGGCGGAGGAACGCCAACAACATTAAATGCCAAGCAGCTCGAAAGGCTTATAGATGAGATTGCGACAAGCTTCGATATCAAGCCATCCGAGATTGAATTCACAGTCGAGGCAGGAAGGCCTGACACAATAACTGCTGACAAGCTTCAAGCTCTCAAAGATAAAGGGATTTCGAGAATCAGCATCAATCCTCAGACCATGAAGGACGATACGCTTAAGCTAATCGGAAGAAATCACAGCGCCGAGGATATTACAAAGGCCTATGATGCAGCTTCGAAATACGGCTTCGAGATTATAAATGCGGACATTATAGCAGGCCTGCCAGAAGAGGATTATGAGGATTTCGTAGCCACACTTGAGAAGGTAATAGGTCTTGGGGCTAACAACATTACAGTGCATACGCTTTCTGTTAAGAGGGGCTCTAAGATGAAAGACGAGGACCCTTCGTATTACAGACGAAATGCCAAGGTAGTTGCGAGAATGCTCGAATATGCGCACGACAGGCTGATTGCCGAAGGCTTTTACCCTTATTACATATATAAGCAAAAGCATCAAATCGGCGCATTTGAGAATATCGGATATTGCAAGGAGAATACACATTCGCTTTACAATATAAGGATTATGGAAGAGAAACAGACAATAATTGCTCTTGGGGCGGGAGCCATCGGAAAAGTATATTTCCCAAGCGAAGATAGGCTCGAACGCATTCCAAATGTAGCAAATTACAGAGTATATGATGAGCGTTTCGACGAAATGCTTAGAAGAAAGAATTTATATTACGGAGGTTAGGATGGCAATTAAGGCACCTAAGGGAACGAAGGATGTACTACCAAGCGAAGTCTACAAGTGGCAGTATATCGAAAAAGAATGGGCGAAGCTTTGCGAGGAATATGGTTTTCTCGAGATGAGGACACCTACTTTTGAAGCTACAGAGCTTTTCAACAGAGGCGTAGGAGAGACAACAGATATCGTGCAGAAGGAAATGTATACCTTCGAGGATATGGGACACAGAAGCATAACTCTTAAGCCTGAGGGCACATCGCCGACTGTAAGAGCCTTTATCGAGAGCAATCAATATGCTGAGACTCAGCCAAGCAAATATTATTACAGCACTTCTTGCTTCCGTTATGAGAAACCACAGGCAGGAAGGCTCAGAGAATTCCACCAGTTCGGCATTGAGAATTTCGGAACATCGGATATGCTTGCTGATGCCGAAGTAATCGCAATGGCTGCGGATTTCCTCAAGAGAATGAAGGTTGAGGATATTGAGCTACACATTTCGAGCGTCGGCTGCAGAAATTGCAGACCTGTATATAGAAAAGCGCTGCAGGGCTTCCTCGAGCCTAAATACGATCAGCTCTGCGATACTTGCAAGAGCAGATACGAGAAGAATCCGATGAGAATTCTTGATTGCAAAAGCGAGATCTGCTGGTCGCTGGTGCAGGGCGCTCCTATGATGCTCGACTATCTTTGCGACGATTGCAAGGCGGCACTTGAGGAGCTTGAGGCACACCTTGATGCTATGGGCATTGAATACATAGTTGACCCTTCAATCGTAAGAGGCCTTGACTATTATACGAAGACTGCTTTTGAATTTATCACTAACAGGATTGGAGCGCAGGGCACCGTATGCGGCGGCGGAAGATACGACCACCTCATCGAAGAAGTAGGCGGTCCTGATATGCCGGGTGTAGGCTTCGGTCTTGGCAAGGAAAGACTCATCATGCTTATGGAGGCTGCAGGCTCTGACTTCGGCGGCACAAGCGGGCCTGAGCTATTTATCGCATGGGCTCAGAAAGAAGCAATTCCATATTGCCTTAAGCTTATGCAAAAGCTCCGCGGGCAGGGAATTAAGGCTGTGATAGATACGAAGAATCGCAATCTTAAAGGTCAGCTCAAATACGCAAATAAGCTTGGCGCTAAATACAGCGTGGTTATCGGTGAGGATGAGATGAATTCCGGAATTCTTACGCTTAAGGATATGGACAAATCCGAGCAGACTAAGCTTGATGCCGACGAACTAATTAAGACAATTAAGGCCTAATTATAAGGTGTATGTGAATTAGCAATTTGAATTCAAATTCAGATAGCAAGAATTCATGACTAAATATTAGATTAAGCATTAAATATAGAAAATGATACAAGAGAGGATCGAAATGGCAGACTTATTTAAGAGAACTAATATGTGCGGGGAGCTTAGACTTAGCGATGTTGGCAAAGATGTCGTATTAAATGGCTGGGTAGCTAAGGCAAGAAGCCTTGGAAGCTTGGTATTTGTTGACCTAAGAGATAAGACGGGCATCGTTCAGATTACCTTCAACGAGGATCTTGGAGAAGCAATTCTCGAGAAAGCTAAGAGCCTAAGAAGCGAATATGTAATCGGAATCAAGGGCAAGGTTGCAGAAAGAAGCTCTAAGAATGACAAGCTCGCAACTGGAGACATAGAGATTTTTGCAAGCGACCTTGTAATATATTCAGAAGCAATGACACCACCTATTTATGTTAAGGATGATGACAATGTAGACGATAATCTGAGGCTCAAATATAGATATTTGGATCTAAGAAAACCTAAGATGCAGCGCAATCTGACTTTCAGACACAGAGTCGTTAAATGCGCAAGGGATTATTTCGACGAGATGGGCTTCACCGAGGTCGAAACTCCGATTCTCATCAAATCAACTCCTGAAGGCGCAAGAGACTATATCGTGCCAAGCAGAGTTAAGAACGGCTGTTTCTATGCACTTCCTCAGTCACCTCAGCTATTCAAACAGCTTCTTATGGTATCGGGAACAGACAGATATTTCCAGATAGCTAAGTGCTTCAGAGACGAGGACCTTCGAGCTGACAGACAGCCTGAATTCACACAGATTGACCTTGAGGTATCCTTTGCTGACGAGGACACTATCATCGAAATTCAAGAGGGCTTCCTTAAGAAAGTTATGAAAGAGGTCAAGGGAATTGATATCGAAACGCCTTTCAAGCGCATGACCTACGCTGAGGCTATGGAAAGATATGGCTCGGATAAGCCTGACACACGTTTCGGAATTGAGCTTATTAAATTAAACGAGCTTGTAGCAGGATGCAACTTCGAGGTATTCACTAAGGCTCTATCTGAGGGCGGAGATGTAAGAGGCATTTGCGTTCCAAATGCTGCTTCTGATTTCTCAAGAAAGAAGATTGATAAGCTGACACAAGAGGCGAAGCACTACGGAGCAAAGGGCCTTGTATGGATTAAGTACGAAGAAGAGGGAATTACATCCTCTGTTTCGAAATTTTTCTCAGAAGAAGAGCTTAAGGCGATACTTGATAAGTGCGAGGCTAAGGTAGGAGATATCGTATTTATCTGCAGCGATAAGCCTAAGATTGTATTTGATACCTTGGGCTTTCTCAGAAGAAGAATCGCAGGAGAGCTTGGACTTCTTGACGATAATAAATTCAACTTCCTGTGGGTTGTCGACTTCCCAATGTTCGAAGAGGATGACGAGGGCAAGATTAAGGCTATGCACCATCCTTTCACACAGCCTAAGCTTGATGAATTATATAAGCTTGACGAGGGCGACATTCTCGGCCTTAATGCAAATGCTTATGACATCGTTCTTAACGGAGTTGAGCTTGGCGGCGGAAGTGTAAGAATTCACGACAGAGAGCTTCAAGCTAAGATGTTCGAGGTGCTCGGTCTTTCCGAAGAGGAATGTCAGGAGAAATTCGGCTTCCTAATCGAAGCTTTCAAATATGGAGCACCACCTCATGCAGGACTTGCTTATGGTCTCGACAGACTGGTAATGCTTCTTCTCGGCGAGAAAAGTATCAGAGAGGTTATTGCTTTTCCTAAGAACCAGAATGCTGAATGCCCTGTATGCGAAGCGCCAGCTCCTGTTGAACAGCTACAGCTTGATGAGCTTGGCATAGCGATTGAAGCTTCGGCTGTTTCGGACACATCAGATAATTCGGTGTCTTCAGATACTTCAATCGAGGACAAATAAATGAAGATAGGCTTATTCGGTGGAACCTTCGATCCGATACACAGAGCTCATGTCACACTTGCTGACTCGGCGGTCAAGGAATTAGGGCTTGATGAGCTGTATTTCATACCTGCCTTTGTGTCGCCCTTCAAATTAGGCGTCGAGACAGAGGAGGGAATAGACCGTTACAAGATGATTGAGCAGATTCTGCACTACAACACAGCCTTCAAGGTATCGGATTACGAGCTATCCAAAGAGGATACATCCTATACTTTCAATACCTTAGAGCATTTCGCGAAGAGCTTAGATGGAGATATTTATTTCTTGCTCGGCTATGATTCTCTTGTTCAGCTTGATACCTGGTATAGAGGAAAAGAAATTCTTGCAGGATATGATCTTATTACGGCAAGAAGGCCCGGAACGAGGGACGAGGAAGCAGAGCGAAAGATTGAAGAATATATCAAATTATATGATGCGAGAATTCACATACTCGATATGCCGGCCATGGATGTTTCGGCAACGGAGATAAGAGAGAGAATTGCTAAGGGAGAAGATATTAAGGAATTAGTTCTGCCTGAAGTAGAGGAGTACATAATTGAGCATAATTTGTACAGATAGAAATAGGCTTGAAGAATTTATGAAGGCCAAGCTTAAGCCAAGCCGATATAAGCATAGCCTCGGAGTTGAGAAAATGGCCTCTATGCTCGCCGATTGCTACGGTGCTGACATAGAGAAGGCTGCTTTTGCAGGAAGATACCACGACATTGCGAAATGCCTTGACGATGAGATAGCTAACAGGCTGATAAGAGAATATGGCCTTTCCGAATCGCTTTTATATAATAATCCTCTTGCTCATTCGAAGATAGCAAGCAAGTTATTAGAGAAAGAATTCGGAGTCACAGACGGAGACGTTCTTAATGCCGTTGCATATCATACAACCGGAAGGGCGGGGATGTCGCTTCTCGAGGAGATAGTATATGTATCTGATGCAATTGAGGAGAATCGCTCTTATCCTGAGCTTGCAAGGCTTCAGAAAGAAGCTCTGACAGATCTTGACGGCGTGTGCCTCTTCATCATGGATTATACGATAGATCAAATCAAGCTTAAGAACAGGGTAATTGACGAGGATACGATCGAGGCTCGCGATTATATCGCTTCGAGGATTCGATTATAGGCCTTTGGAGAAAGAGTAGAAAGAATAGAAAGAATAGAAAGAATAGAGTAATACAATTCAGAAAGGATGAGATTATGACAAGTAGAGAGCTTGCATTAGAAGTTGCTAAGATGCTTAGCGAAAAGAAGGCGATGGATATTACACTTATAAATATCTCGGAAAAGTCGTCTTTTGCAGATTATTTTGTTAATCTTACTGCCGGTTCAGAGAGACAACTTGGCGCTCTTGCAAATGAGGTAGAGGACAAGATGGCGGAGCTTGGCTGCGTACCAAAGAGCAGCGAGGGTAAGCCGGAAACTGGCTGGATACTCGTCGACTGCGGCGATGTAATCATCAATCTTTTTACAAGAGACATAAGAGATAAATATTCACTCGACAAGATTTGGAGTGACTGTGAAATAGAGAATATTGAGTAGCTAATAAATAATAATTAATTTATATACATTAAGGAGAGAGAAATGAAAGATAGATATGATTTCGAAGCGATTGAATCCAAATGGCAGAAAATTTGGGATGAAGAAAAAGCGTTCAAGACTTACGAGGATTACGACAGGGAGAAGTATTATGTTCTCGAAATGTTCCCTTATCCATCAGGCAAGCTTCATATGGGTCATGTAAGAAATTATTCAATTGGAGATGTTGTTGCAAGATTCAAGAAGATGGAAGGCTATAATGTAATTCATCCAATGGGCTGGGACTCCTTCGGTCTACCTGCTGAGAATGCGGCTATTAAGAACGGAATTCATCCTGCAATTTGGACAGACAGCAATATCGCCGAGATGCATAAGCAGCTGCAGGGCCTCGGTCTTAGCTATGACTGGGATAGAGAGGTAGCAACTTGCAAGCCAGATTATTACAAGTGGATGCAGTGGCTTTTCATTCAATTCTTCAACAAAGGTCTCGCATATAAGAAGGAGAGCCAGGTTAACTGGTGTCCTGACTGTGAGACAGTACTTGCAAATGAGCAGGTAGTTGACGGCTGCTGCGAGCGTTGCAAGACTCAGGTTACTAAGAAAAAGCTCTCTCAGTGGTATTTCAAGATAACGGATTATGCAGACAGACTTCTTGCTAATCTCGATACTCTTGAAGGTTGGCCAGACAAGGTTAAGACTATGCAGCGCAACTGGATAGGTCGTTCAGAGGGTGCTGAGCTCAAATTCGCAATTGACGGAACAGAGCTTGATCTTGTCGTATATACAACTCGCCCTGACACCTTATTTGGTGTTACATATATGGTTATTGCTCCTGAGCATCCTTATGTTAAGGACCTTACAGCAGGCACAGAATATGAGGAAGCTGTAAATAAATATGTCGAAGAGGCAGCAAGGAAATCCGAGATTGAAAGAACATCTCTTACTAAGGAAAAGACAGGAATCTTCACGGGCAAATATGCTATCAATCCTGTTAACGGCAAGAAGGTTCCAATCTTCATTTCGGACTATGTTCTGATTGATTACGGAACGGGTGCTATCATGGCCGTTCCTGCACACGACCAAAGAGACTTCGAATTCGCTAAGAAATTCGACCTTGAGATCATTCCTGTTGTTGATGTTGAGGACCCTGAGGTTGATTTGAACAATCTCAAGGAAGCTGCTGTAGCTACAGGCAAGATGATCAATTCGGGCGAATATACAGGTATGTTAAATACCGAGGCTATGTCGAAGATTACAGCAGATCTTGAGGCAAAAGGTCTTGGTAAGAAGACTGTAAATTATAAGCTCAGAGACTGGCTCATAAGCAGACAGAGATATTGGGGCGCCCCAATCCCAATGATCAACTGTCCAAATTGCGGATGGGTGCCCGAAAAGGAGGAGAATCTCCCTGTCCTCCTTCCTACAGATGTTGAATTTCTCGGGAAGGGAGATTCTCCACTGACAACTTCAAAGACATTCAGATATACTAAATGTCCTAAGTGCGGCGCAGATGCCGAAAGAGAAATCGATACCATGGATACCTTCCTCGATTCATCCTGGTATTTCTTGAGATATTGCGACGCAAAGAACGAAGAAGAGATTTTCGATAAGAAGAAGGTTAATTACTGGATGGATGTTGACCAGTACATCGGCGGCGTAGAGCATGCTATATTGCATCTTCTCTATTCAAGATTCTTCCAGATGGTAATGCACGACCTTGGACTTTGCGATTACGAAGAGCCATTTAAGAATCTTCTTACACAGGGAATGGTAATCAAAGACGGCGCTAAGATGAGCAAATCCCTTGGCAATGTCGTATCGCCACACGAGATTCAATCTAAGTACGGCGCAGATACCGCAAGACTTTTCATACTCTTTGCAGCACCACCTGAGAAAGAGCTTGACTGGTCAGATGCCGGCGTAGAGGGAAGCTTCAGATTCCTTTGCAGAGTCTACAGACTTGTATATGAATATGTTGAGAAGATTAAGGGCGACAAGGAAATTCCTTCAGAATTTACTATAAATAATGATAGAGATAAGCAGCTCAATTATGTAATCAATTCAACAATCAAGAAGGTATCTGAGGACGCAGGCGGAAGATTCAATTTCAATACTGCTATCAGCTCAATCATGGAGCTTGTTAATGAGATGTATAAATACAAGACAGGAGAAATCAACCTGCCACTCTTTAACAAGGCTATCGAGAACCTTATCGTAGTTCTCAATCCTTTCGTTCCTCACATCACCGAGGAAATGTGGAGCGAGCTCGGACATAAGGACAGATTATACGCTGCTTCATGGCCTGAATTAGACGAGAAGGCACTTATCAAAGATGAGGTAGAGGTAATCGTTCAGATTAATGGAAAATTAAAGGATAAGCTTATCCTGCCAAATAATACAGAAAAGGAGGTTGTAGAAGAAGCCGCAAGGAATCTTGATAAGATAAAGGAAGCGCTTGCCGAGGTTAACGTCGTAAAGGTAATTGTGGTTCCTAATAAGATTATCAATTTCGTTGTTAAATAGCGGCGAAACGACTAATGAAGAATAGAAACGAACTGGATTTTAAGATAATCCCGCTCGGAGGACTTAGAGAAATCGGAAAGAACTGCACTCTTATAGAGTCAGGTGACGAAATCCTAATTATAGATTGCGGATTCTGTTTTCCCGATGATGAGATGTTCGGAGTTGACGTTGTAATACCGGACTTCACATATCTTCGCGAGAACAGATCCAAGATCAAAGGACTTATTGTAACTCACGGTCACGAAGACCATATAGGAGGAATACCATTTCTTCTATCGGAGTTCGATATTCCGATATATGCATCAGCTCTGACTGTTGGGCTTATCAAGAATAAGCTTAACGAACACGATATAGCAAATGCTTCTATCACAGTCATAGAGTCAGGAGATATATTCAGAGTAGGGCGCTATAGGGTTGAAGCAATTCAAATCAACCACAGCATAGCGGATGCACTTGGATTTTCGATTAAATTTCCAGGCGGACATATCGTCCATACTGGAGACTTCAAGATTGACTTTTATCCACTTGATGGCAAAATCATCGATCTTAATAAGTTCTCTCAGCTTGGGACAGAAGGTGTCGACGTGCTTCTTGCAGATAGCACAAATGTATTAAGAGAGGGTTCGACACCGTCAGAACAGATTGTCATAGATACCATCAATGGTATTTTCGACAATACAGAGAAAAGAATAATAATTGCTACATTTGCATCGAACATCAACAGAATTAAATTCTTCATTGATGCTGCAATCAAGCACGGCAGAAGAATTGCTATTTCTGGAAGGTCGATGGAGAATGTAATTGAGCTTGCAAAGGAGCTTGGCTATTTCAAGAATATTCCTGACAGCGTCTTTGTTGATGTAAAGGCGATAAATAATATTCCAGATAGCAACTTGTGCATCATAACGACAGGAAGTCAGGGCGAGGCGATGTCCGCTCTGTCTCGAATGGCATTTGACCAGCACAAGACCGTTAAGCTCAAGAAGGGGGATGTTGTTGTTTTCTCCTCATCTCCAATACCTGGCAATGAGAAGACCGTAACAAATATCATAAATAAGCTATATGAGAAGCAGGTAAAGGTAATTCTTTCGGACTCCTTGCATACCCACGTTTCGGGCCACGCTTGCAAGGAGGAGCTCAGGCTCATACATACTCTTGTAAGACCTACTTATTTCATTCCTGCGCATGGCGAATACAGGCACTTAATAGAGCACGCTAACCTGGCACAGTCGCTTGGAATGCCGAAGAACAATATTTTCATAGCAGCTAACGGAGATGCGATTAGCTTCGAGGGCAAGAAGGCCACTCATATAGAGGAATTTACTTCCGGACAGGATATATTAGTTGACGGTCTTGGAATCGGAGACGTAGGAAGCCATGTTCTAAAGGATAGAAAACATCTTTCGCAGTCGGGACTTGTTGCGATTGGAGTTGTGCTTGATTCAGCAACGGGCTCTCTGATGTCTACGCCTTCGATTACGACAAGAGGCTTCGTATATGTCAAAGAGAATATGGACATTATCGACGAGTCAATAGCTGTAGTTATAAATACTGTCGCTACGGCTTATGAGAAGGGAAATAACGACTATAATGCGCTTCGAAATGCCATAAGAGATGATATGCGAACATATATCTATCAGAAGACGAGAAGAAGTCCTATGATTCTGCCGATTATTATGTATGTATAGATATGTATAACGAAATGTATAACGAAATGGAGGTGAGCTTCAATGAATGTATATGACCAGGCGCATAATCTTGCCGCCGCAATTAGAGAAAGCCAAGAATGGAAGGACTTCAATTCCGTAAGAAAGGAAGCCCAAGCCGACGAGCAGTTCATGCAAATGCTCGCAGACCTTCAATCCAAGCAAATTGAAATGCAGACGGCTCAAATGACGGGAAAGGAAGTAAGCCCTGACTTGATGAGCCAAGTGCAATCAATATATTCAATGCTGACAACTAAGCCTTTTGCCGCTAAATATCTTGAGGCAGAGGCGAGATTGTCGATGATGATGAAAGATATTTTCGAGATACTCGGAGATACCATGAACATCAAACTCTAAATAAGCTATCAATTATATTTATATTTATTTTCAAGAAAAGAGAGGTATACGAAAATGATTTATGCAAGTGATTTCAGAAAGGGTGTTACTTTCGAGATGAACGGAGATCCACATGTTGTTCTGGATTTCCAGCACGTTAAGCCAGGAAAGGGTGCTGCTTTTGTAAGAACAAAGTACAGAAATATCCTTACAGGCGCAACAAGAGAAGAGGCTTTCAACCCTAACGATAAGTTCCCTAAGGCTCATATCGAGACTAAGACAATGCAGTATCTTTATAACGATGGAGAGCTCTACTACTTCATGGACGAGGAGACCTATGATCAGGTTCCTATGACAGCTGAGCTTGTTGAGGATGCTGTTAAATACATCAAGGAGAACGATACAGCTACAATCAAGTTCTACAAGGGACAGGCTTTTACAGTTGAAGCTCCTAACTTCGTTGACCTTGTTGTTACAGAGACTGAGCCAGGCGTAAAGGGCGATACAGCTACTAACGTTACTAAGGCTGCTACAGTTGAGACTGGCGCTGTTATTCAGGTTCCTATCTTCATCAATGAGGGAGAGAAGATTCAGATTGACACAAGATCAGGCGAGTATCTCGGAAGATCTAAGGAATAATTTGATAATTCAATCGCCGATTTGATCAAGATAATATAGGCAATTCATATAATTCAAATAATGTGTATAAGATGAAAAAGAGATTAATTTCTTCCAAAACTTTATATATTCTGCTTGTAATATTCGCGCTGATAGTCGTTCTTACATTGGCGGTGCTTATTGTTGCAAAACCTTATTGCAAGGCTGATATAAGCTACAAAGAGGTAACAATCGATAAGGGCTCTGATACGGATGATGTGGCGTCTGTTCTGGTGGATTCGGGCATGATTAAGAGCGAAGGATCATTTAAGTTCATTTCAACAATCATGCTATTTAACGACAAATATAAGCCAGGCATTTATTCGCTATCTCCGAGCATGAGTATGATTGAGATTGCAAGGACGATTATCAAGGGCATTACCACGGATAACGGTTTCGTCCTTCCTATAGGCTATACCTTGGATCAGACCGCAGAAGCGCTTGCTCAGGCTGGTTTTGTCGACAAAGACACATTCTTGCAGGTCTGCAACTCGCTTGATTACAGCCAATTTGATTTCCTTGCCGGAGCGTCGAGCCTCGAAGGATACTTTTTGCCAGGAACTTATACAATGAATAAGTCCGCAAGCGAGGATATGATTATCGTTACCTTGCTCAATCAATTCGATCAAAGCTACACAGACGAAATGAAGGCCAAGGCTGATGCAATGGGGCTTAGCACCTATCAGGTTGTATGCCTCGCATCTTATCTTGAGAATCAGACCAATGTTGACAAGGAAAGAAGAACGATTTCAAGCGTTATCCATAACAGGCTTAATAGCGGAATGGAGCTTGAAGGAGGATATCCATATTCGCCTTTGTGCTCTCCAAGCCTTGAATCAATACAGGCAATACTTAATCCAGAAACGACAGATTATCTGTATTTCGTATCAAGCGATTCACTGAATGGAACACATAAATTCACAGCATCAGCAGAGGAATATCAGCAGCTTCTTGAGAAGCTAAATGCTGCTTATGCAAAGAATAATTCATCAAAGGAATCAGAATAGACTCATTAAGGACGCATAAAGGAAACATAATGAATATCACTAACGACAAGGTTACTGAATACATTAATAAATACTATAGTCCTCTTGATGATGAATTAGGAAGTCTAAGAAGCTTGTGCGAGGAGAAGGAAATACCGCTGATTCTAAGAGAAACAGAAATGTTTCTTAGGACTTTGCTTACATGGCAAAAGCCTTCGAGGATTCTCGAGATCGGCACGGCTTTCGGATATTCGGCACTTTTCTTTGCGAAATATCTTCCAGATGCAAGTGTTACCACAATGGAGCGCTCCGAATATATGATCGAAAATGCCGAGACTGTCTTTGCGTCACATAAGGAGGCGGAGAGAATAAATTTTCTCAAAGGAGATGCAGGCGAGATGCTCGATGAGCTTCAGCTAAGCGACGAGAAATTTGACTTCGTCTTCATAGATGCGGCAAAGAGCCATTACAGAGAATTCTTTGATAAGGCTGAGAAGCTATGCAATTCAGGCGCTGTAATTCTATGCGATAACATACTTATGAAGGCTTATCTTGTTGATAACAAGGCTTATGAGCCTACAAGAAGGCACAGAACAAGCGTCAAGAGAATGCAGGAATTCATCGATTATCTTTATGGAAGGAGAGATTTGTCAGTATCGCTTCTAAGCGATGGCGATGGGCTGGCTTTAATAGTTCTAAATGAATAGAAATATCGAATTACTTGCTCCCGCAGGGGATTTGGAAAAACTTAAAACAGCGATAATTTATGGCGCAGATGCCGTATATTTCGGTGGCGAGCTATTCAGCCTGAGAGCAGGCGCTGGGAATCTTTCAATCGATGAGATAGCTGAGGCCATGGATTTCATCCATATGAATGGCAGGAAGGGATATATGACTATCAATATATACCCTCACAACAGCGATATTTCGCTTCTAAGAGATTATATTTCGAAGATCGCTAAATTACCCATAGATGCATTTATTGTATCTGATCCGGGCGTTATTTGCCTTATTAAGGAGCTTATCCCGGGTGCTGAGATTCATCTAAGCACGCAGGCTAATACTACAAATTATCTGACTGCGAATTTCTGGGCTGGACAGGGTGTAAGCAGAATCGTGACAGCTCGCGAAATGAGCCTTGCGGATATTAAGATTCTTAGAGAGAAGCTACCTGAGAATGTAGAGATTGAAGCCTTTGTTCACGGAGCAATGTGCATTTCGTATTCGGGAAGATGCCTGTTAAGTAATTTTATGGCAGGAAGAGATGCTAATCAGGGTGCTTGCACACATCCTTGCAGATGGAAATATGCTCTTGTCGAGCAGCAAAGACCGGGAGAGTATTATCCGATTGAAGAAGATAATCACGGCAGCTATATTCTTAATTCTCGTGACCTTTGCATGATAGACCATATTCCAGAGCTTGTTGATGCTGGTGTTACATCCTTCAAGATTGAAGGAAGAATGAAGAGCATGTATTATGTTGCGACTATCGTCTCTGCGTATAGAGCAGCAATCGATGCCTATCTTGCTTCACCTGATGAATATCGCTATGACGAGAAATATTTCAAGGAGCTATGCAAGGCAAGCCACCGCGAATTTACACATGGCTTTTACTTTAATAAGCCTACGGATAAGGACCAGAATTATTTAACAAGCGACTATACAAGGGATTATTCCTTTGTCGGTCTTGTCAAAGAGCCCGATGATGGTAATGGCTTCACCATAGTTGAGCAGCGTAACAAATTCTCTCTTGGAGATACAGTCGAAATATTCGGACCTTATACTGAATTTTATGAAGAAATAATTACAAATATGCAAGATGAGGAGGGCGAGGCAATCGAATCCGCACCTCATCCACAACAAATATTAAAGATTAAGTTCAATAGAGTTCCCGGCAGGGACTTTATAATAAGAAAAAAGAAGGAGATGGTATAAATGTCATCAGACAGTTCCTATTGGCCGACATTACTAATTGCAATAATACTTATTTCAACAATACTAAAGGCACTTGTTGCTTCAACAAAGAGAGCCTTAGATTATGCGGACAGAAACGAAATTAAAGAAATCCTCGAAGAAGACGATGATCAAGCAAGGATAGAATTGATGTTCAGCTTTCTTAATAAGCCTTCGAAATATCACTATGCCGATCACAGCATGAGCATTCTGTTATTGATATGCACCTTTGAAGCCTTCAACAAGCTTCTAATGCAATATTTATCTATAACATATCTCGTGCTTGCAAATATAGGATTCTTTATCATTTTCACTGCATTATCTGATGTGCTGCCTAAGAAGCTTGCTTCTCAGTCAAGCGAGCATACTGCAATAAGGAACCTTAACTTCCAGAGAATTGTATATTATGCAATGCTGCCTTTTACAGCCGTTATTCTATGGCTTAGCAACATAATTCTCGCTCTCCTTGGCAAAGAGCAGGATGTAGACGATGCATATTTCTCGGAAGAGAAGGTTATGTCTATGCTCGACAAGGGACAGGAGAGGGGCGAATTCTCTGAGGGAGGCCGCAAAATGATCGACGGCATCTTCGCCTTTGACGATCTTCTTGCCTACGAGATAATGACGCCAAGAACCGATGTATTCTTCATTGATATTCAAGACGACAAGGAAGAATATATTGACGAGCTTATGGAGATGACACATTCCAGAATTCCTGTATGTGAGGGAGATGCCGATAATATAATAGGCATGCTTCATATAAAAGATTATCTTCTTGCCGCGAGCAAGAACGGCTTCGACGGAGTTAACATCAGAGAGTTACTTCGACCTGTATATTTCGTGCCTGATACTAAGAATATCGACGCACTTTTCTATGAACTCCAGAAAGAAAAGCAGCATATTGCTGTTCTGATTGACGAATATGGCGGCTTTAGCGGTATCGTTTCAATCGAAGATATTATCGAGCAGATTGTTGGTGATATAGACGACGAATTTGACGAAGAAGATCGTGTAATCGAGAAATATAATGATACAACTTATATTCTTGATGGAAATGTATACCTCGACGATCTTGACGAAGAGACAGATATATCGCTCGAATCCGACTCAAGTGAAACAATAGGAGGCTTCATCATTGACCTGATGGGAGAGATTCCAAAGGCTAATGTTAAATATCAGCCGATAATATTCGAGAATTACAAATTCCAGATTATTAGTGTAAAGGACAGAAGAATCGAGAAGCTTAAGGTCGAGATTCTTGAGGAAGAATAATGCCAGATAAGAATAACAAACTCGGAGAACTGAATATTGACGATAAGGCGATCTCTGACTATGTCACACAAATAGTCACCGAAATCCCGGGAGTTTCGAGGTTCTTTGTTGGTTTTACAGACAGCCTACAGAAGAACATTCTCGGCATAGATACAGCTGCGCCGGGAATCAAGATTAGTAACAGCGATGATTCTATCAGCATCAGCATTCAAATCATTGCTAAATACGGATACAATATTCCGCAATTATCGTATGATATTCAGCTTGGTGTAAAGAATACCATTGAAGAATTCACGGGACTGAAGGTTGAGGCAGTGAATATAACTGTCGAGGGAATTGACAAGAGAGGCTAAGCATAATGAAAAGAGAAGATATTAGAGAACAGACTATGCAGCTTATTTATCAAATGGATGTAGCGAAGGATTTCGACTACAGCAAGCTTTCGGTTCTTGAAGAAAATTCAAAGATTCTGACTAAGAAGCAGGCCATAAGCACTCTTGAAGCTGTAAGAGACCATATCGAAGAGATTGATAATACAATCTCGGCAAGCACTGAGAGCTGGAATTTCGAGAGGATAGCTAAGGTGGATCTTGCCGTGCTTAGAACTGCCGTTGCAGAGATTCTTTATATCGACGATATTCCAGCGCCCGTTTCTATCAATGAGGCTGTGAATTTATCTAAGAAATTCGGAGACGACAAATCCTATGCATTTGTAAATTCAGTTCTTTCGAGGATTATCAGAAACAATGCCAAATAAGAACTATCTCGGAATTGATACATCAAATTACAAGACTTCAGTGGCAATTGTCGATGAGGCAGGGGAGATTATATTTGAGAAATCCAAGCTTCTTGCCGTTGACAAAGGAGATAAAGGGCTCAGGCAGTCGCTTGCTTTCTTCAAGCATTCGAATATTCTGCCTGATTTTCTAAAGGAGGCCTTTGCAGAAGTTGAGCCTCTTAGTATCAAAGGAATAGCATATTCCTCTCGCCCACGAAGAGTTGAAGGCTCATATATGCCGGTTTTCCTTGCAGGCGAGAATATGGCTAAGTCGCTTTCTTATGCCCTTAAGGTTCCGCTTATGCAAGTCTCTCATCAGGAGGGACATATCAAGGCGGCGCTTAGCTCGTCTGATTGCCCTGATATAGATAAGTTCTTAAGCTTCCACCTAAGCGGCGGCACAAGCGAATTTCTGCTATGTGAGAAGATAGCTGATGGATATAAGACGGAGATAGTCGGAGGAAGCCTTGATATAAGCATAGGCCAGTTGCTCGACCGAATCGGTGTCAAGGCAGGCTATGATTTTCCATCAGGCTCTTACCTTGATGAACTTGCTTACAGAAAGCTGTGCAGTACAAGCAGCAAGAAAGAGAGCAATAGTAAGGCTAAGATTAAGCTAAATGACGGATATTTCAATCTTTCCGGAATCGAAACAGCTTATCTTAGAAGATTGGATAAGGGCGATTCGATAGAGGATATTGCGCCCGAGCTCTTCTGCGAGATTGAGAGCCTTCTTCTTAAGGCATCAATGGAGCTATCTGATAAATACGATATCAAAGATGTTCTCTGGGTAGGCGGCGTTGCTTCAAGCAATACTATAAGAGAGCGCATCAAAGGAATTGATACTCCGCATATAATATTCGGCGACAAGAGCCTTTCTGGCGATAATGCCGTCGGAGTAGCAAGACTCGGACTTGAATTTTTGCGAGAATAACAGAATTAACAGAGATATAAAGATACAAAGATAAAAAAATACAGAGTTACAGAGTTACAAAGATACATAGATAACTGAAATATAGAAATAATAGACATAATAGACATAATAGACACGAATGAAACCTATTACTGTAAGCCAATTAAATGAATACATCGCCAGCAAGCTCAAGGACGATATCAATCTTCGAGGAGTAGTGCTCGAAGGCGAAATATCCGGACTAAGCAGGGGAGGCATGCATTATTATCTGACATTGAAGGATCAAGATAGCATGATTCGCTGTGCTATTTGGGCATCCAATGCCAGGGCCATCGACATGAACCTTATCCAGAACGGCAAGAAGATTATATGCGTCGGGGATATCAGCCCTTATGCAAAAGGCGGGAATTATTCCTTTAGCATAAGGCATGTCGAGGAGGCAAAAGAAGGGGATCTGATGGCCGAATTCAACAGAATTAAGGCCAAGCTCGAGGCTGAAGGGCTGTTCGATAAGAAATACAAGAAGCCTATACCTACATTCCCGTATCGCATCGGTGTAATTACATCGGATACAGGCGCAGCCATTGAGGATATCAAGAAGATTATCACAAGCAAGAATAATCTGACGAATATATTGATCTTCCCAACACTTGTTCAGGGAGTCGGCGCTTGCAAGAGCATTATAGATAATATCGCAAAAGCAAACGAGCTTAATGATGATGGCTTGCAAATAGATACACTCATTGTCGGACGAGGCGGAGGCTCCGCAGAGGACCTTGCAGCCTTCAACGACGAGCAGGTCGCAAGAGCGATTTTTGCATCTAAGATTCCGATTATAAGTGCGGTAGGGCATGAATCCGATGTATCAATTTCGGACTTTGTAGCCGACCTTAGAGCCGAGACTCCAACAGCGGCTGCGGACATTGCTGTTATGAATACCTTCGAATTAGCCGAGAGCATAAGCGAGCTTGAAGACAGCCTTCATAAATCAATATTAAGTAAGCTTGCGGCAGAGCAAAGAACGGTCGAAGGTCTCTTGAATCTCCTGCAATCTAATATGAGAAATAAGCTTCTCGAGGTTAAGATGCAGGTCGAGCGGGCAGCGCTTCTAATCAGAGAAAACGATCCGCTGAACATTCTAAATAAGGGATATTCAGCTGTTATAAATACAGACGGCTCAATTGTTTCGAGCATTGATTCAATTGAAGTTGGAAATGACTATTATGTGCAAATGAGAAATGGCAAATTCCTCGCTGAGGTTAAGTCAAAGGAGGAAGGCGATTTGTCGATTAAGTAGCAAGATACGACTTGAGTAACTAATAAGAAGGAAAGTACGAAGATGGAAGAAAAGACTTTTACAGAGGCATTAAATAAGCTTCAAATGGCGGCAAGCGAAATCAGCAAGCAGTCGGTTAGCCTCGAAGATTCAATTAAGCTATACGAAGAAGGAATTGAAGAAGCCAAATTCTGCCAGAAAATTCTCGATGAGGCCGAGCAGAAGATAAGCGTCTATTCCAAAGATCAAGATAGTGAGGCTGAATAATGAGAAGCTATGACGAATATAAAGAGCTTATAAATGAGCATATCCTTGATTATTTCCCGGAGATTTCGCCTTATGCGGAAACAATAAGAAAGGCAATGGCATACAGCCTTACAATCGGCGGCAAAAGGCTTCGCCCTGTGCTTCTTCTTGCGGCTTGTGATTTCGCCGGAGGGGATATATTGGAGGCTCTGCCTTATGCCTGCGCACTTGAATATATTCATACATATTCTTTGATTCATGACGATCTTCCTGCGATGGATAACGACGATTTGAGAAGGGGACAGCCTACTAATCATGTTGTCTTCGGTGAGAACATGGCTATTCTTGCAGGCGACGGGCTTCTTAATACGGCTGCACAGCTCATCCACGAGGATATGGAGAAATTCTATGATAATCCTAAGAAGCTTATCTGTCATGCAAAAGCAGGAAAAGCAATTATGGAGAGGGCAGGCGTATGCGGCATGATCGCAGGTCAGGTTGCTGATGTTGAGAACGAGAATGTCCGTGCTACTGCGGAGCTTGTTGAATATATCGATGCAAATAAGACAGGCAAGCTTATCTCAGCTGCAATTATTGCTGGGCTCGAAATAGCCGACGCAGCTGAAGAAATGAAAGAAGATTTCCTTAAATATTCGCTTTCACTTGGTAAGGCTTTTCAGGTATCCGACGATATTCTTGATGAAATAGGAGATGAGAAGCTTATCGGAAAGAAAGTCGGAAAAGATAAAGATGCAGGTAAATGCAATTATGTTTGCGTTCATGGATTAGATGCAGCCTACAACAAATTGCATGAACTGACCATAGAATCTAATAAGGCTCTTGATAAATATGGCTTATCTGCAGGCTTCTTCGTAGAGCTTGCAAATAGACTCGAAATAAGAAAGGCTTAGGCTTATGAAATACGATATCGAGAATGCGGATCTATTGAATATCGTTAAGAATGCAAGCTATGAGGAGCTTGAGGACTTATCCTCGGATATTAGAGAATTCCTTGTAAATAAGGTCTCTAAGACAGGTGGTCATCTTGCTTCTAATCTTGGAATTGTCGAGCTTACAATTGCTCTTCATCGCAGCTTCGATAGCCCTAAGGACAAGCTGATATTCGATGTCGGACATCAGGCTTATGTTCATAAGCTCCTGACCGGCAGGGCGAAGGACTTCGATACACTAAGGCAATTTAAGGGGCTAAGCGGTTTTCCTAAGACAGCAGAAAGCGAGCATGATGTATATGAAACAGGGCATTCAAGCACATCCTTGAGTGCGGCACTTGGTATGGCTGCTGCAAGGGATTTATCTGGCGAGGATTATGCTGTAGTTGCTGTGATAGGTGATGGAGCAATGACAGGCGGCCTTGCTTATGAGGCCTTGAACAATATCGGCTCATCTAAGAGCAAGGTCAGAATCATTCTTAACGACAACGGTATGTCAATTTCTCATAATGTCGGAGGCCTTTCGAGCTACCTTACTAAGCTTAGAACAAGCGAGAATTATATTAAGACCAAGGGCTCTGTTAAATCCGCTGTAAGAAACGTTCCTGCCATCGGTTCATTTATGAAAGATGCCAAGAATATGGTGAAGAGCACCGTAATCGACGAGGAGATGTCCTTCGTTGAGAACCTCGGAATCAAATATTTCGGGCCAGTTGACGGATATAACATAGAAGAGCTCTGCAATGTATTAAAGGCTACGAATAATATCGAAGGGCCAACGCTTCTTCATGTCATTACAACGAAGGGCAAGGGTTATGAATTCGCCGAGAAATATCCAAGGAAATTCCACGGTGTTGCACCTTTCAATGTAGCAGACGGTAATTTGTTATCGTCAAGCAATACACTGACATATTCTGAAGTATTCGGGAATAAAATCTGCGAGCTTGCTTCAAGAAACGATTCTGTTGTTGCCATTGCAGCTGCTATGGGAACGGCGACGGGTCTTGGCAAATTCTGGGAGAATTACAAAGACAGATATTTCGATGTCGGCATAGCGGAAGAGCATGCTGTCGTCTTTGCGGCAGGACTTGCAAAGAACGGCTATATTCCTTGCGTTGCAATATATTCGAGCTTCCTTCAAAGAGCCTTCGATATGATGATAGAGGATGTCTGCCTGCAGAATCTTCATGTTGTCTTCTGCATAGACAGAGCGGGCCTTGTCGGAGCCGACGGACAGACGCATCACGGACAATTTGATTTATCTTACCTTTCCATGATGCCTAATATGACTATACTCTGTCCAGCTGACGGAACTCAACTTGAGCAAATGCTCGAATATGCCGTAAATGAGCTTGACGGACCTGTTGCAATCAGGTATCCTCGCGGCTCTGCAGAGGCTAAGCATCTTAGAATCAAGGACTTCAAGGGTGAGAATATTTGTCTATCCGAGGGCCAAGATGTATGTATTCTTGCTGTCGGAAATATGCTCGATACGGGACTTGAAGTAGCCGATATGCTTAGATCAGAGGGCTTCGATGTTGGCATTTATAATATCAATCATGTTAAGCCATTTGACGATAAGCTCAAGGATATTGAAGCAAGGCTCATCGTAACAATTGAAGATAATTCAATCATCGGAGGCTTCGGCCAAGCCTGCAAGGCCTTCTTCTGTAATCAAGATAAGCAGCTTCTGTCCTATGGAATTCCTGATGCTTTCATAGAGCATGGAAATATCACACAATTAAGAAAAGAATGTGGCCTTGATGCCGAGACTATCTCGAAAGGAGTGCTTGATAAGCTTGAAAGAAAGGCTTGATGTAATACTTGTTAATAAGGGCTTATGTGAGTCTCGCGATAAGGCTAAGAGAACCATTATGGCGGGGCTCGTTATGGTTGATGGCAGACTTGAGGACAAGCCTGGCCGTACTTTTGACATAGACCAAGAATTCACACTTAAAGAAACTCTCTGTCCTTATGTCAGCAGAGGCGGCCTTAAGCTCGAGAAGGCGATAAGCGAATTCGATATAGATTGCAAGGACGCGGTATGCGTGGATATGGGTGCATCTACAGGCGGTTTTACAGACTGCATGCTTCAGAATGGCGCTGTTAAGGTGTACGCCATAGATGTCGGATATGGTCAGCTTGATTATAAGCTTCGAACGGATTCTCGAGTTGTCAATATGGAGAAGACCAATATAAGATACCTCGATACCAATCTCATCGAAGAGCCTATCGACTTAATCTCCATTGATGTTTCTTTCATATCTGTTAAGCACATGCTGCCTGTTGCCGCCAAGATTCTTAAGGAAAACGGCAAGATTCTCTGCCTTGTGAAGCCGCAATTTGAAGCAGGAAGGGAGCAGGTCGGAAAGAAGGGCATCGTTAAGGACGATAAAGTTCATGTAGAAGTAATAAGAAAAGTTATCTCCTATGCCGAGGAGAACGGCTTGCGAGCTATAGGCCTTACGTATTCTCCTGTAAAGGGCACAAAGGGCAATATCGAATATCTGCTGTGCCTCACACCTTATGAGAATACAAATTATGACGATTCGCTATCTTGCATAGAGCCAGAGACGATCGTCGAATTATCACATACAACTTTAGATGAATAAATTTAGAATAAATTTAGAACAAATTGAGAACAATTACCGGAGAAATCGGAGGAAATAATGGCACTTTCACCAATGATGCAGCAGTATCTGAAGATTAAAGAAGAGTATAAGGATTGCCTTGTCATGTTCAGACTTGGCGATTTCTATGAGCTCTTTTTTGATGATGCTGTGACTGCTTCAAGAGAATTAGAGCTTACGCTGACAGGCCGTAATTGCGGTCTTGAGGAAAGAGCTCCTATGTGCGGTGTTCCTCATCATGCAGTTGATACATATCTTGCAAGGCTTGTAAGAAACGGATATAAGGTTGCTATCTGCGAGCAGCTTGAAGATCCTGCCGAAGCAAAAGGCATTGTAGAAAGGGGAGTAACTCGCATAGTGACACCCGGAACTCTTGATTTGCTTGATTCTTCGGAAATTGATGACAATGTATATATTGCGTCTATTTATATTGACGATTATCATTTAGGGCTTGCCTTTGCGGATATTACAACAGGCGAATTCTGGGGCGAAGAATTTGAAGATGATTTGACATACAGCAAGCTCTTAGGAGAGATTGCAAGGTATTCTCCAAGAGAGATAATTACTTGCAGTGATTATATAGATACGATTAAAGACCTTACGGCCAAGGCGGGAATCAAGGCATATACAAGCTCTTTTGAAGCTCCATATTATCGCAAGGATGCTTGTGAGCAGGCTCTGATGAGCTTATATAAAGTATCCGCAATGCTGTCATTAGGACTATCAGATCAAGCGGATATCGTTCTTGCGGCAGGCTCTCTTGTTATGTATTTAATAGATACGCAGAAGCAAGACCCATCGCAATTAAGCGAGATTAAGATCAAGAATATTAACAATTCCATGCAGCTTGATCGCTCAACTATGCGTAATCTTGAGCTGCTTGAAACCATGTATACAAGCGATGTTCACGGCTCGTTATTTAGTGTTTTGAATAAGACTAAGACCGCAATGGGTGCAAGGCTTCTTAAGTCTTTTCTCAAAGAGCCTCTGAAGGACTCTGCATTGATCAATCTGAGATTAGATGCAGTAGATGAGCTTAAGAACAATCCGCTTCTTATAAATAATTTCTCAAATTCTCTTAAGAATGTATATGACTTCCAAAGGCTTAGCGCCAGAATCGCAAGCAAAAGGGCAAACGCCAAGGATTTGGTCGCTCTTAAGAGTACACTCGCCGAGCTTCCCGAGCTCAAGGAGAACCTTTCTTGCTTGAATTCCAAGCTTTGCGGCGAAATTTATGAGAACATCGATGATTTTACAGAAATATATACAAGCATCGATAAGGCTATAGTAGAGGATCCTCCATTCATAATTACAGAGGGCGGAATAATCAAACGGCATTATTCCGAGGAATTAGATAATCTCAAGGCTTCAATCGCAGATGCTAAGGAATGGATAGCAGGACTTGAGAAGACGGAGAGGGAAAGGACAGGCATCAAGACTATTAAGGTCGGCTTCAACAAGGTCTTCGGCTATTATATCGATGTAAGTAAGTCCATGATTGACAAGGTGCCCGATGAATATATCCGTAGGCAAACGCTTGTCAACAACGAAAGATACATAACGCCTGAGCTCAAAGAAAAGGAATCTCTGGTTCTTTCTGCAGAAAGCAAGATTAACACACTCGAATACGAGCTCTTCAAGGAGCTTCGAGATTCAATCGAGCCATATATCGACAGGTTGCAGAGAGCCTCTTCTGCGATAGCCCTGCTTGATGTGCTCTGCTCTTACGCAAAAGTCGCAAACGACAATAATTATGTCAAGCCAACCGTGGATGATTCGGACGTAATTGATATAAGAAACGGCAGACATCCGACCGTTGAGAAAAGCATAGGCGCAGGTATGTTTGTTGCAAATGATACAAGAATAAATTGCAGCGACAGGTCAATGCTTATCATCACAGGCCCTAATATGGCCGGCAAATCCACTTATATGAGGCAGACCGCTATCATAGTCATCATGGCTCAAATAGGCTGCTTCGTGCCTTGTGACAGCGCAAGAATCGGCGTGGTAGACAGAGTATTTACTCGTATCGGAGCATCTGATAATCTCGCCTACGGCCAATCGACTTTCTTCATCGAAATGTCTGAGCTTGCAAATATTCTGAGAAATGCGACAAGAAGCTCCCTTGTAATACTCGATGAAATCGGAAGGGGCACAAGCACTTTCGACGGGCTTTCGATTGCATGGGCAACTGCTCAATATTTATGCAAAAGCGAGAAGACTATTAGAACGATGTTCGCAACTCACTATCATGAGCTCACAGCGCTCGAAGAGAGCCTTCCTTCTGTTTGCAACCTTTCGGTGGCCGTTGCGGAGGAGAACAATAATATAATCTTTTTGCATAATATAGTTGATGGGCCTGCAAGCAAGAGCTACGGAATTCATGTTGCTAAGATTGCCGGAGTTCCTGCAGAAATTCAGCTAAATGCGATATCTAAGCTAAAGGAGCTTGAATCAAGCGAGAATTATAAGGCTTCTGGTAATTCGGGCAGCGAAGCAGGCGAGCAGCTTAGCTTCTTGAAGGATATTCAAATTGACTCGGAAGACAAATTCACAGCTTGCGAGAAGTCTTCATCCGATGAGAAATATGCTTCGGTAATAGACAATCTTAAGACCATTGATATAAATACGCTTACACCGCTTGAAGCCATGAACGCTCTTCAAGGCATAATCGAGCAGGTGCAGCTAATTGGAGATAAGAATGATTAAGGTATTAGATAGCTTTGTCGCGGACAAAATCGCAGCGGGCGAGGTGATTGAAAGGCCGGCTTCAATAGTCAAAGAGCTTATAGAGAACTCGATTGACGCAGGCTCCGATTCCATAATTATCGAAATACGAAACGGCGGCAAATCATATATAAGAATAACGGATAATGGCTGCGGAATACCACAAGATGAGGTCGAAACGGCTTTCCTAAGGCATGCCACAGGCAAGATAAGCACGCTTTCTGACCTTGACAATATACATACGCTCGGGTTCAGAGGTGAGGCTCTTGCAAGCATTAGCGCGATTTCTCGTCTTACCATAATCACAAGAACTCCCGATAGCAACAAGGGCCTTCGCATGGATATGCACGGAGGGAAAAAGATTTCGTCTGAATTTGTCGGGGCGAACGTAGGAACAAGCATAGTAATAGAAGATGTTTTCTATAATACTCCTGCAAGGCGCAAATTCATGCAAAGCGACGCAAGAGAAGCATCGGCCATTATCGACATAGTGCAAAAGCTTGCGATATATTATTCAAATATTCGCTTCATGCTGATAAATAACAGGCAGACTATATTAAATACATCTGGAAACGGAGATTGCGCAAGCACGATTTCGATGATATATCCTGGCAGGGAATTTCGTAATCTTCTTCCGATTCAAGGCGATAATATAAGAGGCTATATTTCAAATCCGAATAATACGCTTACTAATAGAAAAGGGCAGCTGTTCTATGTTAATGGGCGTATTGTTGACAGCAAGCTTATCGAAAAGGGCATAGAAGAGGGGTATGGAAATAGAATTTTCTCGGGCTATCCTGTGGCTGTCCTCTTCATAGACTTGGATCCGGAAACAATCGATGTAAATATACATCCCGGGAAGAAAGAAATTAAATTTCTTAATCAGCAAGCCGTAATTGATATGATAAGCTCTGCTATTTCGGATGCTATGAAGCTTGAAACTTCAATTCCAGAGGCTGAATACAAATTAAATTCTAATTCGGGAACTAATTCGGGAAATTCATTTGCCGAAAAGCAAGCGGATACCCAATTAGACATCAAGGCATTTCTTAGCTCAATCGAAAGGCCTTCAGATGATAGAGTTTCAGATGATAGAGCCTCAAACGACAGAGCTTCAAACGATATAAGCTCAAACGCAAGAAGTTCAAATGAAGGGCTTCCAACCGAAGATGTGAAGTCCTTGAATCCATATTCAAATTCAATTTCGGCTCGAAATTCAAACCCTTGTCCAGATCAAAGTCAAAGTCAAGTTCAAGACCAAGTTCAATATCAAGGACAAGTTCAAGACCGTAACAATAATCAAATGTCGATACAGGATATTGCGGAGCTTGACATCGTAGGATATATATTCAACGCCTATATAATCACTCAGAGAGCAGACGCGCTCTATGTGATAGACCAGCATGCCGCCCACGAGAGGATTTTCTATGAGAAGCTGACAGGCGCATATCATAATGGCAATCATAACTCACAGACTATTCTCAAACCTATCATAATTGAGACAAGTCAGGACGTATATAATCAGGATAGGGAATGGCTTGCGGCTCTCAATGATATGGGATATCTGATTGAGGATTTCGGAAGCGGGAGCTTTATAATCAAGGAAATTCCGCAATTCATGGATTTGGGCGAGGCGCATGACTTTGCCAACGAATTCATTAACTCATTGGGAGATATCAAATATAACAGGCTCGTGATAGACAAGCTTATTACTAAGTCATGCAAGGCTGCCGTCAAGGCAAACGAGAAGCTATCGACACTCGAAATCAGAAGCCTTCTGAGGAATTTGGCGGCCTGCGAGAACCCTTACAGCTGTCCTCACGGCAGACCTACTTTTATAAAAATATCTAAGTACGAGCTTGAAAGAAGCTTCAAGCGCAAATAATAATTCTTGAAAGAATCAGAATTAAATTCAATATTCAAGACAAAGTTAATGATTAAGGAAGCAATCAAATAAAGAATAAAGAGGTAATCATGGAGAAGAATTCAGTATATATCATTTCGGGACCTACCGCGGTCGGCAAGACAGCAATCGCTATCGAACTTGCCAAGCTTGTAAATGGAGAAATCGTTAATTGCGATTCAGTGCAGCTCTATAAATCCTTAGACATCGGAAGCGCGAAGCCAAGTGCCGAGGAAATGGCGGCTGTTCCACATCATCTATTCAGCCTTGTGGACCCTGACTACAATATGACAGTAGCAACATATAAGAAGCTTGCAACAGCGACCATCAACGATATTTTGAAAAGGGGAAAGACACCGATTGTTGTCGGAGGAACAGGCCTTTACCTTAATTCAATCATGTACGATATGGACTTTGCTGGAAATATTGACGATGGTACAAGGCGCAAAGAGCTCGAGCAAATGGCAGAGAAAATGGGCAATGAATATATGCATTCCTATCTTTCGGGCCTCGATCCAGAATCCGCAGAGCGCATTCATCCTAACAATCTTCGCAAGGTTATTCGTGCAATTGAGGCCTTCGAGCTTGGTGATGGAATCAAGGATCTTAAGGCTTGCAAGCCAAATACCGATTATACATTCATCTTTATTGCGCTGAATATGGACAGGGAGCGCCTGTATGACAGAATCAACAGAAGAGTTGATATGCTTATTAGAAAAGGCCTTTGCGAAGAAGTTAAGCAGCTTATGGACAAGGGCTATACTCTTGAGAATCCGTCAATGAGAAGCATCGGCTATAAGGAACTTGTGGATTATTATAACGGCGAATGTACGCTTGAAGAAGCTGTCGAGGAGATTAAGAAGGATTCAAGACACCTTGCTAAGCGCCAGATTACATGGCTTAAGAGATACGATGATTGCAAGTGGATTGACATCGAAGAAGGGGATCAAGCTGTTGATGTATTAAAGAAAATCGTCGCAGCCTATCTCTAAGAGGAGAGGATTTTGGGAACTAAGACCATAGATAACAAGGAATACATAAGCCATAATAAGAGCGACAAGCCTGACAATATCGTCGAGAAGAACAATAAGATTTTCCTCGAATGTCAGTCTCTCGAAAGCGCTCTTCCTAATTTCATGCGCTCTTATTTCTCGTATCTCAAGGGAAACGTACTCCCGAAGACGCGACTTGCCTATCTACATGACGTAACTTTTTTCTTTAACTATTTAATCAAAGAGACGGATTTGACCGAGGCTGAGGTCCCTAAGAAGATAAAACTCGAGGAGCTTAATAATGTAACGGCTGCAGATATTAACCTCTTCATCGACTATGCCAGAAATTATGTCGTAGATAACGGCGAGACCGTGACCATTTACGAGAACAGCAACAAGACTCTCGCAAGAAAGAAATCATCCATATCCGTGCTATTCAAGCAGCTGTATCGTGACGGCTTAGTCGAGAATAATATAACTGACGGCTTCGACCCGATTAGAGTGCCTAAGCCGGGAGAAAGGGAAATCAAGGCCTTGCAAGACGACGAGGTTATGATTATGCTCGATGCTGTTACAAACGGCAGCGGCCTTACTCCTCACGAGAGGTCCTATTGGGAGAAAACCAAGCTCCGTGACAAGGCGATACTCATTGTTTTTCTAACCTACGGGCTGAGACTTTCCGAATTGCAGCAGCTCAATGTATCTTCGTTTAACTTCTCAAGAGGGGAGTTCAAGATATATAGAAAAAGGGACAAGGAGTCCATCATGCCTCTCAACCGCTCCGTAGAGATGGTAATTAACGATTATTTGAAGAACGAGAGAGTGAATATTATTTCGGAAAACGATGCCGCAGAGGATGCCTTGTTCTTGTCATTGCAAGGCAAAAGAATGACCGAAAGAGCGATAAGAGATCTTGTTAAGAAATACACATCTATTGCGCTAAATACCTCAAGAAAGAGCGGATATAGCCCTCATAAGCTTCGTGCCACAGCTGCAACAAGCTTGATTGGAAGGGGCAATTCAATCTTTGATGTCCAGGCCTTGCTCGACCATGAGCAGGTTACAACAACTCAGCTGTATGCATCTCATAAGATGAATGTTAAGCGCGACCTTGTTAAAGGCATGGAATGGGAACTCGAAAGAAAGGACGACAAATAAGTGTCTAATTTATATAACAAATATTTAATTGAAGAATTACAAATTGACTCCAAAGTCATTGAATTTATTGAGAATGCTGAGAAAGAGCTGAGCGCCAAATTCGCCGAGGCAGACGATATCTGCGCAATCAATCAGCTCAGAGTTCTGAAGGCTTTTCAAGATAATCATATAAATGCAACGCATTTCGATTGGTCGACAGGCTACGGCTATGATGATGCTGGAAGGGCAGCAGTTGAGAGAGTATATGCCTCGGTTTTCCATACAGAGGCGGCTCTTGTTAGACCTAATATAGTAAACGGAACGCATGCTATTGCGACTACCTTGCTCGGGCTTCTTAAGCCGGGCGATGAATTGATAGAGGCAAGCGGAACGCCTTATGATACGCTTCAGAATGTAATAGGCATAGACAAGACAGATGATACATTCAAGGGGACAATAATTGATTATGGTATATCATATAAAGAGATTCCTCTGAGCCAAGAGCTCGATATAGATTTCGCTGCGCTTAAGGCTTCTATTTCCGATAAGACCAGAGTTGTTGCAATGCAGCGCTCAACTGGCTATGATTTCAGGCCTGCTATTTCTCTTGATAGCATTAGAAAGGCTGCGGCAATCGTGCATGAAGTCAATCCTTCGGCAATCGTTATGCTTGATAATTGTTACGGCGAATTTGTCGATATTGTTGAACCTACAGAGCTTGGAGTTGATGTTATGGCAGGCTCTTTGATAAAAAATCCAGGTGGCGGAATTGCGCTTTCCGGTGGCTATATTGTAGGAAGAGAGGAGCTTATCGAGCAGATTTCGTATCGTCTCACTTGCCCTGCAATCGGGGCAGAGTGCGGCCTGACCTACGGGCAGAACAGACATGTCCTTCAAGGACTTTTTCTTGCACCTAAGGTCGTAAATTCAGCCGTCAAAGTCGCAACACTTACAGGACTTGCTTTCCATAAATTAGGTTATGAGGTTATGCCTAAGGTTGGTACAAAGAGAAGCGACATAATTCAGGCTATCAAGTTCGGAAATCCAGATGCCACAATTGCTTTCTGTCAAGCGATTCAGTCGGCTTCGCCTATAGATTCTTATGTAGAGCCGACACCTTGGGATATGCCAGGATATAGTGACAAAGTAATCATGGCGGCAGGGGCCTTCGTGCAGGGCTCATCCATAGAGCTTAGTGCCGATGCGCCTCTAAGAGAGCCTTATATCGCGTATTTCCAAGGCGGCTTGACCTATGAGCATGCCAAATATGGCCTAATCAAGAGCCTCGATAGCTTATATAAGAAGGGAATAATTGAATTCTAAAGATTTAAGATGGACAGAAAACGAATTCTTGCGATCAGCAAATTATTGTTAATAGCTTTCATCCTGATAGGAATTCCTGTAATTCTCTATCTGACTTGCGGTGATACTATTTTCAGCAAATATTGGCTTATGCATAAGCTTGAGAATCTTGACTCGAACAAAGCCGAGATATTTCTTATTCTCGCGGGGCTTCAGGCTGTGCAGGTTATAATCTGCTTCATCCCCGGTCAGCCGATTCAGCTTGCTTCAAGCTATTTGTTCGGGATATGGGGAGGCTATCTCTTGTCTATACTCGGAGGTTTTGTCGGAGCATGCATAGCTTTTCTCATTGCGAAGTTGCTTGGCGCACAATCCGTTAGCATTCTATTTGGAGAGGACAAAGTCGAAAATTACCGAAGGAAGCTCAATTCTGGCCGCGGCTATCTACTCGTCCTGTTGATATATATCATTCCGGGAATACCTAAGGACCTTGTAGCCTATGTTGCGGGAATCTCCGAAATGGAACTTCTGCCTTTTCTTATACTATCTACTATCGGACGAAGCCCTGGAATGCTCGGAAGCCTTTTCTTTGGCCACTTTCTTAAGCAAAAGAACTATCTTGGCATCGCAATCGTATGTATTGTAATGGCGGCAATTTTGCTGTTTTGCATAATAAAGAGGAAGGAACTTGCGGATAAGCTTGACAGAATCGAGGCGGAACATGTCAAAGAAAGTAAATAAAACAAATGCGATGAGGCAGCTTGACGCTGCAAAGATCGATTATTCCTTCGTCGAATATGAATGTGACGAGGAAAATAATATCGGCGAGCATGCGGCTGAGCAGGTAGGTTGCTCCCTTGATGAGATGTTCAAAACCCTTGTGGCAAGAGGGGATGAGGGGCAATTATTTGTCTATGTCATTCCGGTAGGGGCAAGCCTCAATCTCAAGAAGGCTGCGGCTGGCTCAGGAAATAAGAAGATAGAGATGATTCACGTCAAGGAAATCTTTGATTTGACGGGTTATATAAGGGGCGGCTGCTCACCTATAGGCATGAAAAAGCTCTATCCGACATATATTGACGAGACCGCTGTCTTATTTGATCAGATATATGTTTCCGGCGGCAGAAGGGGACTGTCGCTTCGCCTTAATCCGGATACGCTTAAGGACTTCATACATGCGGAATATGCGGATTTAATTGATTGAATGAATGACCATCAGATAAACAAACATGAATAGACTTAAACGAGTGATTCCGATCACTCGTTTTTTTGATTCTTGCTTGAAAAGCCTTGACGCAGCTGATACAAGATTGTCTCGCCGAGTGCAGCAAGAGGAAGGCCAATCGCTAAGTACAAGCATCAGCTAAAGATTCTCTATGCAATAATTGTCACGAATAAATCGAGGAAAAATCCGAACTTTTGTTCGAAAAAGTGCTTGACAAACATATGTTCGATATTTATAATTTAGACAAAAGAACAAGTGTTCGAACGCTTATAAAGAGAATTCAAAAGCTTATCGTTAATAGGTAGGTAAGCAGTTCCTGAGAAGTTAGATAGAAGCTTAGATAGCAGGTTAGAAGGAAGGGATAGATATGCAGAAGAAATATAGATTAGTTTCACCAATCAGATTCATTGTTATGACATTTATTTGCACGACAATCTTAATATTCGGAATTGCTGGATTAATTTCATCAACGCACACACAGGCTGCTTCATTTGATACTTTTGCTCAGGTTGAGATAAGTGAGAATGATACATTGTGGAGCATTGCAGATGAATATAGCGACACTGGCATGGATCTTCGTGATGTAGTAGGAGATATTTGCGAGATTAACGAGATCAGTGCAGGAGATATTCAGCCTGGAGATATTATCTTCGTTCCTGTTTATCAGTAAGGCCAGTAGGTGATTAGTTGTATAAGAAGCAAGAAGCAAGAAGCAAGAAGTCAGAAGTAAGAAATAAGAAATAGGAATTACAATGCCGCAGCTGGCGGGTTCCAATTTGCTAGTACAATATGTATCTTTAACTTCCAGTGATGCATATTTCTAGATAGTGTGTTTTATATAATAAATAATCGGTAAGGTCCAATACTCGCATCCTCATTGGCCATACCGATTATTTATTTGTCTATTCGTCTTAACCTTAATATCTTAATAGTTAATCTTAATAGTTATTCTTCTGTTTTCTATCTTTCTATTTACTTATTTTGCATGATTTCGACGATGGTCTCCTCGGTCTTGACCATGCCTGGAGAGGCTATGAGGCCCATATTTCTCATGGTATCCTCGGCATTCAGACCATTGATTCCATGTATGCCTTCGATAGCCACATTATTTATTGCAAGCTTAGCAGAACGGAAGGCGGCATCTGTGGCTACAATTCCTTTCATAGCACAGCCGTGGTTACCGCCGTCGCAGATCATTCCTGTAAGGCCTGCCGACATATTCTGTATGCATAATTCTAACTGGTCTTTATTTGCTCCCATAAGGTAGGCAAGGCCGCAAGCAGTTCCGGTACCTGCAGCAATTCCGCATCCGCAAAAGGCTGAGAGCTTGCCCGAATACTCCTTGATATACATGCAGATTAAATAGCTTAAGGCTGTAGCACGAAGAAGCTTGTCGTCATTTGCACTGCTGTCTCCGTTGATACTATGCACGGCATTATATGCATAAAGTGGCATTGTAGCAATTATTCCATGGGCGCCTGAGCCAGTGATACTCATGGCAGGCTTGGATAGGCCAAGGACTCTTGCTTCAATCGCACCGTTGCACAGAAGCTGAGCTGTGGCAAGATCATCATCAGAAATAAGCATGTTTCCATTAGCTTTATATAGGCTTTTTGCAATGCTTGCTCTATCAGAGTTAAGTCCTTCGTCAAGTAGTTCAAGATTCATCTTGAAGGCATCCGAAATAAAGGATATTTCGCTTATATCTACGTTCTCTATATAATCAAAGATTTCCTGCAGACTATATTTATGAATTAAAGGTATAGGTGCAGGTGCAGGTGTAGATGCAGGAGCAGAAGTAGGGGCAGGGGAAGGCGCAGACTTTGTGGCCGATGAATGCGACGACGTTTGAGATGAAGCTACAATATTTTCGTCTGAGGTTTTCTCGAATATTATTTCGTCGTTAAGGACGATTCTGACGATATTTGTATGTGAGTCGCGAATATATACTGTGCAAATATCATTTGTTGTTCTGACGGTGGCCTCGATTGTAATCTCAGAGCCTATATGGTCCATATATACATCTATGATGCCCGCATCAACCAAAGCTGCGGCCGCGTCATCATCTTCCTTTGTAATATATGTAAGCGATTCAAGTCCAAGCTCGGCTCTTGCAGCAACTGCGCCAAGGGCAGCGGCGTAGAGATTTCCGAAATTAGCAGAATTTGGAATTCCGCAGGTAAAGGCATTCTTATACATTCCGGAATTAAGCGCAACTTCGACTTTGATTATCTCTCCGGATGTTTTCGCCTTTGCGGATGCTACGGCAAAAGCGATTGCGCCAGGCTCTGTAACGCCAAGTGCTGGTTTCATGTCGTTTCTGATAAGTTCTGTGAGCTTATTCATAAGAAAACCTCCTTAATTTACCTTAATCTCCCTTTATTTTCCTTATATTTTGCCTTTATTTTGCAAAACCCTCTATTTGCCTATATTTCTTTGATTTGAGGAAATAATGCAAACAGAGGGCCAAGATTACGTAAGTTATATAAAAATCGCTTAAATCGCAAATTACGCCTGATGAATTGTCTTAATTGCATCCAAAAGCACAGGGAATTCGTCAATCTTAGGCAAACGGATTCGAGCTGAGGATTTATCAAGCGAATCGAAGCTGTAACCGGAAACGCAGAGGACTTTGTTCTCCCAGAAGAGCTTCTGAAGGTCTACATTAGGATCATCATGCATCAGAAGGAAAATCGATACAGTATCATAAGACTCTGCAAGCTTAAGATGGCCCGGAGTCTTGAGAACTTCTCGAATGTCGCGCTTCATTTTTGCGAAATCCTTGATGTTCTCCCATACATGATAAGGATGTTTAAGAGCTTCACCAGCCATTTCTCTTGCAAATTCGCTTACCTGATATGGATTAACTATCTTTTTCATATATGAAATAAGAGGCTTAGGCGCAATTACATATCCGACACGAAGGCCGGCAAGTCCGAAAGCCTTAGAAAGGGTGCGAACCATAATCAAATTAGGATATTCCTCAGTAAGCTTCATTGCGGAATTCTGATTAGGCATGAAATCTCCATAAGCCTCATCTATGATTACAGCAGCGCCAACCTCGATTGCACGTCCGAGAATCTTCTCAATTTCGTAAATTCCAATCATCTGACCGGTTGGGTTGTTAGGATTGTCGATATAGATGACATTGACATCATCCGTTATATTGGCAATAAATTCGTCGGTATCAAATTTATAATTATTTTCTTTTCTTAATTTAACGGAGCGATATTCCATGCCGAGCAATTTAACGGTCATTTCGGCGTCCGTAAATTGAGGAGCAATACCAAGAACAACTGCGCCAGGATTATTGAAAATGCCAAAGACAGTATAGAGGGCATTTATGCTTCCGTCGGCGAGAAGAATATTCTCAGGCTCGATATCCGAACATCCTTTCCAATATTCCGCAAGGCCATCGTTAATTGCATGGCTATGTGGGTAAGGTCCGAATCTCTTAATGTCGAAGTTTTTCATTGCATCAAGCAACTCTGAAGGAAAGCCGTAGGGATTACAGCCTTCGTTACAATCTATGCCGCCATCAGGAAGAAATATTTCATCAGATGCATAAGAAATCTTTTCCTCTTCGACAAGCGTTGTTCTGATGCTTAATTCTTTGGAAAGTTCTTTCATGGGTATTCTCCTTGCTTTTCTATATATAACTCTTCCCAAAATTGTGATTTAAGGAATAGTTATATCTCTTTTCATACATTTAACATCTACTGCTGATCTATGTTCTTAATGATATTCTGAACAAGCGCCAATCTTGTCAGAAGCCCTACTCCCCCGGGAACTGGCGTAACATAGCAGCCTTGTTTTTCCATATATTCTTTATCTACATCGCCAACTAATTTTTTATTCTCGTCGCGATTAATTCCCACATCAATAATTATTGGCTTCTTATCTATTACATCAAAAGAGAAAAATTTAGGCCTCCCTACCGCTACGACAATGATGTCCGCGAGCTGGCAGAGCTGCTTCATGTTCTCCATCGGAGTCTTGCTGTGGCAGATAGTAATAGTGGCATTTGCCATTTCCATCATTCTGGCAAGCGGTCTTCCTACAATTCTGCTTCTGCCGATAATAACAACATTCTTGCCTTCAATTTCTACATTGTTATAAGCAAGCCAGTTCATTATGCCAAGCGGGGTGCATGGCTTGTTAACATCGAAAACGAAGCCGTCTACATCCTGATAAGGCTTGGTATGTTCCCTTATAATCTTAAAGGCGTTAATATGAGAAGGCACAGGAAGCTGAATGATGATGCCTGCGCTATCCTCGGCAGCCTTTGCAACTTCACAAGCAAGCTCGTCATGTGTGATAGATTCATCGAATTTGTGGAGCTCTGCCTTGATTGAAGCCTCTGCGCAATCCTTCATCTTGCCTTTGATATATGCATTTGAAGCAGGGTTATCCCCTACCTGGAAAATATCGAATCTTATATTGTCAATCGGCAGCTTAGCTATACGCTCTTTTTCAAGTAAAGTATATTCCTTGCAGCTAATCATTTTCTTTCTCCTTGATTATATTTGGTTATCCTTGATTATATTTGATTATCCTTAATTATTATTCTGAACGAATTAAATAACTGTAGAAGTGTAGCGCTAATTAGAACACTTGCGAGTATGTCGCTCATCCAGTGAACACCGGAAAGAAGTCTTCCGACAACAATCAGTATAAGAAGAATTATCATTATCACCTTAACAAGCATGACAGCCCTGCTGTTTCTGATGTAATCATTAGCTATCATTGCAATGCTTCCAAAGACTACAATTCCAAGCATTGTATGCGACGACGGAAATGAAGCCTCAAGAGCTGTCTCACCCGGCATAATAATAGGCCTATAATTGAGAGCTAATTTCTCAAAGAACACATATAGAGCAAACATTATAAGATACAAGCAACCTGCCTCGAGAATGGTCATATCTACTTTCTTAAGGCTCTTTCTCTTAATCAGCTGAATTAGGCCGACAACAGCCAGTGCAGCTACCATAAGACAAGCAAGGTAGCCAAGAAGCTGTGTAATCTTGTACCATGTCATGCTCACGCCAATGTTATTGTGGGCCGCCAGATTGAGACTTGCCAAGCCAACAAAGCTATGCTTAGGCCCAACTGGTCTTACATCAACGGTCATTGTTAATATCGAGAAAATTACCGCAAGCATTGCAAGCTCCAAAGCAATTATAAAATTCATCTTGCCTTTTTTACTAAGCTTAATCATTATATACTCCCCTACCTCGCATCTAAATATCTTTGCAAAATCACGATGGCCGCCTGCCTATCGATGATTTTCTTTCGGTCCTCACGGGACATATTCGCTTCTATTAGAACCTCTTCGGCTTCACAGGTTGAAAATCTCTCATCCTGCCATTCAATTCTCACCCTTGATAAAGGGCCTAAACTTCGAAGCTTATTCTCGAGCATCGTCCGAAAGGCTCTCACCTTCTCGGTTTGAATGCTATCTTCGCCTTCAAGATTAAGTGGCAAACCTATAACAACCGTATCGCAGTCATATTCTCTGATATAATCAATGACCTTGCCTGTATCCTTGCGAATGCCCACTCGCTCGATTGTTGTAACGCCACTTGCAAGTATACCAAGAGGGTCGCTAACAGCGACCCCCACAGTTTTATCACCAACATCAAGCCCGAGAATTCTTTTCATACTAAATTGATAATTGCTTTAACTAAATTTAACTAAATTGCAAATTGATTAAAGTCCAAGATATGCCTTAAGGATTTCTTCCAGAAGCTCATCTCTATCAATTCTCAGAATCATATTTCTTGCATTGTTGTGACTTGTGATGTATGAAGGATCTCCTGAAGTAAGATAACCGACAATCTGATCAATTGCATTATATCCACGGTCAGTTAATGCAGTATATACCTCCATGAGAGCCTGCTTCTTATTAATCTGGTCGTCCTTGAGTCCTTCAAACATAATTGTATTCTTGCTCATTTATGTATCCTCCCTCATATAGATCTCATATAAATTCTTTGGCTATCAAGTTATAAACTATCAAACTATCAAGCTATCGAAAACATAATAGTTATAATAATTATTATAACAGCTCTTTAGCCTTTGCGAAGGCTGCATCAATCTTGCTTGCATCCTTAGCGCCAGCCTGTGCCATATTAGCCTTGCCACCGCCACCGCCACCAGCAACTGCAGCAACCTCTTTGATCAGCTTTCCAGCATGATAGCCCTTTCCAACAAGATCATCTGATACTGATGCAATGAAGCTCAGCTTCTCACCATTAACTGCAGCGAAAACCATAACAACAGAATCGCATTTCTCCTTAACAGCATCCGAGAGCTTTCTAAGCTGGTCAATGTCGGTATCTTCGAACTTCTTGGTAATAAGCTTAACATCTCCGACAAGGTCTGCAGATGCAATTACGCTATCAACTGAGCTGCTGATTTCGTCAGATTTGAAAGCCTTAATTGTATTCTCGAGCTCTTTCTTCTCCGAAACAAGCTGCTTAGCTCTTCTTACGATGTCATTCTCATTAGCCTTGAGAACATCTGCAAGCTCGCTTATTGTTGTTTCCTTGCCATCAAGATATTTAACAACATTTGAGCCAGTTACAGCCTCTATTCTTCTGACGCCGGATGCTACACCGAATTCATTGATAATCTTGAATGCACCAATCTTTCCGGTATTGCTTAAATGTGTACCACCGCAGAATTCAATGCTGTAATCGCCCATATTGACAACTCTTACGATATCGCCGTACTTCTCACCGAAAATCGCCATTGCACCGAGCTTCTTAGCTTCTTCGATAGGCATTTCCTTCATTGTAATTGGAAGGAATTCATCAATCTTTGTATTAACGATTTGCTCGATTCTCTCAATCTCCTCAGCGGAAACAGGCTGGAAATGGTTGAAGTCGAATCTCAAATAATTCTCATCTACATAAGAGCCGGCTTGCATTACATGGTCGCCAAGAACATCTCTTAATGCCTGCTGCAAAAGATGTGTAGCACTATGGTCTCTTCCAATCTTGTGTCTTCTTGTGGTATCGATAGCAAGAGCAACTTCGTCGCCTACTTTGAATTTCATTACCTCGCCAGCGTCCTCTGCCTTGATAACATGAAGGAATATTCCATTCTCCTTCAGTACTTCAACGACTTCAACAGACGTTCCGTTGTGGCTTACAATTCCTGTATCGTATACCTGTCCACCGCTTGTTGCATAGAATGGAGTTCTGTCAAAAATAAGGAATTTCCTATCTTTGTCGTAGTCGCCCACATAGAGCACTTTTGCGTCAGCCGTAGCTTGCTCATATCCAAGAAAATCAGTATGCGGAAGCTCGGAATATTCCGATGCGTCTCTCCAAGCCTCTTCTTCTGTGTTTCTCTGTCCTGCACGAGCAAGGTCCTTCTGCGCCTGCATATGCTCTGCGTAAGAGTCCATATCGATAGTCATATCGTTTTCTTCAAGGATTTCGGCTGTAACCTCTACAGGGAAGCCATATGTATCATAGAGCTTGAAGGCCTTAGCGCCGTCAAGAACGGTCTTGCCCTCTTCCTTGGTCTCTGCGATATAATCCTCGAGAATTGCAAGGCCCTTGTCGAGAGTCTTTGCGAACTTGTCCTCTTCGATTCTTATAATCTTCTGAATATAGTCCTTCTTCTCAACGATCTCAGGATAAGCTCCTCCGGATACCTCAATTACCTTATTTGAAAGCTCAACAAGGAAATTCTCTTCTTTAATTCCGAGGAGTCTGCCATGTCTTGCTGCACGACGAATAATTCTTCTGAGGATGTAGCCTCTACCCTCGTTTGAAGGAAGAATTCCATCACCGATCATAAATACCATTGATCTTAGGTGGTCAGTAATAATTCTAACGCTGACATCAACCTTGTGATTGCCTGCCTGGTATTCAACTCCAGCCATATCAGTAACAGCTGAGAGAATATGTCTTACTGTATCAACATCAAAGATGGAATCTACGCCCTGCATAATGCATGCAAGTCTCTCAAGTCCCATACCTGTATCGATATTAGGATGAGCTAAGTTGGAATATGAACCATCTTCTTCCTTAGAAAACTGAGTAAATACGTGGTTCCAGAACTCAAGGTATCTGTCACAATCGCAGCCTGGCTTGCAGTCGGGACTTCCACATCCATATTCCTCGCCTCTATCGTAATAAATCTCCGAGCAAGGTCCGCATGGGCCAAGACCGATTTCCCAGAAGTTATCGTCCTTGCCAAGTCTTACTATCCTCTCCTCAGGCATTCCGATCTTCTTCCATATCTCGAAGGCCTCGTCATCATCCTCATATATTGTTGCCCAAATCTTCTCTTCAGGAAGATGCAACCATTCAGTAATGAATTCCCATCCCCAATTCAATGATTGCTCTTTGAAATAGTCTCCGAAGCTGAAGTTACCAAGCATCTCGAAGAAAGTACCATGTCTTGCGGTCTTTCCTACGTTCTCGATGTCGTTGGTTCTAATGCACTTCTGACAGGTTGTCATTCTCTTATTTGGAGGTGTCTCAACGCCTGCAAAATAAGGCTTAAGAGGTGCCATTCCTGAGTTGATTATCATAAGGCTCTTGTCATTACGAGGGATCAAAGATGCGCTTCCTCCGGCATAGTGACCCTTGCTAACAAAGAAGTCCTTGAACATTTCTCTTATTTCGTTTAAACCGAGTTTTTCCATAGCTAATCTCCTTTATAAATTAACATCTAATTATACTCGTTATCTTCAACGATTTCAATGCTTTCAAGGGTAGCCTTAAGGTCAGCTCTGATGCTATCAAGGAATTCTCTTCTAAGTGCACGCTGCTCCTCTTTTTCCTCGGGTGTAAGTTCTGTTGTCTTCGACTTATTTGCAAGCTCGTTAATTCTGTCGATTTTGGACTGTTCCATAAGATATAATTTCTCCTTATTTATTGCATATTATATCTTAACTATACCAATCCCGTCCTTCCGATTGCAAGCCTTGAAATACAGTTTATGAAGAGATTATTGCTTGGGCGCTTGTCGAAAATCGAGAAGGCTTCGCGATTATTATTCTTCATCTTGAGCGTAATCAGATTCGCTGACTCGTTCTTCTTAGTCATATTCATAGACTCGTTCTTATTCTTCTTGCTATTTCTATTCTTATTCTTGTTAGCTTCTTGGTACTTCTGCCAGCCACAGGAAATTGCAGTTCTCATTGCATGCTCAATCTGCGAGCTATTAGTCTTATAAATAACGGCAAGTACATCATATATCTCTTTTGTAATCAATAAATGCTCAAAGCTTGAAAGGTATATGATTCTTGCCGCGTCAATCAGAATATCATAGCCCTTATAGTGACTGTTAATATGGCACTCTCTGAGTATATCTTTTACCGCTGCTATGAAATGCGTCTCGTTGAGAGGATCGTATTTAAGCAATGCATCTGCTTCGCTCAACTTGCATATTCCATTTTTATCATTAAAGTGACTGTACTTCATATCAATTTCCTCCTCATTCAAATTGAATATAAATTAAACACATATTTCATCCTTGATTTTTTCAAATATTGCATCACCTATTCCATTTACGTTCTTGATGTCTTCTATTGAATTAAATCTACTATCTTTCCTATATGAGATTATTCTTTCAGAAATTGAATCCCCTATTCCATTCAATGACATAAGATCTTCCTTGGATGCAGTGTTAATATTTATTTTCCCGGATGATTTCGCATCTGCGCTATTATTAGAAATAGCGGTTTCAGAATTTGCCGATGGAATAATTATCTTCTGACCATCAGTTACAAATTCCGCTTGATTTATTGCTTCTATATCTGCGTTTGAAGTAAGTCCGCCAGCCATATCTATTATTTCGAAAACTCGTGTTCCATCTTGAAATTTATATATGCCCGGCTTATTAACCTCCCCACTAATGTCCACATAGGCATCAACCTCCTCGATTTGAGACTCTGACGCTTCGACGCTTACATTATCCTTGTTGCTCTCGTAAGCCTTAATCGCTATTGCAAAAAGTAAAATGAATACTATAAGCAGCGTCTGACCGACACGTTTCTTGTTCATTGAAATCCATTTCAATGTTTCAGCTTTAATTTGTTTTGGTTCGATTTGCATTTTCCCACCTCCAATTCTGTTTAAGATGGATTTAATCTTATATAAGAATTAAAATAAATGCAAATTGGATACAAAACTTCCATTTTTTCAAAATTTTCACGATATTCTACAT